>JBJTNJ010000029.1:0-3505 GCA_046074005.1 Sphingobacteriaceae bacterium
TATCTTCCTGAATACCAAACTACCCTAGGCTATTATTCGGTGCCTATTTTGTTCTATTATCCTGCTGGAAATTTAAAAGGTATGGAAGAAAAATCGATACAACAGATTGATATTATGCCCACCGTATTAGGTATTCTAAACTACAATAAGCCCTATTTCGCTTTTGGGTTTGATGCACTTGCCCCTAACAACGAACGCTTTGAAGTAAATAATAACGACGGCTCTTACCGCTTATATTGGAAAGATGATTTATTGGTAAACGATGGCGATAAAACAAGTGCCATTTATCACTACAAAACAGATCGATTACTCAAAGTAAATCTCGTAGGCAAAATTTCAGAACAAGCCGAGCTAGAGAAAAAACTAAAAGCGTTTATTCAACAATACAATAACCGCATGATTCATAACCAATTAATGGCAAACTAATATGCGGTCATTTCTACTACAAATTATTGATTTTTTTCACAAGCCGGTTGCAAAATGGATTCCGAAAGCAACTTTTAGGTATGCAATTACCGGTGGCGGAACAGCTGCAATGGGCATTCTTATTTACTTTGTCACCTATAACTTCATTCTAAAACAGCAGCCTATTGTGCTACCCTTTATTACCATTAGCGGTCCAATAAGTGCCTTAATTATTGAGTTAAGTATCACCTTCCCGCTAGGGTTTTTGCTTAACAAATACCTAGTTTTTACTCAATCTGATTTAAGAGGGAGGGTACAACTACTACGCTATGGCAGCATTGTAGGTCTAAACATTTTTCTAAACTATGTACTTATTAAACTCATGGTGGAGGTATTGGCATTTTACCCTACCATTGCCAAAACCATTACTACCGTTTTACTAGCCATTTTTAGCTATTTTTCTCAAAAAAATTACACCTTTAAGGTGTCTGAAAGTGCCAAGGGCACGAAGTAAAAAAAACGGCAAAGCGACTTGCTTTAGAGCGCCAATCGCCGTAATTTAGTAGCAACTAAGAGCCTAGCTACATGAGCGATTTTAACGATTTTAACAATCCGCAAGTTGCCAGTCTACCTAAACATTTAAAGCAGTTTATTGTAGCGCAACACTATGAGCATTACACCGCAGTTGACCATGCAGTGTGGCGCTATGTAATGCGCCAAAATTATAGCTATCTTAAAAATGTAGCCTATTATCCCTATATCCCAGGCCTAGAGCAAGCTGGTTTAAGTATCGAAAAAATCCCAAACTTACAGGAAATGAACGATGCTCTTGGCCAAATTGGTTGGGGTGCCGTAACTGTTGATGGATTTATTCCGCCGGTGGCGTTTATGGAATACCAAGCGTATAGAGTATTGGTTATTGCAGCCGATATTCGTCAGTTAAATCATATTGAATACACCCCTGCCCCCGATATTATACACGAATCGGCGGGTCACGCTCCTATTATTGGCGACAAAGATTATAACCAATACCTGAGTTATTTTGGGTCTATTGGTGCCAAAGCCATCTTTTCTTCCAAAGATTTCGAACTCTACGAGGCTATTAGGCGCTTATCTATCTTAAAAGAGATGCCCGAAGCCGATGTAGCCGCCATAGCCAAAGCTGAAAAAGAGGTGGCTTTTTGCCAAAAAAATCTTGGAGAACCTTCGGAAATGGCTTTATTGAGTCGCTTACATTGGTGGACAGTAGAGTACGGATTAATTGGTAGTTTAGAAGATCCCAAAATTTACGGTGCCGGTCTGTTATCCTCTATCGGTGAAAGTGCTAGCTGCATGAAACCGGAAGTAAAAAAAATAGCGTACACGATAGATGCCGTAAACTATGCTTTCGATATTACGAAAGAGCAACCACAGCTGTTTGTAACGCCCACTTTCCAAAATTTAATTGACGTTTTGGAAGCTTTTGCAGATACCATGGCTTTTAGAAAAGGAGGCACAGAAAGTGTACTCAAAGCCATTGAATGCAAAAATCCATGTACCGCAGTATTTAGCTCTGGGCTGCAAGTAAGCGGTGTATTTACCGATGTAGGCATAGATTTAGATAACCAGACTACCTTTATTAAAACCACTGGACCAAGTGCTTTGGCCTTTAACAATATCCAATTAGACGGGCATGGAAAAAGCTATCACGCAGAGGGCTATTCTTCGCCGGTGGGCAAGCTCAAAGGAAGTAAAAAATCTCTTGAAGACTATTCTGATTCGGATTTAGCCGAAATAGGTATCATTCCAACTACTACTTGCGAATTGTGCTTTGAAAATGGGCTTCGTGTACAAGGAAGAGTAGAAAGTTTGCTCCGAAAAGAAGGCAAATTACTGCTCATTAGTTTTAGCAAGTGTACCCTCAGCGACAGCAAGGGAAGTATCTATTTTAAACCCGAATGGGGCATTTTTGACATGGCCGTTGGGGAAAAGATCATCTCGGTATATAATGGTGCTGCAGATAAAGACGCTTTTGACGAAATTGCCTTAGTTTCTAGCACTAACACCTATCACCCAACACACGACAAATTTACGCTGGCCTACCAAAACCTATTTAAAAAGGTGAGAGCATGCAGAGAAAGTGACAGCGACTACGAAGCTTTAGCAGAAATTTGGGCAAACTTGCAAGCAAACTACCGCGAAGATTGGCTATGCGCCCTAGAAATTTTAGAGCTCTTAGAGCTAAAGAGACTAAATGCTCCTTTGGCACGAGAAATTAGAACCTATTTAGAAAGCAAAGCTTCTACCGAACCCGAATACAGCAAATTAATACACGATGGCTTATACATTATTAAATATCCGGTAAGCCAATTAAACTAATATGAACATACTACTTACCGGTGCCAGCAGTGGCGTGGGCTTTGAAGCCGTTTTAGAACTCATTTTAAAATCAGAAAATAAGGTGATTGCTTTGGCACGCTCTGCCGATAAATTGAGTCGTTTGTTGGAAATTGCAAAAGGCTTAAACCCCGAATGTACTTTATTTCCGGTGCAGTTTGATTTAGTAAACGATGATATTGAACAAGGACTAAAACCTTTTATTGCGCAACAGTTTGGCCACCTCGATGTGTTAATTAATAATGCCGGAAGTTTGGAAGTAAAGTCTTTTGAGCAAAGCAACGAATTGGATTTTGTAGACATGCTACAAAGCAACTTTCTAACGCATGTACGCCTTATACAGGGCCTTTTGCCACTTATGCAGTCACCTAGCCATATTGTAAACATAGGCAGCATGGGTGGCTTTCAGGGGAGTGCCAAATTCCCGGGATTAGCGGCCTACTCGGCAAGTAAAGCCGCATTACATACCCTAACCGAGTGCTTGGCCGAAGAATTTAAAGAGCAAAAAATTAGCGTAAACTGTTTGGCCTTAGGATCGGCACAAACCGAAATGCTCGAAAAAGCATTTCCAGGCTACGAATCACCGGTAATGGCTTTTGAGATGGGTAAATACATTGCCGATTTTGCACTAACAGGGCATAAATTCTTTAACGGAAAAGTAATCCCTGTAGCAGTAACTACTCCTTAAACCAAAAGTATTTTCCAAGCCAAGTCTACATCACCC
>JBJTNJ010000030.1:0-13747 GCA_046074005.1 Sphingobacteriaceae bacterium
ATATCTAATTCTTTAAATTCTATGCTGATTAAAAATCAAGGTTTACACCTAAAGACACAATACGAGGTCTTGGGTAGAAATTATTGTCAATACCGCCACTAATTTCTGGATCTAAACCTTTGTATTTAGTAATCGTAAATACGTTTTGAATGCTTGCATTTACACGTAAGTTAGCTTTGTTGCCTAATACCTGCCCTACGTTATAACCAACATTTAGGTTATCCATTTTTAAGAAAGAAGCATTTTGTACGTAGTAATCACTCTGCAATTGATTAACACCACCAGTAACTCCATTAAATTTAGTTTCTAAGTAGTTTGCAGAAGCATTACCTAAATAGGTAGACAAGCTAGAAATAGAGGTGTATTTACCATGGTCACTGTACACGTTGTTATACATGTAGTTACCAATGCTAGCTCTTAATATAAAACCAGCATTCCATTTTTTATAAGTAAAATTAGAAGTTAAGCCAAAGAAGGCCTTCGGATCTGCATTTTTATACTGATACAAATCTTTTTCATTAATGGTACCATCACCGTTTCTGTCAACAAATAAACCTTCAATAGGTTTACCTGCAGCATTGTATACTTGTTGGTAAACGAAGAATGAACCTCTGTTATAACCTACTGAGTTAATCATGATGGTATTACCCACACCACCAGCAATGCCACCAAATCTGTTTCCAGCTGAATTAACATTAGGAACAATGTCTAATTTGGTAATGGTGTTTTTGTTAATAGTAGTGTTAAATCCTAAATCCCAAGTAAAGTTCGATTTGCGAACTACCTGTCCGTTTAAGTTTACCTCAACCCCTTTATTTTCCATGTTACCCACATTTGCTACCACTTGGTTAGCAAAGTTGGCACCAGCAGGCTGTGGAATAGTATTTAACAAGTCAGATGTTTTCTTTAAATAAACATCAACACTACCACTAATACGGTTGTTTAATAAAGCGAAATCTAAACCAGCATTGTAGGTTTCAGTTTGCTCCCATTTACGAGCACCATAGTAACCAGCAGGAGCGTACATGTTGTAGAAAGTACTTCCAAATTGGTACATATTTTGACCAGAGCTTAGGTTATAGTAAGATAAGTAATCGTAATTACCAATACCTTCTTGCTGACCGGTAACACCGTATCCTAAACGAAGTTTAAGATCTGAAATTACCTTAGAGTTTTTCAAGAAAGACTCATCAGATACTTTCCATGCAAAAGCTGCAGAAGGGAAAATAGCAAAACGATTTTCTGGAGCAAAACGAGAAGAACCATCTCTACGCACAGAAGCAGTTACTAAATAACGACCTTTAAATGCATAATTTACACGACCATACATAGATAACATTCTATTTTCAGGAATGTTGAATGCAAATGCAGGCACACTTTGAGGAATTAATGTTTTGTCGTAAGTATAATCGGCAAAGTTTTTGTTATTGGTTTTAAACTGTTGGTAAGACCAACCAGCAACAACATCTAACTTACTATCAATAGAAGGTAATTCTTTAGAATAGGCTAAATAGTACTCCATCAATAAGTCAGTACGTTTTTGGTTGTATTCGTTGTTAACACCGCTTTTCGCATTGTAGCGTTTGTAGCTCATGGCGGCGTATTCAGGAATAACGATAGTACCGGTACCTTGAGAAATATCATAACCAATGTTGGCATGTGCACGTAAATCGGTTAAAAAAGGCATTTTTAAATCTAACTCTAAGTTACCAATGCTGCGTTTTGCAGTACCGATATCTTTTTTAAGCTCTAACATTGCCAATGGGTTTCTTGGAGCTAAAGCAGCAAGACCTGTGGTGGCATTTGTTGGATCTAACCACTCATAGTAGCCACCAAATGAACCTACATAATTGTCAGGAATGGTGTATACTGGCTTAGTTGGATCGAAGTAAACGGCAGAACCGATAGCACCTTGATCGGCAAATCTACTTTTGTTAACAGAACCCTTAACGTTTAAGTTTACTTTTAATAAATTGTTAAAGAACGTAGGGCTTAAGTTTAAGCCTACTGAATTACGCTGTAAGCTACCCGTTTTTAAGGTTCCATTTTGTTTTAAGAAACCGTAAGAAATGCGGTATGGAATGTTTTTATAAGAACCAGAAACACCTAAGTTATTATCGGTGCTTAAAGCGGTAGTATAAATAACATCTTGCCAATCAGTGTTAGCAGAACCTAGTAAGGCTTTTTGTGCACTTGTGCCGTAGGTGTTTACCGCTTCGCGTAATTGACGAGCAGAAAGTACATCTACTGTATTTACGTTCTGTGAAACACTAGACTGAGAGCTAAAGGTAAACGTAGGTTTGCCAGTACTTCCTTTTTTAGTAGTAATCATAATAACCCCGTTAGAAGCTCTAGAACCATAAATAGCGGTGGCAGAGGCATCTTTTAAGATGTTAAATGATTCAATATCATTCGGGTTAATTAATGCTAAGGCACTAGCTGCACCAGCAACACCACTTTCCGACAATGGAACGTTATCAATAACGATTAATGGATTGTTACTTGCATTTAATGAAGCACCACCACGAATACGAATAGTACTACCAGAACCTGGAGCACCACCGTTTGAGGTGATTTGAACACCCGCTACTTTACCAGCAATTAATTGCTCGGGAGTAGTTACCTGTCCTTTAACGAAATCTTTTGAACTTACGCTAGTAACACTACCAGTTAAGTCAGACTTCTTTTGAGTACCGTAACCTACCACTACTACTTCGTTAAGGCTTTCAGCGCTAGGTTGCAATGAAAACTCTACGCGAACGTCGCCTGTTACGTTTACAGTTTTTTCGGCAGAGTTATATCCAACAAAGCTTACTGTAAGGGTTACAGTACCTTTGTTAACTCCACTTAATTTAAAATTACCATTAGAATCAGTTGAGGTGCTTTTACCAGTACCTTTAATAGATACCGAAGCGCCCGGAAGTGCTTGTTTGGATTCATCCGTAACACGTCCACTGATACTTCCGGTTTGTGCTGCTGCTAACAAGGTAGCAAACAGGAATAAGCCAAGAAGACCAAGCTTCATGAAGTAAACTTTTTTCATGTAATTTATTGTTAGTTAATTGATTGGTTAATTAGTGCAAATTGTTTGGATTACACTAAGTATAAAATTACGGCTAATTCTAACAATTGCAAATTATATCTCATGATTTTTAATAATATTTTTCAACATTTTATTCCTGCTAATCATTGACTTTCGTAAAGTGCAGTAAAAATTTGGTGTCGATTGCCTTAGTTAGCTATATCTTAACTCCATGTTGGGATAAAATTCGTAAAATTACTTTTCTCTACTACTGAGTCCACTGTTTGTTTTTCGCCTATTTAAGGGCTCCTAAGCGTGTAAAATTCATTTACCTACAATATTACCCCGTAGGTAACCACTTATATTTTTGGCCCAAATTTTTTAAGTTAAACTTATTTCTATTACGCTATTTTTGCCCATTGCATTTGGCTTGCAACTAATTACTTGGGGTCCGTTTTTGTAATGTAGTAGTAGCAATATACTTTTAAGTCGAATAGTAGATTTTTCATTTTTCTAAATACTAGGCATTCAGCTCCTTAACTAAATTTGAATATCTAATAATCTATAATTATATTTGTGGGGGAACATTATTTTACTAAATCCTTAAAAGATGACGATCCATTCGATGTACAAATCACTTTTTGTGACTTTTATAAGCCTGCTTACTTTTTCTGCTACCTTGTTTGCCAATGAAGAAGTAGTTTTTAATAAAGTATGGACTACCAATGCTAAAGTAACTGAGCAGAAGCTAGATAATATTGCTGCTGTTTCGGGCTCTGGCTTTAAGTTTGTTTCTCAGGCGGCTACTTTTTTTGATTCGAAAACTGGAAATAATGTAAATGGAACTTTAGAATATAATAATAATGGGGTTGAGTATGTAGTTTCGGGCCAAATTACTGGAAAGTTTACCACTTCAGGTAATACAACTGCACTTTATTTCGTAAGTGGAAGCCAGTATTATGTATTGGTGGTGCCCAGTTATGAAAGTAGTTATCTTGCAGCTGATGATCCAAGCTATAACTCTTCAGGCCCAGATGCCGCATTAGATGCGTTAAAAACAGTTCAGGCTAACCACGTAATCGCATCCATGGTAGATCCGTCGACCGTAACAGAGTCTTCAAGTGCAACGTACGTTACCTTTTCGCTTGTTTTCTCTAAATCTCGTACCGCAAGTGGAGATAACATAAGCTTTACCCCTACAATTACCAACACTACCACCGCTGCCGCTGATTTTACAGGTTCCATTGAATATTTTAACAGTTCTTCTCAGTGGGTTAGTGCTACTTCGGGTGTTACGGTAGCATACAACGTTAACAGTGTTAGTTTACGTATAGCTGTGGCAGATGACACAAGACCTGAAGTAAACGAAACATTTATACTTAATACCGGTGCCTTTACCGGAACGGGAAGTTCACAAGTGGATAATATTTCTGGTACCTATGCGGTGGGTACAATAGCTGATAATAATGACCCTTTAATTTGGACAGGGGCTTCCAATACTTCTTGGAGCACTGCGGCCAATTGGAATCCTACTGATCTAGTTCCTACGGCCAATTTTAACATCATTGTACCAGGTTCGTTAACCAATTATCCTATTGTTGCCTCTAATGACAGTGTAAAAAGTTTGGAAGTGCGTAGTAGTGGAGGTAAGGTAACTATATCTAACTCAGTTACTTTATCTGTAACAGGTACAGTAACTAATAATGGTCAAATAATAGGTCAAGGAGAATTAGTGTTAAATGGTTCTAGTGCCCAAACAATGGTAGGCTCGGGCTTATACCGTAATTTAAGAATTAATAATTCCAATGGCGTAAGCATTACTAGCGGAGCCGGAAATGGTGTGGACATTACGGGTGTGCTTACTTTGAATTTAGGTACCCTAACCACTAACAGTAACCTTACGCTTAAAAATACCAGTTCATATGCGGGAATTATTGGTGAGGTAACTTGTGGAAGTTCAACCATTAGCGGGACGATCACAACGGAAAGATTTATTCCAGGCAATAGAAGAGCATTCCGCTATCTATCTCCAGGGGTAAATACTACAACAAGCATTAAGTCAAATTGGCAAGAAGGAGTAAACAATACGGCAACCGGACTGGCTAATAATTTAAACCCAAATGCCAAGTTTGGTACCCATATTACCGGTAGCAAAACAGGCGCTAATGGATTTGATGCAACCCTTACTGGAAACTCAAGTTTATATACCTATAACGCTCTTACCCAAAATTGGATAGCTGCAGCAAATACAAACACTGCTACATTGTATTTCGGTAAGGGTTACAAAATTTTGGTAAGAGGAAGCCGTGCAACCGATATGAGCACCAATACCCCTGTACCAGATTCAACAACACTCAGAACCAGCGGCACTCCTTGTTTATGTACAACTGTTTTCAATTCAAGTGGCACTGGAACAAACGTAAATCCCAATGTGGTTTTAGCCTCATCTTCAAATGACTTTGCGCTAGTAGGCAATCCTTATTGGTCATACGTTAATTGGCATACTGTAACAAAAAGCAATGTGTCAAATACCTACTACATTTGGGATCCTAATATGAGAGGGAGTAATGATAGAGGGGCTTTTGTGCCATGGATTTATAACCCAAGTACCAATACAGGTTATACAACGGCTGGTACATCGGCTATCGATCGATATATTCAGCCCGGACAGGCTATCTTTGTTCAAACTACTGGAGCTAGTCCGAGTTTAACTTTTAATGAGAGTGACAAATTAAACACGGATAACGGAAGAAAAGGTGTTTTCTCTACGTCGCCTATGGTGCAAGACCAAATAAGCAACCCCATTGTAGCAGATCAAAGTAATTCAATAAGTGTTCTTCTTTATTTAAAAGAAAATCTAGAGAGCCAGCCAGCCGATGCGGTAAAAATAATGTATGGCAATGGATGGAATGATGCAATTGGAGTAGATGACGCTGTTAAACTAACCAATTTAGATGAAAATCTAGCACTACTTCGCGAAGGTAAGATGCTTGCATTTGAAGGGCGATCACTAGTGAAGTCTAGTGAATCAGACTCTTTGGCACTTAAAATGTGGAATCTCTCTCCTAAAACATATACAATGAGAATTGATGCCTCCCAATTTAGTGGCCCCCAGCAACTTTATCTAGTTGACAGAACATCTGGAGTAAAAACACCTATTAAATCAAAGTCGGTAGTAGATGTAGATTTTACCCCTGATGCTTCTCAGAAAGAGTTGTCAAACTATATGTTATCAATGGAAGCTGTTCAGCAAAGTAGCGTATCAACAATAGCTCCAATTGACGGCTTAACTGTATATCCAAATCCTGTTGTGGAATTGGGTAATTTGAAATGGGATGCTCGTTTAATGACGGAGAATACAGCTACAATTATTCTTACAGATTTGACAGGGCAGAAAATTTTAACTCAGAAGGTAGCAGCTTCTATTGGCTCTGCACAAATTAATCTCAATAAATTACCTAAAGGAATATACTTTGTAGAACTTTCTTGCGGTAAAAAAGTTTTCAGAAAGAAAATTATTAAATCTTAATATGAAGTATCTAGCTAAAAATCTTTTCAGCTGTTTAGTTGTTTTGTTATTCAGTGTGAACCTTTATGCTCAGCCAGGTGGTGGTAGCGATGATACACAGGATGTTCCAATTGATGGAGGTGTTTCCTTATTAATGGCAGCGGGCATTGGCTACGGTGCCAAAAAAATGAAAGATGCTTATAAAGGCACTAAGCAGAAAAAAGAGCTAAACTCTTAATTAAATAGCCCTTGATAGGATTTCTAAAAGAGCGGTATTTTGAAATTCCTAAGCCAATAAGGAGGTTTTTAAGTCGCTGTGTGCTATTTTTTTTTCTTTGGAAGTCTGTTTATTGGATATATCTTCATCCGACCCGACTAATTGACGCTCCTCTTACTAATATGGTGGGTCGGCAAACGGTTGCTCTGCTAAATTGGGTGCACCACACTAACGAATTTACCTCTTATCCTTATCTTGCTACTAAATTTTTCGAGGGAGTTTTGTTAGAGAATAATGTTGCCAGGATAAATTTCCATAACCACAAATCAATGAATATTGCAGATGGATGCAATGGCCTAGAATTGTTCGTTTTGTATGTTGGTTTTCTCCTCTGTATGCCTGCAAGCATTTCCAGAAAGCTATTCTTCATAGCTATAGGTATACCTATTCTTCATTTAGCCAATGTATTGCGTTGCTTTGGATTAGTAGAATTGCAAATATATCTAGCAAGATATTTTGAATTTGCGCACCATTATGTGTTTAAAATAGTAGTTTACGGCATTATTTTTTTGTTGTGGATATGGTTTTCTAGAAAAATTGACATCAGATTAGCTGAAAAGAATGTTTAAATGGATTGATTCGAAATGGGTGATTGGCTTATTTATTATTTTGGCCATATATACTTTGTATTATCTTTTTTTTATCGAGTCTCATACAACCATATTAATACCTCGAAAACTAAGACATGTTATCAAATTTTCAACTACTATTTCGGTTTATTTAATAGGATCTTATCACCTCGGTCGTATACAGCCCCCTTGGATGTCTTATCTGTGGCATTTTGTACACCTCACGCTATTATTTCTTTTAGTATCTATAGGACTGTACGATTGGTTTTTAGGAATGGTTTCACAAGAAGTGAAAGACTTTACATCAAGTATTCAAGAGTTTCTAATTTCGCCTGTTCTCTATGTGGGTATGGGTATCTTAAATAAAAGATTAAAGCAGGTGTAATCCCATTGGTGTGATACACTTTTCAAAAATTCAACTCAGTTTGTTTCGAAAAAATGAGAAGATCAGGTAGATGAGTGTCTTCTAGGATTTACTATTAAAAAAGCCCCGAGTAAACTCGAGGCTTTTTTTAATGTGGTGGAGTCGGAGGGATTCGAACCCTCGTCCAAACATGGTGCAAATTACGCTTTCTACATGCTTAGCAATTCTTTTATTGTAGAGAAGGGGAAGGTGAACCGCTTACCTATACCGTCTTCCTTAGGTGTTTTATTTCGCTTAGTTATCACACCGCTAAACAAGCTAGTTTGGTAGTTCGATGCCTCTAGTGTTTAACTTACCAAACAGAAGTTAAACGAGACAAAAGCTGAGCTAATTCTAAATTAGGCAGCTAAGGCGTAATTGTTTTCGCCAATTATAGGTTGAAAGTTCAGATTAAAGCGCTAGACTAACAATGCGCTGCATGCTTACATACTTACCGCCATCCTGTCAATTCCGGTCGACCCCGTATGTAGGTACAAATATACGAAGAAAAGAGCCGATTGTTCCTGAAAACTTATGAAATACGTCCTGGGTACACTTTTAGAGCTTCTGTTAAGCAGTCCATGGCTAGATTTAAATCTGCAATATTAAGTACATAGGCCATGCGCACTTCTTGTTTACCTGCTCCGGGAGTACTATAAAAACCAGTAGCTGGTGCCATCATAACGGTTTGGTTTTGATAGCTAAAGGTAGAAAGCATCCATTCGCAGAAGGCATCGGCATCATCAATTGGTAAACGAGCCACTACATAAAAAGCACCTCCCGGATTGGGGCAATACACTCCTTCTATGTTGTTTAGTCTGTTTACCAGCACATCTCTGCGGGCGGTATATTCTTTATTTACGGCTTCAAAATAAGAATCCGGTGTATCAATGGCTGCTTCGCCGGCTAGTTGCGAAACCATTGCCGGACTTAATCGGGCTTGTGCAAATTTTAATGCGGCAGCCATTACCGCTTTGTTTTTAGTAATTAAACAGCCTAAACGAGCTCCGCAAGCACTATAGCGTTTAGATACGGTGTCTAGTACGATTACATGCTCTTCCAAACCGCTTAAATGCATGGGCGAAATAAATTCGCGGCCATCATAACAAAATTCGCGGTAGGCTTCGTCAGAAAATAAATACAAATCGTATTTTAAGCATAAGTTTTTTAAAGCTTCTAGCTCTTCTTTAGAATACAAATAGCCGGTTGGATTATTCGGGTTGCAAATAATAATGGCTTTTGTTTTGGACGTAATTACTTTTTCGAACTCGGCAATGGCTGGTAAAGCAAAGCCATTTTCAATATGAGATAAAATGGGTTTTACTACCACATCGCTCATGCAAGCAAAACCATTGTAATTGGCATAGAAAGGCTCTGGAATAATAATTTCATCGCCGGGGTTTAAGCAGGTTTGCATTGCAATGGTGATGGCCTCAGAGCCACCATTAGTTACTAAAATATCTTCTGCTTTAATGGAATAATGTAGTTTATTGTAGTATTCGGCTAATTTTTTTCGGTACGATGCGGTACCTTCAGAAGCCGTATAGGCCCATACCTTTTCCTCGAAATTTTTGATCGCATTGAGCATCACTTCGGGTGTTTCAATATCGGGCTGGCCAATATTTAAATGAAATACTTTTTTGCCGGCAGCTTTAGCTTGTTCTGCAAATGGGCTTAATTTACGAATGGGAGATGCAGGTATCTGCACTCCTTTAAGAGAGATTGTAGGCATGGTCCAAAAATACAAAAACCCCGCTGTTTCCAACGGGGTTTTTATAAGATGTTTTTTTAGATTATTGTTTTGGTGGAGCCGCAGCCAATACTTCACCTTTAATGTATAACATTTTTACAGGTGTTTTAGCATTTGACTTTACGGTGATTGCTTTGGTGAATGGCATAACCCCAGCCGCATTGTAAGTAACAGTAATTACACCAGTTTCTCCTTTTTTAATAGGAGTAGAGGTGAATTTAGGTACGGTACAGCCACAAGTAGATTCTACATTGGTAATAATAATTGGCGCTTCGCCAATGTTGGTAAATTTGAAATCTACAGTAACCGGTTTTCCTTGTGGAATTTTACCAAAATCGTAGGTTTCTTTATCAAATTTAAATTCAGCTTCTTGCTGAAATCTCATGGCACTTAATCCTACAAATAAGGTTGCAAGAGTAAATAAAAAGAATATTTTTTTCATCTGTTTTAATTATATATACACAAATATAAGCTATTTGTGTAATTCATAAAAGGATTTTAACAATCCTTATAACGCTAGAGTTACGCATAGCGTATAATTTGTTATTTTTGTGCAAAGTTAAAAATCAAATGTCAGCAATAAACCAAACCGAAACCACAGCTTTTGATGCTTCTGAGCTTAGCTTTGATGATTTTAAGCAGGTTGTTATTCAGGATTATAAACTAGCGTATGAGAGCCGTCAGGCTAGTTTATTGGGTAGAAAAGAAGTGCTTACCGGCAAAGCTAAGTTTGGCATTTTTGGCGATGGGAAAGAGGTTGCTCAGTTGGCTATGGCTAAGGCATTTAAGGCCGGCGATTGGCGTTCGGGCTATTACCGAGACCAAACCTTTATGTTTGCTACCGGCATGTTAAGCATTACCGAGTTTTTTGCCCAATTGTATGCTAACCCCGATGTGGTGGCAGAGCCAGCTTCTGCGGGCCGTCAAATGAACGGGCATTTTGCTACACGTACCTTGCATGAAGATGGTTCGTGGAAAGATTTAACAGTCATTAAAAATTGTTCGGCCGATATTTCGCCAACCGGTGGCCAAATGGCTCGTTTAGTGGGCTTGGCTTATGCTTCTAAATTATACCGTCAGAATCAAGAATTAGGCTATTTAAAAAACTTCTCTGTAAACGGTAATGAAGTTGCTTTTGGAACCATCGGCAATGCCTCTAGCTCCGAAGGCGTGTTTTTTGAAGCCATGAACGCCGCTGGCGTATTGCAAATACCTATGGCCATTTCGGTTTGGGACGATGCTTACGGCATTTCTGTTCCGGCCGAATTTCAAACCACTAAACAAGATATTTCTGAAATATTAAAAGGTTTTCAGCGGGATGCCAAAGGCGATGGCTTTGAAATTTATAAAGTGAAAGGCTGGGATTACCCGGCTTTATGTCAAGTATATCAGGAGGCCATTGCTAGCTGCCGAGCAGAGCATGTGCCTACTTTAATTCACGTAACTGAACTTACGCAACCACAAGGGCATTCTACTTCTGGGTCGCACGAACGTTATAAATCTGCCGAACGCTTGGCTTGGGAGCAAGAATACGATTGTTTAACGCAAATGCGCAAATGGATGCTCGAAGCCGCTATGATTAGTGAAACAGAGCTCGAAGCCTTAGAAGAAACGGCTAAAAACTATGTGCGTGATTGTCAGAAAAAAGCATTGGCCGATTTTCTGAGTACCATACAAGCAGAAGCCAATGAGGCCATTACCCTTTTGCAAGCTACGCAGGTGCCCGAGGTGTTGGCTTTAGCCCAAACACTAGCAAAAACAAGCGAAGTTTCTCGGAAAGAAGTGTATCAGACAGTACGTAAATCTTTGCGTTTTTTGCGTTCGGTACAGAGCCCTGCCAAAACAGCCTTGCTTACATGGTATAGCCAACAACAACTAAAAATGGCCGATGCCTATAATTCTAAGTTATTTACCGAAACAAACCAAAGCCCCGAAAAGGTGCCTTTTGTAGCGGTAGAATATGCTCCTGATGCTCCTGTATTGGACGGTAGAGAAGTGTTAAATGCCTGTTTTGATGCTCATTTTAACCGCGATCCGCGGGTATTGGCTTTTGGAGAAGATGTGGGTAAAATTGGCGATGTAAATCAGGGCTTTGCCGGTTTGCAAGAAAAATACGGCGATTTGCGTATAACCGATACCGGTATTCGCGAAATGACCATTATTGGCCAAGGTATTGGCTTAGCTATGAGAGGCTTAAAACCCATTGCGGAAATTCAATATCTAGATTATTTACTATTCGCTTTAAATATTGTGAGCGATGATTTGGCTACGGTAAGTTACCGCACTAAGGCCGGCCAAAAAGCACCCTTACTAATTCGTACTCGTGGACACCGTTTAGAGGGGGTGTGGCATTCTGGTTCGCCTATGGGCATGATTGTAAACTCTCTACGAGGCGTACACGTTTGTGTGCCTAGAAATATGACACAAGCGGCAGGCATGTACAATGTATTGCTTCGCGGTGACGAGCCTGCTCTGGTAGTGGAGTGCTTAAATGGCTATCGCTTAAAAGAGAAATTGCCTCAAAATATTGCCGATTTTACCGTTCCCTTAGGCACGGCTGAACTTATTCGTGAGGGGAAAGATGTTACCATTGTGTCGTATGGCTCTACTTTGCGCATTGTGCAAGAAGCCGCCGAAGAACTAGAAAAATTAGGTATTTCGGTAGAAGTGGTAGATCCGCAAACCTTATTGCCTTTTGATATACATGGATTGTGCGCCCAATCGCTTAAAAAAACGTCTAAACTTTTAGTAGTTGATGAAGATGTACCGGGTGGTGCATCGGCCTATATCTTGCAACAAGTGCTCGAAAATCAAAAAGGATATTATTTCTTAGACGGACAGCCGAAAACCTTAACCGCAAGAGCACATCGTCCGCCGTACGGTTCTGATGGCGATTATTTTACCAAGCCTTCGGTAGAAGATGTGATAGAAACGGTTTACGCCATGATGCACGATAGCAAACCGAATCAGTTTCCTGCTATATTTTAAATCTTAGCACTTTTATTGCGTAAGTAGTGGTCGGTCACTACTAAAGCGGCCATGGCCTCTACAATGGCTACTGCTCTGGGCACTACACAAGGGTCGTGGCGACCCTTACCCGATACAGATACGGCTTCGCCAGCTTTATTTACACTAGCTTGTGTTTGCATTAGGGTAGCTACGGGCTTAAATCCAACTCGGAAATTAATTTCCATGCCGTTGGTTATACCACCTTGAATGCCTCCCGAAAAGTTGGTAAGGGTATGTGCTTTTTCGGTAGATGCAGCTACAAAAGCATCGTTATGTTCCGAGCCTTTCATACTACATCCATCAAAACCAGAACCATATTCAAAGCCATGAACCGCATTAATACTCAACATAGCTTTGCCTAAATCGGCATGGATTTTATCAAAAACAGGTTCGCCTAAACCGGCGGGGCAATTTCGAATAATTGCGGAAATTTTTCCACCAATGGTATCGCCTTCCTTGCGTATTTGCTCAATGCAACTAATCATTTCTTTGGCCGTGGCGGGGTCTACACAGCGAATGGGTGTAGCTTCTCGTTGTTCGGTTAATAGGCTAATGATTTCGTTGCCGAGACCAGGAGCCTCAATGTTTCCAACGGCCGATACGTGTGCAAAAATTTCGATACCAGCTTGGGATAAAAGTGTTTTGGCAATGGCTCCTGCGGCTACTCTGGCTGCGGTTTCTCTTGCCGATGAGCGCCCTCCGCCACGGTAATCGCGGTGTCCGTATTTGGCATCGTAGGTATAGTCGGCATGCGACGGACGATAGGCATCTTGTAGGTGGCTATAATCTGCCGAGCGTTGGTCTTGGTTTTGAATAAGCAGGCAAATAGGCGTCCCGGTACTTTTACCTTCGAATACACCGGAAAGAATTTGCACGGTGTCGCTTTCCTTGCGTTGGGTGGTAAGGTGTGACTGCCCTGGGCGACGTTTATCTAATTCGAGCTGAATAAAATCAATATCGATTTCTAAATTAGCCGGACAACCATCAATTACTACGCCAATAGCCACTCCATGCGATTCGCCAAACGTGCTAATGCGGAAAATTTGTCCGAAAGTATTGCCTGCCATAGGGGTTAAAATTACATTTTTATTTCAAAACCAGCAGTTTTTAAATCGTTCCAAAAATTGGGATATGATTTGGTAACTACTTGGGGTTCCAGAATTTCTACTTCATTTATTAATAAAGCCAAAGGAGCAAAGGCCATGGCCA
>JBJTNJ010000031.1:0-18329 GCA_046074005.1 Sphingobacteriaceae bacterium
AAACCGCTTTCTGAATTCAGAAAGCGGTTTTTTTATGCAATCTGCTCATCTCGTATTACACACAACCGTGGAAGTATTTTTTTGAAAACAGTTTCCGGATAATCTGCAGAAAATAAAATTTCTTCAAAAACTTCTCTGATATCAGGGTATCGATAAATTTTTGCAATCCAATCGCATAGCCCTTCTTGTTCAATTAATATGCGATGTGCCTCAAACTTTGCACCTACAAAGGTGTAAAGTGTAAGGTATGCGGGACTTTTTTCTTGATCTACTCGTACAAACCAACGAGTAGTGGGGTTGGTAGATGTTTCTTGCATAGGCTATTGTCTAAACTTTACTAATCTGCTCAACAAAAATTGCATCAGCAATCAAAATCCGACGAGTGAACATAGTTAGAGGATGAACGGTAGATTTTTGGAATTATTTCGTCCGTATTTAGCAAAAAATTAAATAATGTATTCTTTACAACAGTAATTGGATAAGAACAAGCTAGTCACTCTCTTATCTCAAATATTTTTTCTTTGGTCTTGTTTTACTCTTTCATGAATTGTATATATTTGAGTTGCCCATTCGTGGGCATGTTTTTCATAGGTAGATGTAGGGTCGAATATTCGTATTCGGCCCTTTTTTTATGTTTAATGCGGCCTGCTTAGTATCTTTGGCCCATGATTCAGAAGAAAAAGTTAGTTTTATCGGTAGGAGGTGCCAGTGGTGCCATCTATGCTAAGGTACTATTCGATACGCTCGTGCAGCTGAAAGATCAGTGGGAGAGTGTCGGTATTATTTTTTCTGATAATGCTAAATTAGTATGGCAAGAAGAATTGGGCGATACCTCGTACCTAGACTACGGTTTTACATTCTATGCTGCTAACGATTTTATGGCACCTTTTGCTTCGGGCTCTGCCAAGTACGACACCATGATTATTTGCCCTTGTTCTATGGGAACCTTGGGCAGAATTGCTAGTGGAGTGTCTAACGATTTAACTACTAGAGCTGCTGACGTAATTTTAAAAGAACGTCGTAAGCTAATACTCGTGGCTCGAGATACTCCTTACAGTTTAATTCATATTAATAATATGAAAACTGTAACCGAGGCCGGAGGGATTATTTGCCCCGCTAGCCCTTCTTTTTACAGCAATCCTCAAACTATGGAAGAGTTGGCCTTAACTGTAATTAATAGAGTGATAGATTTAGCTGGATTTGAACATACTTCGTACCGTTGGGGCGAAGAAAATTAGGGTTTATAATTGTATTTTTGTCAGGCATGAGCACTAAAAAAGTCGCATTTTACACCTTAGGGTGTAAGCTAAATTATTCCGAAACCTCTACTATTGGTCGTTCTTTTGTTGATGCTGGATTTGAAGTGGTAAATTTTACCGATGCTGCTGATGTGTATGTGATTAATACCTGTTCGGTAACTGATCATGCAGATAAAAAGTGCCGAAAAGTAGTAAGAGAAGCCCTTAAGCACTCACCCAAAGCCTACGTAGCTATTGTAGGTTGTTATGCACAATTAAAACCACAAGAAATTTCTGCAATACCGGGTGTAGATGCTGTATTTGGTGCTGCCGAAAAATTTAATCTCGTAGCCCATATTACCGATTTAACCAAGAGCGAAAAAGCTCAAGTGTTTAATAGTCCTATTGAGGCTACACAAGAGTTTGTAGGTTCTTATTCGTATGGAGACCGTACCCGTACCTTTTTAAAGGTGCAAGATGGTTGCGATTATTCGTGCACCTTTTGTACCATTCCTTTAGCTCGTGGAGCTAGCCGTAGCAATACCATTGCCGAAGTGGTAGCACAAGCCAAAGAAATTGCGGCATCTGGCGTTAAAGAAATAGTATTAACCGGAGTAAATTTGGGTGATTTCGGCATTCGTAATGGCCAGCGTGAAGATCGATTTTTAGATTTAATAGTTGCATTAGATGAGGTTCAAGGAATTGATCGTATTCGTATTTCCTCTATCGAGCCAAATTTGTTAACCAACGAGATTATTGAATTTGTAGCCCACTCGAAACGCTTTGTGCCACATTTTCATATTCCATTGCAATCTGGTAATAATAAAATTTTAGGACTTATGCGCCGCCGCTACCGTCGCGAATTGTATGCAGAGCGGGTGGCTGCCATTAAGGCCTTAATGCCAAATTGTTGCATTGGAGTAGATATAATTGTGGGTTTTCCGGGTGAAACTAGGGAAGACTTTTTAGATACTTATACTTTTTTAAACGAATTAGATATTTCGTATTTGCACGTATTTACCTATTCTGAACGGGAAAATACACCCGCAATTGAACTGCCAAATTCGGTTCCCGGTAGTCAGCGGTCCGATCGTAATAAAATGCTTCATATACTTTCGGAGAAAAAACGCCGTGCTTTTTACGAAAGTCAATTAGGAAGTACTGCAGAGGTACTCTTTGAGGCCGATCAAAAGGAAGGATATATGCACGGTTTTAGCAGAAATTACGTTAAAGTGAAAACTCCTTACGATCCCTTGTGGGTAAATGAACTCAAAACGGTAAGCTTACATACACTTGCTACCGATGGAGACGTGGAGATTTTGGAGCTTACCGAACTCTTATCACATACTTAATCGCTATATTTAGCTTATGTTTCCAACCATCACCTATCTTATTGAGTACCTAACAGGTGTTCACATTCCTTTGCCCATTCAAACCTTTGGTTTTTTTGTAGCCCTTGCTTTTGCCGCAGGTTATTGGGCTTTTAGTGAAGAGCTTAAACGAAAAGAATCGTTAGGTATTTTAAAGGCCATTACCCATAAAGTTGTTATTGGTAAACCTGCTAGTTTCTTAGAACTTGCTTCTAATGCTGTATTCGGATTTTTAATAGGCTATAAATTAGGATACGCTGTAGTTAATTATGCTGTTTTTGCAGCCAACCCGCAAGAAGCTATCTTATCTGCTCAGGGTAGTTGGTTGGGAGGACTGCTACTTGCCGCATTGCTTACCTATTGGACCTACAAAGAGAAACATAGCCAGCAATTGCCTCAGCCTAAAGAAGTAAATGAACTTATTCACCCATATCAATTAATGGGTACCATTTTAGTTTGGGCGGCTTTAGCCGGATTCTTGGGTGCTAAGATTTTCCATAATCTAGAGTATTTAGATGATTTTGTAAAAAATCCGATTGATGCCCTTTTGTCTTTTAGTGGATTAACTTTTTATGGTGGGTTAATTTGTGGCGGTGCCGCAGTACTTTATATTGCCAATAAAAATGGCATTAAGCCGCTGCATATGCTCGATGTGGGCGGCCCCGGCATGATGCTAGCTTATGGTATTGGCCGAATTGGTTGCCATCTTTCTGGCGATGGCGATTGGGGAATTCCAAATTTGGCTCCAAAACCTACTTGGTTATCTTGGGCCCCCGATTGGTTATGGTCTAGCACCTATCCGCACAACGTAATAAATGAGGGAGTGCCAATTAAAGATTGCGTAGGCCGCTTTTGTGCCGAATTGCCTTTGCCGGTTTATCCAACAGCTTTGTACGAGTCTATTATTTGTATTGCACTTTTTGCCTTGCTTTGGTCAATACGTAAGCAAATTCAGGCTCCAGGCATGCTTTTTTCAATTTATTTAATTTTAAATGGACTAGAGCGATTTACCATTGAGCTTATTCGGGTAAATTCTAAATACCATGTTGCTGGCCTGAGCTTTACCCAAGCCGAGCTAATTTCAGCGCTATTGGTGTTGTTGGGAGTTGGTGGTGCACTTTGGTCGTTAAAAAATGCTAAAAAAGCCTAATGGAGCTAGATTTAGTCGCTTTAACCCAAAAGGTAGTTAAGCTTACTAAAGAAGTTGGTCAGTTTATTAGAGAAGAGAGCCTGCTTTTTACTCCCGATAAAATTGAGTACAAAGGTCTTAACGATTTGGTATCGTATGTAGATAAAGTAGCCGAAGAGCAACTAGTAGCCGGTTTGTCGAAATTTTTGCCCCAAGCTGGTTTTATTACCGAAGAAAAAACCAAACAAATTAGCGCAGAAACATATCATTGGATTATCGATCCTTTGGACGGTACCACGAACTTTATTCATGGTATCCCTACATTTTCGGTGAGTATTGCCCTGCAACGAAATCAAGATCTTATTTTGGGAGTGGTTTACGAAGTTAACCGCGATGAGTGTTTTTACGCCTGGGAAAAAGGTGGAGCTTGGCTAAATGGCAAGCCTGTGCAGGTTTCAAAGGCCCCTAAGCTGGCCAATACTTTGTTGGCAACTGGTTTTCCGTATTATGATTTTAAGAAAAAGGAGCCTTATCTTAGGGTATTCCAAGAAGTAATGGAAAAATGCCACGGCTTGCGCCGCATAGGTTCTGCTGCAGTAGATTTGGCTTATGTTGCATGTGGTAGGTTCGATGGTTATTTTGAATATAATTTACAAACTTGGGATATTGCCGCCGGTATTGTGTTGGTGAAAGAAGGAGGGGGAGAAGTGCTCGATTTTTCGGGGGGTGCTGCCATGTTGCAAGAACGGGAAGTATTAGCTACAAATGGCATCATTACGCAAGAACTTATACAAATTATTGATACACACTTTAATACCTAATTTTTATGAAACTAAGCACCAAAATTTTGCTAGGGCTAGTGGTAATTTTATTGCTGGCTCAATTTGTACGCCCAGAGAAAAATACTGCTAGCGGTATCCAGCCTAACGATATTTTCACCGCCTATCCTGCCTCGGAAGAAGTGCAAGCAATTGCCAAAAAAGCTTGTTACGATTGTCATTCAAATAATACAGTATATCCGTGGTATGCGAACGTGCAGCCTGTAGCTTGGTGGATCGATGATCATGTGAAAGAAGGAAAGCGTGAATTAAATTTTTCTGAATTTACTGCCTATACGCCTAAACGTGCCCGTCATAAACTAGAAGAAGTGGCCGAGCAAGTAAACGAGCACGAAATGCCTTTAAACTCGTACACCTGGATACATGCGGAAGCTCGATTAACTGATACAGAACTTAAATTGTTGGCCGATTGGGCAAAAGCTACTCGAGAAACTATTCCTATCCCACTAGCAACTGTAGATAGCGAACATAGAGACTAACAAAAAGCCCCCGAGAATGTCGGGGGCTTTTTTATAAGGCTTCAGAAACCACTTCGCTAACTTCGGGTACCATTCGCTTGAGCAAATTCTCTATTCCTGCCTTTAAGGTAATGGTAGAAGAGGGACAACCGCTACACGACCCTCTAAGCTCTACGGTAACCACACCTTCTTTAAACGAACGGTAGCTGATAGCACCGCCATCTTGTTCTACCGCAGGACGTACATAATCGTATAATACTTGCTGGATTTTCTTTTCTACATCCGTTCCTTCAAAAACTACATCCGCTTCCGCTTGTTCTTGTATTTTTAATTCACTCTCTACGGCACCCTTTACAAACTCTTTTAAAATGGCTTCAATATCTGCCCAATCGCTATCGTCTGTTTTGGTAAGCGTAACAAAATTGCTGGCAAAAAATACACCATTTATAAAGTTGAATTTGAATAATTCTTTGGCAAATGGAGAACTTTCGGCGCTCTCTTTTGTTGGAAAATCAACACTGCCGTTTACCAAAAGTTTGTTTACCAGAAATTTCATGCTAGCCGGGTTGGGCGTAGCCTCTGTAAATATATTAATTGTGCTCATATAAAAATTATATACCCCAAAAGTAGGTTTTTGCCAGATTACAAAATCCGTCTAGTAAAGTTATGACACCGAGGTGACGGCTAGTTAAATGCCCGTGTAGGTTTCGGGACGTAATTGTAAAATTTCTTGCTTTACCGTTTCATTAATATTCAGGCCCCTTACAAATTCCATTAAAGTAGTAGCATCAATGGCGTTATTGGTTCGGGTAAGTTCTTTTAACGCTTCGTAGGGGTTAGGGTAAGCCTCTCTGCGTAAAATGGTTTGAATAGCTTCGGCCAATACCGCCCAGTTGGCTTGTAAATCAGCGCTAATGACGGCTTGGTTAAGTACCAATTTGTTTAATCCTTTTTGGGTAGATTTTAGCGCAATTAGGCTATGCGCAATGGGTACCCCTACGTTGCGTAACACGGTAGAATCGGTTAAATCTCTCTGTAAACGAGAAATAGGCAGTTTGGCCGAAAAATGTTCGAATAGCGCATTGGCAATGCCTAAATTTCCTTCCGAGTTTTCGAAATCTATAGGGTTTACCTTGTGGGGCATTGCCGATGAGCCCACTTCTCCGGCTTTTAATTCTTGCTTGAAATAATCCATAGAGATGTACAGCCAGAAATCTCTGTTTAAATCGATTAAAATCGTGTTAATACGCTTTAAGGCATCGCATTGTGCCGCAAACTGATCGTAATGTTCAATTTGGGTGGTGGTTTGAGAACGACTTAGGCCCAGTGTTTTTTGAACAAACGTGTTGGCAAAATCAATCCAATTTATAGTTGGGTAAGCTATTTGGTGGGCATTAAAGTTACCCGTTGCACCGCCAAACTTGGCAGCGTTTGGAATAGCCTTTAGCGTGGCTACCTGTATTTCTAAGCGTTCAACAAATACGTTAATTTCTTTGCCTAAACGAGTAGGGCTGGCCGCTTGGCCATGGGTTCGTGCCAACATTGGAACGTCTTTCCATTGCTCTGCTAATTCTTTTAGGGTAGTTATAACCGCTTCTAGGTTGGGTAGGTAGCTTTCGGTTAAACCACATTTAATAGAATACGGAACGGCGGTATTGTTAATGTCTTGGGAGGTTAAGCCAAAATGAATAAACTCTTTATAGCTGCCTAGGTTTAGTTGGTCAAATTTCTTTTTGATGAAATACTCCACCGCTTTAACATCGTGGTTGGTGGTTTTTTCAATTTCCTTTACCTCCAAAGCGTCGGCTTCGCTAAAATCTACATAGATATTTCGTAGTGCATCAAATTCGGTTTTAGGGAAAGTGCTTAACTGTGGTAAGGGTAAGCCCACTAAAGCAATAAAATATTCTATTTCTACAAAAACTCGGTATTTAATGAGTGCCGATTCTGAGAAGTACGTGCTTAGTTCGGCAGTGGCTTTGTGGTAACGACCATCAATAGGAGATAGGGCAGATAAGGGGGATAAACTCATGAAAATCAGCTTTCTGCAAATTTACGCCTTTTTCTCGGTTATTAAATTGCATATTATTAAATAATTTAAAGCCTAATTATTAATTAAAAAGAATTAATTATACATTTAAATTAAATAAGAATTAACAAATTAATAACATTATTATGACAGAATAAAAAAGTGGAAACTATGGAATTGAAAAAAGTTTCCATAGTTTTGTCACGATTAGTTAACATACCATTGGATAATCGCTCACACATTCTTGCTCAAGTAGATGTACTTTTTAGCCAATATGGCATTAAGAGTATTACTATGGACGATATTGCCAAGCATTTAGGCATGTCGAAAAAAACCATTTATCTGTATTTTAAAGATAAGAACGACTTGGTTTTAGAGCTTATGCGTACTAAAATTGATGCTCAGTGTTGTGTAATTAACGATTGCCGAGCCAAGGCAAGCAATGCCATTCATGAATTGTTTTTTGGTATTGCCAATTTAGAGGCCATGCTGTCTAAAACAAACCCCACTATGTTTTACGACTTGCAAAAGTTCTATCCTCAGGCTTGGGCTTATTTTAAAGATTTTAGAGAACGTATTTTGTTAGAAAAAGTACGAGAAAATTTATCGTGGGGAGTGCAGGAAGGATATTTCAGGTCTGAAATGGATTTGGAGGTATTGAGTAGAATGCGGGTAGAACAGATTGAATTTTCTTTTAATCAATTTGTTTTTCCGGTGCAGCAATTTAGTGTGTTGCATGTGGCTAAAGAACTCACTCTGCATTTTATTTACGGTATTTGCACTCCTAAAGGCTACGAATTAACAAAACAATACGAACAAGCACATTGAAACAATATTATATGAATAGCAAATTCTTTACTTTTTTAGGCATACTAGCCTTGGGTTTTAGTAGCGTTTCGGCGCAAAATAGCGCTACTTACAGCTTTACCTTGCCACAGGCTATTGAGTATGCCTTTAAAAATCAATCGACCGTGCTAAATGCCCAACTCGATGAGCAAATTGCCAAGAATACCGTTAAGCAAACTACCGGTATTGGTTTGCCACAAGTATCGGGCAGTTTTAGTTTCCAGGATTTCTTAAAATTGCCTACTAGCTTATTGCCTGGCGATTTCTTTGGACAACCCGGTACACAGGTGCCAGTACAGTTTGGGGTAAAATACCAATCGGCCCTAGGCCTGGAAGCATCTCAACTACTTTTTGATGGTTCTTATTTAGTAGGCCTGCGGGCTGCCAAAACCTATAAAGAGCTTTCTGTTAGAAATAGCAAGCGCACTAAAATTGAAACAGCCGTTGCGGTGAGTAAAGCCTATTATTCGGTATTGGTGAGCAACGAGCAGTTAGGCTTATTAGATGCTAATTTAATTCGTTTACATAAATCTTTGCATGATATTGAAGCCTATTATAAAAATGGATTGGTTGAAAAAGTAGATGTAGATAGGTTACATGTACTTACCAATAATTTAGAAACTGAGCGTGAAAATGTTGTCAGATTGTTGGCATTAAACACCAACTTGTTAAAGTTTCAGATGGGGATGCCTATTGAGAGTAGCTTGACTTTAAGCGACAGTATTACAGCGCTTAATTTAAAAGCAGAGGTACTTGTTTCGGATAGTTTAGCGTACAAAAATCGGGTAGAATTTTCGCTGGGTCAAACGCAAAAAAAGCTTAATGAGTTAAGTTTAAAGCGCTACAAAAGTGAATTTTTACCATCTATTGTAGCTTTTGGAAGCACTTCCAAGAGTTATCAAAATAATTCATTTTCAGACTTATACAGCAAGTACTACCCTACTAGTTTGGTAGGCTTAAAGCTGAGTTTGCCAATTATTAGTGGTGGACAACGTATTTATAAGGTTAAAAATGCCCGTTTAGAGGTTCAAAAATCGGCAAATGACTTGGCTAATCTAAAAAATGGTATCAATCTGGAGATAGATCAAGCTAAAACCAATTATTTAAACGGTTTGCAATCGCTCGAAAACCAGAAACGAAACATGGAACTATCTAAAGAGGTTTTGCGTGTATCTAAAGTGAAATATGAGCAGGGAGTAGGCTCTAGCTTGGAGGTTACTGCTGCCGAAACTTCTTTAAAAGAATCTCAAAACAACTATATAAATGCTTTGTATGAATCACTTATTAATAAGGTGAATTTAGATAGAGCGCTAGGACGAATTAATTATTAATTTTTATACCAAACCCATATGAAACGAATTTTATACATCAGTGTAGCTTTACTAGTAGCGGCTTGTGGCTCTAATTCAGGAGACAAACAAGCGCAATTAGAAAAATTGAAAAAGGAACGAGCAGAATTGAATCAGAAAATTGCCGAGCTCGAAGGAGAAGTGGGCGCCAAGGCGGCTATTGAAAATACCAAGCAGGTAACCGTGTTTACCGTTCAAGAAACCACTTTTCGCAATTATTTAGAGGTGCAAGGCAAGGTTGATGCTGATCAGAACGTACAGGTTAGCCCAGAAGCTCAAGGCCTAGTTACGGTTATTTACGTAAAACCCGGACAAGCGGTAAGCAAGGGGCAGGTATTGGCACAGTTAGATGATCAAGTATTACGTCAGAGTATAGATGAATTGCAAACTCAATTAGAGTTAGCAAGCACCTTGTTTCAGCGTCAGAAAAACCTTTGGGATCAAAAAATTGGCACCGAAGTGCAATATTTAAGTGCCAAAACCCAGCGTGATGGCTTGGTACGTAGAATGAAAACCTTGCAGTCGCAAGTAG
This sequence comes from Sphingobacteriaceae bacterium, assembly GCA_046074005.1. Lineage (GTDB taxonomy): Bacteria > Bacteroidota > Bacteroidia > Sphingobacteriales > Sphingobacteriaceae > JAIPAN01. Next base: position 9,791 of record JBJTNJ010000031.1, read on the forward strand.
CCCTGTATCGAATTAAATCGCCTATAAATGGGGTGGTAGATCAAATGGATTTAAAGGTAGGCCAAGCCGTTACGCCGGGTATGCCGGGTGTACGTGTGGTAAATACTTCGAGCTTAAAAGCAAAAGCCATGGTTGCCGAATCGTATGCTAGCCGTGTAAACCAAGGCGATGAAGTGAATTTAATTTTCCCTGATATCCCCGATACTTTAAATACTAAGTTGAGTTTTGCCGCAAAAACCATCGATCAGGCTTCTAGAAGTTTTTCGGTAGAGGTAAAATTGCCTTCTAAATCGAGCTATAGAGCCAATATGGTGGCGGTACTTAAAATTGTAGACTATAAAAAGGATAAAGCCATTACTGTTCCGGTAAATGCTATTCAGAAATCTGAAACCGGCGATTATGTATTTATTGCCGATGGCGGCAAAGCCAAACGAGCCGTAATTAAGGTGGGTAAAATTTCAGACAGTACTGCCGAAGTGCTTTTAGGCTTAACAGTGGGCGATAAGGTAATTCTTAGCGGTTTATCTGATTTAAATGAAGGCGATTTAATAAAATTCTAAGGCTTTATACTAGAGCAAATGAAAGATTCAACAAAAGAATTTAAGCCCTCAAGTTGGGCTATTGACAATAAAACAGCCATTTATGTATTCACCCTTATTTTGGTGTTGCTGGGCTATTCATCGTATCAAAATTTACCCAAAGAGAATTTTCCGGAAGTAATTATTCCGAAAATTTTTGTGCAAACTATTTACCCGGGAACATCGCCCGAGAATATGGAGAATTTGGTTACTAAGCAACTAGAAAAGCAATTAAAGTCTACCTCTGGCCTAAAAAAAATTACTTCTAAATCGTATCAAGATGTATCGGTAATTACGGCAGAGTTTAACACCAACGTAGATATTAAGGATGCCAAACAGCGGGTAAAAGATGCGGTAGATAAGGCCCGCCAAGATTTGCCTAACGATTTGCCCAATGACCCCAATGTGATGGACATCAACTTGGCCGATTTGCCCATTATGTATGTGAACATTTCGGGTGATTACGATTTGAAAAAATTGAAGGAATATGCTGATGTGCTTAAAGATAGGATAGAGGCTTTAAAGGAAATATCGGGAGTAGATATTGTAGGAGCCTTAGATCCGGAAATTCAAATCAATGCCGATTTGAACAAAATGGCTGCCGCTCAAATATCTTTTAGAGATATTGAAACGGCCGTAGGCTACGAAAACTTAACCATTTCTGGTGGTGCTGTTAAAATGGACGGCGTACGTAGAACGCTAAACGTGAAAAAAGAATTTAAAAGTGCCGAAGAAATAGCCAATTTGGTGGTAAAAACCCCCACTGGAGCTTCAGTCTATTTAAAAGACATTGCCGAGGTTAAAGATGCCTTTAAAGAACAAGAGAGCTATGCCCGTTTGTACGGTAAAAACGTAATTACCCTGAACGTAAAAAAACGGAGTGGCGAAAACTTAATTGAGGCATCCGATAAAATTAATGCCTTAATTAGTGATTTGCAGCAAAGTAGTTTGCCTAAAAATTTAAAGGTAACCCTCACCGGCGATCAATCAGATCAAACACGGGTAACCCTACACGATTTAATTAACACCATCATAATTGGTTTCATTTTGGTAACCTTAATTTTGATGTTTTTTATGGGAGTTACCAATGCCCTATTTGTGGCCATGTCGGTACCACTTTCTATGTTTGTGGCCTTTCTTGCCATGCCTGCATTAGGCGGCTTTTTAGGCTTTAATTTTACCATGAACATGATCGTGCTGTTCTCCTTCCTTTTAGGCTTAGGAATTGTAGTAGATGATGCCATTGTAGTGATTGAAAATACCCACCGGATATTCGATAACGGTAAAGTGCCCATTGTTAAGGCTGCTAAAATGGCCGCAGGTGAGGTGTTTATGCCGGTTCTTTCTGGTACCTTAACCACCTTAGCACCATTTGTGCCTTTGCTGTTTTGGCCGGGAGTAATTGGTAAATTCATGTACTTTTTGCCTATAACCCTAATTATAACCCTATTGGCGTCGCTCTTGGTGGCTTATATTATTAATCCGGTTTTTGCGGTCGATTTTATGAAGCCGCACCAACCCAACGAAGAGAAGCCGACTTTTACCCCACAGGTAAAGAAAACACTGTATGTGTTTGCAGGCTTGGCAGTTATATCGTATATTATCAGCTTCGGTTTTGGAAACTTTATGATTTTTTTAGCTGGTTTATACCTGCTAAATCATTTTTACCTTACCCAAGCTGTACAGAAGTTTCAAGAGCATACTTGGCCTAAATTTCAACTTCGCTATGTACGTTTATTAAAATGGGCATTAGAAAAACCTAAAGCAATGCTTTGGGGAACGGTAGGTTTATTTGTGTTCTCTTTTGTACTAATGGGCATTGTTCCGCCAAAAGTGGTATTTTTCCCAAGTAGCGATCCTAACTTTGTGTACGTGTACGTAAATATGCCTATCGGTACCGATCAGGCGTACACCAACGAAGTAGTAAAGGAAGTAGAAAATAGAGTAACCAAAGTGGTTGGAAAAACAAACCCACTCGTGTCGTCTATTATTTCTAACGTAACGGTTGGCGTAACCGACCCTCAAGACGAAGATCAAGGGAATTACCCAAACAGAGGTAAAGTAACCGTTTCTTTTGTTGAGTTTGGTAAACGTCATGGAGAAAGCACTTCGGCTTATCTTTCTAAAATAAGAGAAGCTGTAAAAGGCATTCCAAGTGCTGAAATTACCGTGGCTCAGGAACAAAATGGCCCACCAACGGCTAAGCCCATTTCTATTGAACTTACTGGCGATAATTTAGATTCTTTGGTGGCTGGTTCAGAGCGATTGAAAAAATACCTCGAAGCAAAGCAAATTCCGGGTGTAGAGGAACTAAAATCAGATTTTCAGAACAATAAACCCGAAATTATTTTCGATATAGACCGTGAACGTGCAAACCGAGAAGGTATTTCTACCGGGCAAATTGGCATGGATTTGCGTACCGCTATCTACGGTAAAGAAGTCTCTAAGTTTAGAGATGTAAACGACGATTACCCGATAAACCTACGTGCACAAGAAAATCAGCGAAATAATTTAGATGCCTTAAGAAATATGAAGGTAACCTATCGCGATATGGGTATGGGTGGCATGATTCGTCAGGTGCCCGTATCGGCTTTTGCAGGAGTAGAATATGTAAATACCTATGGCGGTATAAAGCGTAAACAACAAAAGCGAATCATTATTCTTTCTTCTAATATATTGGGAGGCTACAATCCTAATGAGGTGGTAGCATCCGTACAAGAAGAGTTAGATCAATTCCCAAAGCTTGACGCTGTAACCATTAAGATGGCCGGTGAGCAAGAGGAACAGAAAGAAACTGCTGCTTTCTTGGGAAGTGCCATGCTTATTTCTTTGGGCCTTATCCTTATTATCTTGGTTACCCAATTTAATTCAGTGTCTAAACCTATAATTATTTTATCCGAAATTCTGTTTAGTATTATTGGTGTGCTATTGGGTATTACCATTTTCCGAATGGATATGTCTATTGTAATGTCGGGAATAGGAATTGTAGCCTTGGCCGGTATAGTGGTACGTAACGGTATTTTGTTGGTAGAATTTACCGATTTGCTAGTAGAGCAAGGCATGCCGGTTAAAGAAGCTGTTATGGAGGCAGGTCGTACTCGTATGACGCCGGTATTGCTTACCGCTACCGCAACCATGTTAGGTCTTGTTCCATTGGCCGTAGGTCTTAATATAGATTTTGCCGAATTATTTAGCAGCTTTAATCCTCATATTTTCTTTGGTGGCGATAACGTAGCTTTCTGGGGCCCCTTATCGTGGACTATGATTTTTGGTTTAAGCTTTGCTACCTTCTTAACCCTGGTGTTGGTGCCATGTATGTATCTCTTGGCAGATAGTAATAGCAAAAAGGTGAAAGGACTATTTAGAAAATAAATTCTGCTTAATAACGTAAAAAGCGTGTACTCTTCGGAATGCACGCTTTTTTATTTCCCCCAGATTTCGGCGCAAAAAAAAAACCGTTAGATATTCTAACGGTTCCTTTTTCAATAGTTGTTTCTAATTACTTAGTAGCTGGAGCAGCAGTAGTATCAGCAGCAACAGCAGCAGTAGTATCAGCAGCAGTAGTATCTACAGCAGCAGTATCAACAGCAGCAGTGTCAGTAGCAGTTTCTTCAGTTTTGTTAGAAGAACAAGCAGCAACAGATAAAGAAATAGCTAAAGCTAAGAAACCGAATTTGAATAAGTTTTTCATGTTTTTTCGTTTAAATTTAATTAATAATTTGTTGTTAATACTGCAAAATTAAAAAGGTAACCCGTAAAAACTAAAAAAAAGTAAAAAAATATTTTCCTATCATTGGGTTACTATTCAAACAAAAGCGTATTAACCTTGAGAAATAAGATAAATAGTTCAATTCCAGTGGATAATGACCTTATTGTAGGCATCCGGAATGGAGCTAAGGGCAGTCTTGATGCCTTGTATTCTGCACATTTCCCGATGATTTTACAATTCGTAATCAACAACAACGGGAATGAAGACGATGCGAAAGATATTTTTCAGGAAGCGGTTATTGTTTTATATACAAAAATAACAAGTGGAAATTTTGAGCTAAATAGTAAACTCAAAACCTATATATATGCAGTTTGCCGTCATTTATGGCTTAAAAAATTAAATCAAAGCAGCAGATTTTCTGCGCAAACGTATGAGTTGGAGTCGGTGGCTGAAGTGGAAACCGACCTAGAACAGCACGAAGAGCAAAATCAGCAGTTTAAACAAATGCAAGTTGCATTAGGGCAATTGGGCGAACCCTGTAAAACCATTATAGAAGAGTTTTACTTACATAGCAGGTCCATGCAAGAGATTTGTGAGCAGTTTGGCTATACCAATGCAGATAATGCCAAAACGCAGAAATATAAATGTTTACAACGCCTTAAAAAGTTGTTTTTTAAGGATGGAGGAATAGAATTATGAAAGATGCACATTTAATCAATCAAACGGAAGCCTTTGTGCGTGGAGAACTATCTCCAGCAGAGCGGGCAGCCTTTGAGGTGCTTTGTTTCGAGAACCCCGATATTCAACAAAAGGTTCAAGCACACAAAGAATTTATGGCTATGCTAGCGGCTTATGGAGAACGTCAGCGTTTACAAAGCGCCATGGATTTAATCCATGAGCAAATAGATGTGGTTTCTTTAAAAAATGAACTTATTCCAACATCTGCTCATGTTATTCAGCTTTGGAAACGTTACAGAGCCAATATTGCCATTGCGGCAACCGTTGCCATTACAGCGGTATTTGGCACCCTTTTATTCTCGGGCTATTTTGCTGATCACTCGTCTTACTACAGTGCCTTGCGGAGAGAAATAAATAGTATTAAGCGTTCTCAAAGCGTATTGGCTAAAAACATCAATTCTAAAAAAGGTCCAGCTAACCCAGGTGAATTTGGAGGTACTGGTTTTGCACTTTCTGCAAATGGGTATTTGGCTACCAATTACCACGTTATTCAAGGTGCCGATTCGGTTTACATTCAAAATGCGGCCGGAGATACCTACAAAGTAAAAACGGTGTTCGTACAGCCCGAATACGATATCGCTATTCTTCAAATTGTAGATTCGTCTTTTGATTCGTTTGGAAAATTGCCTTATGCCTTCAAAAAATCTGATTCTGATTTAGGCGAAGATGTGTTTACGTTAGGTTTTCCACGTGATGAGCAAGTATACGGTAAAGGCTATTTAAGTTCTAAAACAGGTTTCGATGGCGATACGGTTGCCTATCAAGTGTCTATTCCCGTTAATCCTGGAAACTCTGGTGGACCCTTGTTAGATAGCAAAGGGAACGTAATTGGTATTATTAGTGGAAAACAAACCCGCACCGATGGAGCGGCTTTTGCCATTAAAACAGACTACTTGGTAAAAAGCCTAGAAGGGATTCCCGCAGAAGATTTAGATAGAACCTTAACTCTGAATAAGAAAAACAGCATTGCTGGCTTAAACCGCAAAGAACAAATTAAGAAGATTCAAGAGTATGTATTTATGGTAAGGGTATATTAATCCTAGCCTTATAAACAAAAAAGCCCTCTGGATTTTCAGAGGGCTTTTTTTTATGGAGCTAAACGTACAATTTTCCAACTAGCTTTATCGGCTTTTTTATATACCACCCGGTCGTGTAGGCGGCTTTCTCTGCCTTGCCAAAACTCTACTACCTGAGGCTTTACTAAATAGCCTCCCCAATAAGAGGGTTTAGCAATAGGCTTATCAGCATACGCTATTTTTAATTTCTCCCAGTTTTTCTCCAATTCTTCGCGGCTTATTACTTGGCTTTGCGGCGATGCCAAGGCACCTAATTGGCTATCTGTAGGTCGAGTTTGGAAATACTTTTCCGATTCTTCTTTGCTCACTTTCTCTAACGTGCCTTCAATGCGCACCTGTCGGGCCAATTCGGGCCAAAAAAACACCAAGGCTACCACCGGGTTTTTAGCCAACTCTTTTCCCTTACGGCTTAAGTAGTTGGTATAAAAGATAAATCCTTCTTTATTAAACCCTTTTAGTAAAACCACCCTTGCAGAGGGTTTTCCATCGTGGGTAGCCGTAGCTAAGGTCATGGCATTGGGTTCGTTTACATTAGCTTTAACAGCTTCATCAAACCAAAGGTCAAATTGCTCAATGGGATTTTTTTTCACATCCTTTTCTGAAAAAGGTTCCGAAAGGTATTCTATGCGTAAGTTTTCTACGCTTTCTTTGCTTGTTTTCATAATGTTATAGCCCTAAGTCCTTGGCACTTTCTTCAATTTTCTTTTTCAACTCTTCTTTGTACGCAATAAGCTTAGTGCTTAGATCGGAATCTGCAGTAGCCAATATTTGTGCGGCTAATAAACCGGCATTTTTAGCTGCATTAAGTGCTACAGTAGCAACCGGAATACCATTTGGCATTTGTAAAATAGATAGAATAGAGTCCCATCCGTCTAACGAATTGCTCGATTTAACGGGTACTCCGATTACGGGTAAATGAGTAATAGATGCCACCATGCCCGGTAAATGAGCAGCGCCACCGGCACCGGCTATAATTACTTTTAACCCTCGGTCGGCGGCTGTTTCGGCGTAGTCGAACATGCGTTTAGGTGTTCGGTGGGCAGATACTACCGTAATTTCAAAGGCTACGCCTAATTCTTTAAGAATAGTTGCGGCCTCTTGCATAATCGGAAGGTCTGATTTGCTGCCCATAATAATACCTACTTTTACCATATTTTATGCTCTTACTTTTATTAACTCTTGTACTTTTTGGGCTTTCTGTTCAGCCAATGTCCTATTTTCGTCTAAGATAGTTACATGCCCCATTTTACGGAAAGGTTTGGTAAACTTTTTGCCATATAGGTGGATGAATACTCCGCTCATTTTCAAAACTTCTTCTAGTCCTTCGTATTTAGCTATGCCTTCAAATCCGGCTTCGCCTAATAAATTTATCATTACGGCATGTTTAATACATTGCGTATCGCCTAAAGGTAAATTGAAAATAGCTCGTAAATGCTGTTCAAATTGGGAGGTATAATTTCCTTCTATGCTTTGATGAGCACTATTATGTGGGCGTGGGGCTAATTCGTTTACCAAAAGTTTATTGTTTTGGCTTAGGAAGAATTCTACGGCTAAAACACCTACCAATTGCAAGCTTTTTGCAATCTTAAAGGCTATGTCTTCTGCCTCTTGTTGAATGGCCTGTGGAAGCTTGGAGGGTGAATATACGTATTCTACTAAGTTGGCTTTTGGGTTAAAATCCATATCCACTGCAGGAAATGCTTTTATCTCCCCATTTTCGTTTCTAGCCACTAGTACGGCAAGTTCTTGCTTAAAATTAATGCATTGTTCTACTAGGCTAGGCGCTTCAAAAGCCTCGGTTATATCTGCCTCATTGCGTATTTTTAAAACGCCACGGCCATCGTAGCCATCTTTGCGTAATTTTTGAATGTATGGATAGGGGAAATCTACGCCACTTAATTCCTCTTTTTTGTTAATAAGTACAAAAGGAGCAGTGGGTATATCATTTTCTTTGAAAAACTGTTTTTGAGTACCTTTATCTTGTATCAGGCGTATTACTCTAGATGGGGGATATACTTTTACACCCTCTTGTTCTAATTTTTCTAGGGCATCGGTATTTACCTTTTCAATTTCAATAGTTAGGGTGCTGGCCGATTTGCCACATTGGTATACGGTCTCAAAATCATTTAGGGAGCCGCATACAAATTCGCTGCTAAGTTCTTTGCAAGGCGCATGGGCATCGGGGTCTAAAACCCTGCACGAAATGTTAAAGTTAATAGCCTCCTGGAGGAGCATGCGACCTAATTGGCCGCCGCCTAAAATGCTTAAAGTAAGGTCGCCTTGCATGTATAGGTCAAATTTACATAAAAGTGCCGGCATACACAATTCAACAATTTTTAGCGGATGTTGAAAACTAAAAGAAGCCTAAGCTAAACTTACCCGTAAATTTGAATTGCTTTTGGTTCCCGGCTTGTTCGGGATTAAAAGGGAATCTGGTG
>JBJTNJ010000032.1:0-5153 GCA_046074005.1 Sphingobacteriaceae bacterium
AAGGGGAATTTTTTCTTTAGCATACATGAAAGAAAACGAGTTTTTGATCGTACCGGCAAACAAAGAACATCTAGCCTATGCGCAGCAAATCTGCGATGAAATGGCTGAATCGGCCAAAGCACGTGGCACCGGAATTGCCAAACGTACACCTGATTATGTAGCGCAAAAAATGCTCGAAGGCAAGGCGGTCATCGCCCTGCACAAAGACGGCCGCTGGGCTGGTTTTTGTTATATCGAAACCTGGAGCCATGGCAGCTTTGTGGCCAATTCCGGCCTCATCGTAAACCCTGAATTCAGAAATAAAGGCTTAGCCAAGGCCATCAAATACCGTGTTTTTCAACTTTCGAGAGAAAAATATCCAAACGCCAAAATTTTTGGTTTGACCACCGGATTGGCCGTAATGAAGATCAACTCTGAACTCGGCTACGAGCCGGTAACTTATTCTGAGTTGACCCAGGACGAGGAATTCTGGAAAGGCTGCCAAAGTTGTGTGAACTTTGAGATTCTGCAAAGCAAGGGACGCAAAAATTGCATGTGCACCGCCATGCTTTGGGATCCGGCTGAAAAGCAAAAAGAAGTGGAGGCTAAAATGAATAAATTAGCCCATAAGGCTTCTTTGCTGGAGCGTATCGAAAACAAATTGAAAAGATCGGCCAAAATGATACTGACGCTGCTGGCCTTAACCCCGAAACTGTTAGATTAATATGAAGAAGAAAGTTGTACTGGCTTTTAGCGGTGGTTTAGACACCTCATTTTGTGCCATTCATTTATCGAAAGACCGCGATCTGGAGGTCCATTCGGTGATCGTGAATACCGGTGGTTTTTCTGATGAAGAACTAAAAGGCATTGAAGAACGGGCTTATGCCCTGGGTGTGGCCAGCCATGCCGTGGTAGACGAAACCGAGAATTACTATAAAAACTGTATCAAATATTTGGTGTTTGGCAACGTGTTAAAAAACGCCACCTACCCACTATCGGTTAGCGCCGAACGGGTAAGCCAAGCAACCGCAATTGCCAATTACGTGAAAAAAATTGGTGCCGAATACGTAGCACACGGAAGCACCGGTGCCGGAAACGATCAGGTGCGTTTCGATATGATTTTCAATATTCTGATTCCGGGAGTAGAAATAATTACGCCCATTCGCGATTTAAAATTAAGTCGCGAAGCCGAAATTGACTACCTAAATAAACACGGAGTAGCCTATAGTGCTGCTAAAGCCACCTATTCTATCAATAAAGGGATTTGGGGCACCTCGGTGGGCGGTAAAGAAACCTTAACCTCTCACGACACCCTACCCGAAACTGCTTGGCCTACACCAGTTAGCCAAACAGAAAGCAGAAAGATAAGCCTAGACTTTGTTAAAGGAGAATTGGTAGGAATTGATGGGGAAAAGCTATCGCCGGTAAAAGCCATTCAAAAACTACAAAGCATAGCCGCCCCCTACGGCATTGGTCGCGATATTCACGTGGGCGATACCATTATTGGCATTAAAGGACGTGTGGGTTTCGAGGCAGCCGCTCCGGTAATTATTATTAAAGCCCACCATACGCTAGAAAAACACACCTTAACCAAATGGCAATTAAGCTGGAAAGATCAGCTGGCTTCTTTCTACGGAAATTGGTTACACGAAGGTCAGTTTCACGATCCCATTATGCGTGATATAGAAGCGTTTTTACAAAACACCCAACACACGGTTACTGGAAAGGTATTTGTAGAATTGCACCCCCACCGTTTTCAAATAATCGGCATCGAATCGGCTCACGATTTAATGTCGAGCAAATTTGGAAGCTACGGCGAAATGAATACTGCTTGGACCGGCGAAGATGTGAAAGGATTTTCGAAAATATTTGGCAATCAAGTAATGATTTGGCATAAAGTAAACGGCAATGATTAAGGTAGGAATTGTAGGCGGTGCCGGCTATACCGGCGGAGAGTTGCTTCGGATCTTGGTAAATCATCCGGAAGTAAGCCTTGCTTTTGTACACAGCAATAGTCAAGCCGGCAAGCGTGTTGATGCGGTTCATACCGATTTACTCGGCGATACCGATCTGTGTTTTACCAATACTCTTTCTGAGGGCATTGATGTGTTATTTTTATGCGTAGGCCATGGCGATGCGAAAACGTTTTTAGCCGAAAATACTTTCCCCGATACGGTAAAAATTATCGATTTATCTCAAGATTTTAGATTAAACCAAGGCTCAAAAATTGGAAACCGTAGTTTCATTTACGGCCTACCCGAACTAACTAAAGAGCAACTAAAAACGGCAAAAAATATCGCCAATCCGGGTTGTTTTGCCACCTGCATTCAATTGGGCTTATTGCCCTTGGCTAGCAAAGGCTTGTTGCAAACCGAGGTGCACATTAATGCTACCACGGGTTCTACCGGAGCAGGACAAAGCCTATCAAGTACTACACACTTTAGTTGGCGAAATAATAATTTATCGGTTTACAAAGCATTTGAGCATCAACATTTAGCCGAGATTGGCGAAAGCATTACACAGCTACAAAACAGCTTTTCTAAAGAACTAAACTTTATTCCTCAACGAGGCGATTTTACACGGGGTATTTTGGCAGCCATGTATGTAGAAACAACGCTATCTATAGAAGAAGCCTACACCTTGTACGAACATTATTACCGAGATGCGGCGTTTACCCACATGAGTAAAGCTAACATCGATTTAAAACAGGTAGTAAACACCAATAAGTGTATTATTCACCTAGAAAAACACGGCAACAAATTATTCATTGTAAGCATACTCGATAATTTGCTAAAAGGAGCCTCGGGGCAAGCCGTTCAAAACATGAATATACTGTATGGCTTAGACGAAAGAATGGGCCTAAAACTTAAAGCAAGCGCTTTTTAATATGAAATTATTCGACGTATACCCCTTAAACAATATTGAAATTGTAAAAGCAAAGGGCAGCAATGTGTGGGATAGTAAAGGGCAAGAGTACCTAGACTTATACGGCGGGCATGCCGTTATTTCTATTGGTCACACCCACCCCCACTATGTAAAACGCATTACCGATCAATTAAACCAGATTGGCTTTTACTCCAACTCCATAAAGATTGGCGTTCAAGAGCAATTGGCCGAAAAATTGGGGCAACTTTCGGGCAAAACCGATTACCAATTATTCTTATGCAATTCGGGCGCAGAAGCAAATGAAAATGCGCTAAAATTAGCGTCTTTTTATAACGAACGTAAAAAAGTAATCGCCTTTAGCGGTGCTTTTCACGGACGTACTTCTTTGGCCGTATCAGCCACCGATAATCCAAAGATTATTGCTCCGGTTAATCAAACAGAGAATGTGATTTTCTTGCCTCACAACGATGAGCTTGCGCTACAAGCTGCCTTCGACCAATTTGGTTCAGAAATATCTTCGGTTATTATCGAAGGCATTCAAGGGGTGGGGGGTATTAAGGTAGCCAACAACTCTTTTTTACAAAAAATTCGCAGCTTGTGCAACCAATACGATAGTGTATTTATTGCCGATTCGGTACAGTGTGGCTATGGCCGTACCGGACAGTTTTATGCTCATGATTTTGCAGGAGTAAACGCCGATATTTATTCCATGGCCAAAGGCATGGGGAACGGATTCCCAATTGGAGGAATTTCTATTGCTCCCAAATTAAAACCTTGGCATGGCATGTTGGGCACCACCTTTGGGGGTAACCACTTAGCTTGTGCTGCTGCCTTAGCGGTTTTAGAGGTAATAGAGCAAGACCAATTACTACAAAATGCCGCACAAGTTGGTAATTATCTGATTGAGCAATTACAACAGTTTAAAGAAATTAAAGAAGTGCGTGGCCGAGGTTTAATGATTGGTATTGATTTGCCAGAATCGTTGGCTCATGCTAAAAAAGATCTCTTGTTTAAACACCGTATTTTTACAGGAGAAGCCAAACCGAATGTAATTCGACTACTGCCTGCTTTGAACATTACAAAACAACATGCAGACCAATTTTTAACCGCTTTTTCGGAAGTTTTAAACTCTTAACATGAAACTTTTTTCTTCTGTTCACGATATCGACACCATCCAAAGCATCGTAGCCGAGGCCTTGGCGCTAAAAGCCAGTCCATTTGCGCACCAAACCCTAGGGAAAAACAAAACACTCGGCCTGGTATTTCTAAACCCAAGCTTACGCACCCGATTGAGTACGCAGAAAGCCGCTGCCAATTTGGGCATGCAGGTAATGGTAATGAACATGGATAAAGAGGGTTGGGCATTAGAAACCCAAGACGGCATTGTGATGAACGGAACAAGCGTAGAACACATTCGCGAAGCCGCTGCCGTTATGGGGCAGTACTGCGATGTATTGGGCTTGCGTTCGTTTCCAAAATTGCAAAACCGCAACGAAGATTACAGCGAAGATCTATTTAACAAATTTGTACAATTTTGTGGGGTACCTGTAATTAGTTTAGAAAGTGCTACCCGCCACCCCTTACAAAGTTTGGCCGATATTATTACCATTAAAGAACAGCAAAAAACGGCTAAACCCAAAGTGGTATTAACCTGGGCACCGCACGTAAAAGCTTTGCCTCAAGCGGTGCCAAACTCCTTTGCCGAATGGATGAAAAAAGCCCAAGAAGAAGGCCTAATTGACTTTGTAATTACCCACCCCGAAGGCTACGAATTGGCCGAGGAATTTACCCGAGGGATACACATTACCCATAAGCAAGAAGAAGCCCTAGCCGGAGCAGATTTTGTGTATGTAAAAAACTGGTCGAGCTACCAAGACTACGGCAAGGTGCTTCCGGTAAAAGAAGAGTGGATGCTCAGCCCAAAAAGTTTATCCATCGCTCCCAATGCGAAGGTAATGCACTGCCTGCCCGTTCGTAGAGATTTAGAATTATCTGCCGAATTGTTAAACAGCGACCGCTCTTTGGTAATTGCCGAAGCAGGTAACCGAGTGTGGGCGGCTCAAGCCGTATTAAAAAGAATATTAAGCGCCTAACATGGAAAAATTAAGCGTAGTTAAAATAGGGGGAAATGTATTGGATAATGCCGATAAATTAGCGGTATTTATCGAACAATTTGCTGCGCTCAAAGGTGCCAAAATACTGGTACACGGAGGGGGTAAAATAGCCACCCAACTTTCCGAAAAATTAGGCATAGCCACCCAATTAATCGATGGCCGCAGAGTAACCAC
>JBJTNJ010000033.1:0-9614 GCA_046074005.1 Sphingobacteriaceae bacterium
TATAAAGGTAAAAAAGGGCAATTGAAACTTTATAGACCATTTAAAGAAGCGTATAAAAGCTGCCAAAACAATAGCAATACCCGTTACGAGGCTTAAACTTTGCTGAAAGGTAGATAACCATACCTGTTTGCCCAATAGGCCTATTAATACACCCAGTAAGGTGTAACTGAATACCCGGCCTAGTTGATATACCAATTTATCTGTAATCATAAAAAAACGCTGGGTTTTGAACGTTGGCACAGAAAAAACTAGAGGGCCACACATGCCCACACAGTGCACGCTACCCAATAGTCCAATAAAAAAGGCTAACCAATCGTTGCTCATGGAACTACCAATTCGCGATTAAGAGAATAGTTTTTGTTATTAATTTTATAAGTTAAGCGCAGTAACCATAGGCCAGCAACTAATTGGCCTGGCGCCATTGTAATTACAGAATCGGTACCGGAAAGTACTTTATCTAGTTTACCATTAGACAAACGCTTAAACGTTACCGAATAACTAGCCACTTGGGTGAAGCGAACACGCAGACCACCAAGGCTATCTAGTTGTATGCTTGGCAGTACACCATCAGCTTGAACAGCTTTCTGTGAATTATACTCCTTAGTGTACTCCAAGCCTTTTTGATAATAATCGTTTTCTATTAAATCATCCGATTTAGAGGTCATCATAAGCAGTGCAAGACCTACTATAAAAGCCATAAACACCAACATGCCAATCACTAATTTTGTACCCCAATTCATTTTATTCTCCCGGAGGTGCAATAAAGGTGGTTTCTACCTTATCTACAACCTTGTTTTTTGAAACGATGTGTAAAGTTACATCAGATTTATACGTCTTTATATGTTTCGGATTCGTAATTAAAAAGAACGTTAACTTCAGAATGTCTCCTCGTTTAATTAATCGCTCTTGCGTAATGGTTTGAATCTTATAATTCGGGTCGGTGCTTTCTAAACTAAAAGCAATATCGCCACTCGTTTTATTTACGAACTCTGCATTGTACAAATTACTCACTGTGCCATCAGGCCTTTCTTGATACAAAGTACCACCAGCTCTTAATACCGTAGTTTCTACTGGTGTACGGGTGGCTAATAAATAGATGGTAATACTCACCAAAACAGCCAGAACAGCAGCATAAGCATATACTCTTTTGTTAAGGGTAAACTTCTTACCACTACGTATAAACTCTTCGGAATTAAATCCTATTAAACGTTTTTCACGGTGCGTTTTCTCCATCACCATATCGCAAGCATCTATACAGGCTGTACAATTAGTACATTCTAGTTGCGTACCGTTACGAATATCTATACCAGTTGGACATACCTGAACACATAAATTACAATCTACACAATCGCCAAAAGTGTTCTCCTGCCCTTTTTTTATATTACCTCGGGGTTCACCACGAACATAATCGTAGGCAACTACCAAGCTTTGTTTATCTAATAACACTCCTTGCAATCTTCCGTAAGGACAAATTACGGTACAAACCAGCTCTCTTAAATTGGCAAATACCAAGTAAAAAATGGTGGTAAAAATCCAAATAGCAATAAAGCCAATAAGATGATTTTCTATAGGTTCGCTACTAATTTTAAACAATTGGTCGGAACCTATAAAATAGGCCAAAAAGGTATTGGCTATTAAGAAGGATAAGGCAATAAAAAGAAAATGCTTTAGCCCCTTTTTAACTATTTTTTTAGGTGTCCAGCTGGCTGCATTCATTCGGCGTTGTTGTTCACCATCGCCCTCTATCCACCATTCTATTTTGCGGAAAACCATTTCCATAAATATGGTTTGAGGGCAAGCCCAGCCACACCATATTCGGCCAAAAACAACCGTAAAAAGAACTATAAACACCATAAAGGTGAGCATGGCCAATACAAATAAGTGGAAATCTTGGGGTAGAAAGAGTACGCCAAAAAACACAAACTTGCGCTCTAATACATTTAAAAGAACCATTTGTTCTCCATTTATACGAATAAATGGGCTAGCAAAAAGTAAGGCTAAAAAAAACCAACTTAAAACAGAACGTAATTTATACAATTTTCCTACCACCAATTTAGGATACATCCACTGGCGATGTTCTCCATCTTTGCTTACGGTAGGAATATGATCCCTGAAATATTCTGTTTCCATAAAAAGCGTATATCTTGTTTACTCCTTAGTGCCTTGTGGGGCTTTTGGATTAGCTGGATTAGAGCCTTTAATAGAAAGTACAAAATTGGCTAACTCAGATAGTTGTTTAGGGGTCATGGTTTTTTCCCATGAAATCATGCCTTTTTCTGGAACGCCGTATTTAATTGTTTTAAATACATCATTAATAGTACCACCATGAATCCAATACTCATCGGTTAAGTTGGGGCCTACTAAGCCCTGCCCTTTATCACCGTGGCAGGCAACGCAATTGGCCAAAAACAAGGTTTTTCCGCCTGAAATTGCGGCAGCATCGTCTGATTTTTTAACACTATTTTCATCAATTCTATCAGCCGATTTAGCTAATAAGGCTGTTTTTTCGGCTTGTGCTTGTTGTAGTTCGTTGGCGTATTCTTGTTCTTGAAGTGGACTATAACCCAATACGTGGTAATTAACCAAATACACCACAGCAAAGGCAATTGTGGCATAAAACAACCACATAAACCAAGGTGGAGTTGGATTGTCAAGCTCGGCAATACCGTCGAAGCTATGATCTAACATCATATCTTTTTCTTCAGACAATGGCTTAAGGCTTAATAATTTGCTCCAGATACTCGGTTTTTCGGTTTGTGCCTTCTCCCAAGCATCGTACTCTTGCATTTTAACTGCTTTTTTAGCTGTAAGCGTAGAGGGTTCTAGCAATTCTTTAGCTAATAATTTAATAACTCTCAATAAAATTAAGAGTACTGCAAACAGTACCAAGCTCACAAATACGAGCACAAAAACGGTGGTATTAAACAGTAAATTATCGTTTGTAGCCGACACAGGTGCTGCAGTAACAGCAGTTTGTGCAAAAGAGGAACTGGCTAATAAACTTAAACCAGTAAGGATATATAGTTTTTTCATAAAGTCTGATCGTTATCCGTTAGTGGAATATTACTCATATAATCGGTATGGGATTTGCTGGTTTTGTACAACAACACCCCTACCACCATAAAAAACGCCAAGAATATCCATAGGGAGCTTATTAGATACCACTGGCTCTCGGCGAAATTGTGTATAAATTGTTTAAACATCTCTCTTAATTATTAACTGGTTTCACCTTAATATCGGTTCCTAAACGTTGCAAATACGCAATTAGAGCAATGATTTCGCGGTCTCTTTTTACTTTAATATTGTCTACAGCAAGATTTTGAGCAATCGCTTTGGCTTGTTCGTCTAAGTCTTTATTTGCTTTGGCTTCATAGCCCTCCGGATACGGAACACCTAGCGAACGCATGGCACTAATTTTAGCGACAGTAGTGGTCGTATCCAACTGCTGCTCAATAATCCATGAGTAAGATGGCATAATACTACCTGGAGACATGGTAGTAGGATCTAATAAGTGATTAAAATGCCATGCATTGGAATACTTACCACCTTCGCGATGTAAATCTGGGCCTGTACGTTTAGAACCCCATAAGAATGGGTGATCGTATACAAATTCACCAGCTTTGCTGTATTCGCCATACCGCTCGGTTTCTGAACGGAATGGACGAACCATCTGTGAGTGACAGTTTACGCAACCCTCTCTAATATACAAATCACGGCCTTGCAACTCTAGAGGCGTATAAGGTTTCACACTAGCAATAGTAGGCACGTTTGATGTAACAATAAATGTTGGCATTAATTCTACAATACCACCAATTAAGATTACAATAAGTGCAATTACCATAAACTGGATAGGTTTGCGCTCTAAGGCTCTGTGCCAAGTTTTATCGCTTGCATTTGGATTATAACTTGCTGCTAATGGCATGGCCTCGGCTGATTCATTGGCTAATAAAGTACCTTTAGCTACTGTTTTAACTAAGTTATATGTCATTACCAAGACCCCAATTAAGTACAAGCCACCACCCACAGCTCTAAATACGTGCATTGGGATAATTTGAAGCGTAGTTTCTAAGAATCCAGGGTATTTAAGCATACCTTCTGGGGTGAATTCTTTAAGCATTAACCCCTGAGTAAATCCAGACCAATACATTGGAATAGCATAGAAAAGAATACCTAGGGTGCCAATCCAGAAGTGGAAAGAAGCTAATTTCTTAGAGTATAATTCTGTTTGATACAAACGAGGTACCAACCAATACAGAATAGCAAAGGTTAAAAATCCGTTCCATCCTAAGGCACCTACGTGTACGTGTGCTACAATCCAATCGGTAAAGTGTGCCACGGCATTGACTTGTTTTAACGAAAGCATGGGGCCTTCAAAGGTGGCCATACCATAGGCTGTTAAGCCTACTACCATGAATTTTAATATGGCATCTTCACGTACTTTATCCCAAGCACCGCGAAGGGTTAACAATCCGTTGATCATACCACCCCAGCTTGGTGCAATAAGCATAATGGAGAACACTACGCCTAAAGATTGCGCCCATCCCGGTAGGGAAGAATACAATAAATGGTGGGGGCCGGCCCAGATATAAATGAATATAAGCGACCAGAAGTGGAGGATACTCAGTTTATAAGAGTAAACCGGACGGTTAGCCATTTTGGGCAGGAAATAATACATCATACCCAGAAATGGAGTGGTTAAGAAAAATGCCACGGCATTGTGGCCATACCACCACTGTACCAGGGCGTCTTGCACACCGGCATATAAATAGTAACTTTTAAAGGCAGAAATAGGAAGCTCGAAAGAGTTTACTATATGCAGAACCGCTACGGTTACAAAAGTGGCAATATAGAACCATATGGCCACATACATATGCCGTTCGCGTCGTTTAATAATGGTCCCAAACATATTGATACCAAATACTACCCATATCAGAGTAATAGCGATATCTATTGGCCATTCCAGCTCGGCATACTCGTGAGAAGTGGTAATACCTAGGGGCAAGGTTAGGGCTGCGGCTACGATAATAAGCTGCCATCCCCAAAAATGGATCTTGCTAAGGGTGTCGCTAAACATACGTGCTTTAAGCAGGCGTTGCAGCGAATAGTAAACGCCCATAAAAATGGCATTACCCACAAATGCAAAAATAACCGCATTGGTGTGCAATGGGCGTACACGACCAAAACTGGTGTACTGGTTGCCTAAATTCATTAAAGGGGAGAATAACTGGGTGGCTATGAGTAAGCCAACGGTCATTCCAATTAAACCCCAAACAATGGTTGCTAAAGCAAAGTTTTTTACGATTTTATTATCGTAGCTAAATTTTTCGAGCATGGTATGATAAGGTGTGTTTGATGTAGGTAAAACTAGTTTTGAAAAGTTAAAGATGTTATGACTTTAGTTTCGGCGAATGGTGATTTTCGTCACTTTTTTCACTTAATGTTTCATCATCAAACAATATACGCACAGAAGGGGTATAGGTGTCGTCGTTCTGTCCGGTTTTATTTGCCCAGAAAAAGGCTCCGAGGAAAATGAGTGCTAAAAAAACACTGCATCCAATTAAAAAGTAAATGACATCCATAAGCGGTTTAAATTAATTTGTTTTTACGGGCATATAGCCTGCTGGCAATACTGGTGAACCCGATAATGGTAATGGTACTGATTGGCATTAATATGGCGGCTACCAAAGGCGACAGTAAGCCTTGTACGGCAAAAGAAAGCCCAATAATATTATAGCTGATAGAAATGGCGAAACTCATTTTAACAACCTTTTTGGCATCTTTTGCCTGCTGTAAAAATTGCGGTATCTTTTGAAATGAGGAGCCATCTAAAATGGCATCGCAGCCGGGCGAAAAATTATTGATATTATCGGTTACAGCCACACCCAGATCGCTCTGGCTTAAAGCACCGGCATCGTTTAGCCCGTCGCCAAACATCAAAACTTTGGCTTTTTGGGCTTGCAGGGCTTTAATATAATCGAGTTTAGCCTGCGGCGATTGTTTAAAATGCATGCGATCTGGCCAGGGGAACAAGGGCAGGAGGGCATATTTGTCTTTTTCCTGATCTCCAGATAATAAGTGCATTTCCGACTTTTTACCTAAGCCGGCAAACAGTTCTTTTAAACCCGCACGCCATTGCTGCTGGGTAGAAAAATATCCCGCGTAGCGGTTCCCAATTTTAATATGAACATTTGCATTTTGTGAGGTATGGGCTTCAATACCTACAAAAACGGCACTTCCAATTTTAATTTCCTGGCCTTTAATTTCGGCACTTAAACCCGCCCCAATTTTTTCGGCGAAATTATAGACCGGATAGGGTGCAACAGATCCAAAGTATTTAACCAATTCTCTGCTTAGTGGGTGGCCCGAATTTTGAGCCAGCGAACTGACTAATTTGCTTTCCTCTTCGCTTAATTGGCCATGGAAAGTCATTTCGGCCACTTCGGGTGCGGTAATGGTGCCGGTTTTGTCGAACACAAAAGTATTAATGCGGGCCAGTTCCTCAATTACTGCTGTACTCTTGAGGTAAAATTTGTTCTTATCGAAAATGCTAAGCACGGCAGCCATGGTAAAAGGCGAACTTAAAGCCAAAGCGCAAGGGCAGGCAATAATGAGTACGGCAGTAAAGGAAGCTAAGGCTCTTATGGGCATTTCATTGGCTACCCAAAAAAATCCGGCAGCTACCGCAACAAGTACTAAAATAATGCTGAAGTACTTACTTACGGTATCTACAAAGGTTTTAATGGGCTTTTTGCCCGATGTAAAGGTCTCATTATTCCAAAGTTTGGTTAAATAGCTTTGCGATACCGGCCTAAGTACCTCTAATTCTAAGGCACCGTTCAATTGCCTGCCGCCGGCATGAATTACCTCTCCCAATACTTTGGCTACCGGAATAGACTCGCCGGTTACAAAGCTGAAATCGAGCAGGGCATCGCCTTTTAATAAAATGGCATCGGCCGGAATAATTTCGTTGCTCCTAATTAAGATACGATCTCCAACTTTTAATTCATCTAAAGGTTTTGGAGTTTGCTTATTGCCCGTTAGTAGGGTTACCGCAACCGGGAAATAGGAGCGGTAATCGCGTTCGAAAGATAAATAACGGAAGGTTCGCTGCTGCATCCATTTCCCTATAAGCAAGAAAAATACCAGAGAACACAGCGTGTCAACAAACCCGCCGCCGGTATTGGTTAAAATTTCTATCGCAGAGCGGATAAACATAACGGCAATACCCAGGGCCAAAGGAAAATCGAGATTGAGTACTCCATTTTTTAGGTTTTTCCAAGCGGAAACAAAATAATCCTTACTACAAAACAAGAGTACCGGAATGGCAAAAGCGAGATTTAAATAGCCGAAGAACCAGCGGAATTCCTGCTCGAACTTGGCCAGGCCAAAGTATTCGGGGAAGCTGAGTAGCATTACATTGCCAAAACAAAATCCGGCTACCGCGATCTTTAAAACCAGGTTGCGCTCAGAATGGTCTGTCTGCTGCTTCTTTACCATGTCTTGCAGACTGATTAAGGGCTCGTAGCCAATATTGGCCAGCAGTTCTACCAGTTGTCTTAAAGAGAGTTCGGTATGCTTAAAAGTAATACTGACCTGTTTTTTTAGAAAATCTATCCGCGAATTAACAATAGCCGGATTAAGGCGGTGTACCTGCTCCAGCAGCCAAATGCAGGAACTGCAATGAATAGCCGGTATATAGAAAGTAACCAGCGTAATGTTGCTGTCGGAATAATCGATCAGTTCGGCAGCAACCTTGGGTTCGTCTAAATAATCGAAATGAGGACTGGGTTGGTTTTGGGTCTTGCCGGGTGTATTATTATACGTGTAATAATTGCATAAATTATTTGACGATAAGATCTGATAAACGCCTTTGCAGCCCAAGCAGCAAAACTGTTTATCATCCAGCATATAGACCGATGATGGAAGATCATCGCCACAGTGATAACAAGTACTTACAGAGACTTCAGATTTTATCGACATAAATAAGATTATGTTCAAAAATGCTTAAATCTCTTCCGCTTTTACGTGATGTTAATACGATTCAAAAATGATGTTGATCATATTTTACACCTTAAATAAAAATGATTAGCAAAAAGCGGAAGCAATAAACCTCGACGTATAACCTTATGCGTAAAGCATCTTGGAGATGCCTCTTTCCAGGCCCCGCAGTTCGGCCAGGCCTCTTAAACGTCCAATGGCCGAATAACCTGGATTGGTTTTTTTGTTCAAATCGTCGAGCATTTGGTGCCCGTGGTCTGGGCGCATCGGAATACTACATCCGCGTTTCTGCATCAGTTCTACAATCGATTTAACCACGCCAAACATATTTACATCGCCCTCTAGATGGTCGTCTTCATAAAAATCGCCAAACTCATTCCGTTTGGTGCTGCGTAAATGCAAAAAGTTGATCCGGTCGGCAAACTGATCAATGATCGCTAACAGATCATTCTCTGGTATTACACCCAGAGAGCCGGTGCAAAAGCACAAACCATTGGATAAGGAGGGAACCGAATTAAATATGTATTGCAGATCGGCCGCAGTTGAAACTACCCTTGGTAAGCCCAGAATAGCATAGGGCGGGTCGTCTGGGTGAATTGCCATTTTTACGCCGCAGGCTTCGGCTACCGGAATAATTTGTTCTAAAAAATGTACCAGGTTATTTCTCAGCGTATGTGCATCTATATCCCGGTAGGTATTTAAAGCCTCTCTGAACTGATCCAGGCTGAAGCTTTCTTCGCTGCCCGGCAGGCCTGCAATAATATTCCGGATTAGTTGTGTCTGCTCGGCTTCCGACATGCCGTCCAAGCGGTCTTTGGCCCGACTCAACTCCGCTTCGGTATATTCTGCTTCGGCATTTGGCCGTTTTAATAACCAAACATCAAAGGCAATAAAAGCAGCTCTTTCAAATTTCAAAGCTTTAGATCCGTCGGCAACCGTAAAATTAAGATCGGTTCTGGTCCAATCTAAAATGGGCATAAAATTATAGGTAATGGTCTTTATGCCGCATTCAGCCAGATTACGGATGCTTTGCTGGTAGTTTTTTATATAATTTGTATATCCTGCACTTTGGGTTTTAATGGCTTCGTGTACGGGTACACTCTCTACCACCGACCATACCATGCCATATTTCTCAACAAGAGCCTGCCGTTTTTTGATCTCTTCTACCGGCCACACTTCCCCGTTAGGTATATGATGTAAAGCGCTTACTACACCGCTACATCCGGCCTGCCGGATATCACTTAAACTTACCGGATCGGAGGGACCATACCAGCGCATGGTTTGCTGCATTTGTTGTATAGACATGTTACGGTAAAATTATTTATTTTTTTGAAGTATCAGCATTTCTGCTTTGTGGTTTGTGGAGGGAATAAGACTTGTTTTAACCTGCAAAGGAGCGATCGCCCCTCTAAATTGGCTGCTGGCTTAGGTATAATCAGATAAAAATATAAGCAAAGGCTATTGCATCTTATCTCCCAAAATCATCTTGTACACGTACAATATCTTGTTCATCTGAAGGATGTTCGACATCGGTATGTTGCCAAATTTCGGCTACAATTCCCCAGTTTTCCAATCCTATTAAACGATGGCGTTCGCCTTGTTTTAGTGTGATGAAA
>JBJTNJ010000034.1:0-4851 GCA_046074005.1 Sphingobacteriaceae bacterium
ATTGCATTGTTCCGATCATTATTCGAATTTTGTTCGATACCCGTTTAGCCTTAAATATTCACCTTTTAGTAGTCTTAATCGCATCTTTTTGGGTGCCCAATAGCTTCGAATTTGCCTTCCTGCAAATAGCCGCAGGTATGACCGCTATCTATAGTATTAAAAAATTAGTGAGAAGAGAGCAATTTCTTATATCCGCACTTCTTATCCTAAGCACCTATCTAATAGCCTATTTTGGTATATTATTGATAAAAGACGCCTCTTTTGTTAAAATAGAATGGATCAACTTTATTCCATTCGGCATTAGCGTACTCCTAACCCTATTAGCCTATCCCTTGATTTATGCCTTCGAAAAACTATTCGGAATCACTTCCGAAATAACATTAATGGAATTAAGCAATACCAATTCAACCTTATTAAGAGAATTGGCCTTTAAAGCCCCCGGAACCTTTCAGCATTCACTACAAGTAGCCAACCTAGCCGAGGCTGCTATTTATAAAATAGGAGGCAATGCCCTATTGGTAAGAGCAGGCGCACTCTACCACGATATAGGTAAGATGGAAAACCCTCAATATTTTATAGAAAATCAAAATACTGGAATAAACCCACACGATAAATTAACCTACGACAAAAGTGCCCAAATCATTATACAACACGTATACCGAGGAGTCGAAATTGCCCGCAAAAATCAAATCCCCGAACTGTTAATAGATTTTATTCGCACCCACCATGGAAACACTAGAGTAGATTATTTCTATCAATCATTCCTCAAGAATTTTCCTGGAAAATCCGTAGATGAGAAAGTATTTAGATATCCAGGCCCAATACCATTCACAAAAGAAACAGCCGTCCTTATGCTAGCCGATTCTGTAGAAGCAGCCTCCAGAAGCCTAAAAAATCCAAATGAAAAAACAATCAATGAACTAGTAGACCGTATAATCGATTACAAACTTGCTCAAAATCAATTAATTGAAAGCGATATCACACTAAAAGATATTCAACTCATTAAGCAGATATTTAAAACCATGCTAATGAGTATTTTTCACGTCCGGATAGCATATAGTCTAGAGAAGTAAAAATATTTTTTGAAGGCATCGCCGAATTACTATATTTGCACTCCCCAAAAGGGAAAAAGGAGAGGTGCCTGAGTGGCCGAAAGGAACAGTTTGCTAAACTGTCGTACTGGCAACGGTACCGCGGGTTCGAATCCCGCCCTCTCCGCAAACAACGAGAAATAAATAAATACATTTATTTGTCTATGAACTGCAAAAATGCTAAATTTGCAAACCCTTCGAAAGAAGACTCGGGGTGTAGCGTAGCCCGGTATCGCGCCTGGTTTGGGACCAGGAGGTCGTAGGTTCGAATCCTGACACCCCGACATAAAGCCTTTCAGACTCTGAAAGGCTTTATTTTTAAAAGCTTTTTCTAATATTTAGAAGCTTTTTTTACTTTTGTATCACTTGCCTCCATAGCTCAGCTGGATAGAGCAACGGTTTTCTAAACCGTCGGTCACAGGTTCGAATCCTGTTGGGGGTACAAAAAAAGCCCCGAGAATTTCTCGGGGCTTTTTTATTTACCAGCTTTAGGCTTATTTTTTGCCTTGTTGTTGCTGACGCATATAGTCTTCCATACGCTGCTGAAATTTCGATTTCTTTTCTTTAGCACCTTCGGGCTTTTTCTTGTTTTCTTGAATTTGAGCATGAATTTTTGAATCATCTACAAATTGACGAATCATAAACTGCTGGCCAAACGTTAACAAGTTAGCTAAGAAATAGTAATAGTTTAAGCCCGATGGATAGCTATTTAACACCCCAAAGAAAATAATAGGAGTAATGTAGCCGATGTATTTCATTTGCCCCGTAGCACCACTTACTTGGTTGTTAAAGTAGGTGTAAATAAGGGTAGAAATGGTCATCAAAATACACATTAAACTAATGTGGTTTCCTAAGAATGGCAGTTTAAAGCCGAATTGGAAAAATGCATCGTAGGTAGATAAATCACTCATCCACAAGAAACTCTGATGGCGTAATTCGAATAAGTTAGGGAAGAAGAAAAAGAAGGCCATGATGATAGGCAATTGCAATATCATAGGTAAACAGCCCCCTAAAGGGTTTACCCCAGCTTTCTTGTACAACTTAAGGTATTCTTGTTGCAATAGAGTCGCATTGTCTTCACCTACTTTGGCTTTAATTTCGTCCATCTCTGGCTTTAAAATTCGCATTTTAGCCATAGATAGGTACGACTTATAGGTAAGTGGAAATAATACCACTTTTAATAGGATGGTAAGCACCAAAATAATTAAGCCGTAACTCCAGTTAAATCCAGATAAGAAAGTAAATACAGGTACTACTACAAAGCGGTTAATGTATTTTAACGGCCCCCAACCTAAGTCTATTTGTTTTTGAAGATCGTAACCCTGTGCTTGTAGAGTACTAAATTTGTTCGGGCCGAAATAGAACTCTAGCGGAACGCTAGTTTCGGAACTGCTGTTTAAAGGAATATCTAATTGCGCTTTAAAGCCTTTAACTACACCAGGTTGTGTTTGAGTACTAACCGAAACAGACCCCTTGGCAAAGCCATTTTTGGCAATTAATACATTAGAAAAATAATGTTGTTTAAAGGATATCCATTCTATTTTACCCTCGTTTAGTTCTTTGGTATCATCTTTGGCAACACTTAAATGATCGGGAGTTTCGTCTGCTACTTTATAATAGGCTGTAGAATAACGTTGCTCACTTGCTAAATCTTTTTCTTTTTGGTGTAGTTGAGATTCCCAATCTAAAATCAATTTTTGCTGATTAAGAGCAAATTGCTGTAATCCAACGCTCGTAATGGTTAGGCCCAGTTTATAGCTTTTGCCACTTAGGGTGTACACATACTCTAGATAACTGTTCTCATCCGTTTGCAAACGTAGCCTAATAGTTTTGCTATCGCTTTGGCTTACGGTGAAAGAACTGTCTGAAGGAGTGAAATATAACTCGTTGGTAGATACCGTAGTTCCGCTCGAACGTAAATCGAAGCCAAATTTATTGTCGTTTCCTTCAAATTGAATAAGAGGTTTGCCTGCAAAGTCTTTAAACTCTTTTAATTCAACAGCACTTACGCGGCCTCCTTTAGGACTGATAATTACTCTAATTAACTCATTTTCGAGTACAATAGGGGTGTTGCTACCTTTGCGTAAGCTGGCAAATGGACCTTTAAAGGTGGTGGTATCGGCCACTACAGTTTTAGTACTTGCTGGCAGTTGAACTGCTTTAGGATGTTGTTTGTTTCCATTTGTAGCTCGTGCAATAGAATCTTGCACCAATTGTTCTTTTTTAAGCTCTTCTTCAGAAGGCTTCATTAGGAAGGTGGAACCTACCAAGATGATAAGGATCAAGAACAGACCCCAAAATGTATTTCTATCCATAAATATAAATGCTCCTAGCCTTATTTTTTCTGACTATTGGCTAAGGAAGCGGCGACAAAGTTAACAAAAAGCGGATGAGGATTCGCAACAGTTGATTTTAATTCGGGATGGAATTGTACCGCCACAAAATACGGGTGATCTTTTAACTCCACTACTTCTACTAAATTATTCTCAGGATTAATGCCAGAGGCAATCATTCCGGCTTTTTCGTATTTAGCTAAGTACTGGTTGTTAAACTCATAACGGTGGCGGTGGCGTTCCGATATTTTTGTTTTCCCATAAATAGCCGCTGCTTTTGTGCCTTTTTTTAGTTCGCAGGCATAGGCACCCAAGCGCATGGTACCGCCTTTGTTTTTAATTTTCTTTTGTTCTTCCATCATCGAAATCACCGCATTTTTAGTGTTTTCATTCATTTCGGTGCTGTGTGCGTCTGTTAAGCCCAACACATTTCTGCCAAACTCAATTACTGCACACTGCATGCCTAAGCAAATGCCAAAGAACGGAATATTGTTTTCGCGGAGGTATTTAATCGCTTCAATTTTACCTTCAATGCCACGGCTACCAAAGCCTGGGGCAACCAATACGCCATCTAAACCTTTCAGTTTTTCAATAGCATTTTCCGTAGTTAAACTTTCAGAAGGGATGTATTTGATATACACCTTACATTCATTTTTGGCGCCCGCATGTATAAAGGCTTCGCTAATAGATTTGTAGGCATCGGGCAATTCAACATATTTACCTACCAAGCCAATTTTCACTTCGGCGGTAGGGTTTTTTAGGCGGCCTAAGAAATCTTTCCAACTCTCTAAGTCGGGTTCTACCTTGGCCGATAGTTTCAATTTTTTTAATACAATGCCATCTAAATTTTCTTTGCGCATTAATAAAGGCACGTCGTAAATGGTGCTGGCATCAATAGATTCGATAACGGCATTGGTATCTACATTGCAAAAAAGTGCAATTTTACGACGTATATCGGCCGAAATATGATGTTCGGTGCGGCAAACCAAAATATCTGGTTGCACTCCGTATTCTAATAAAGTTTTAACCGAGTGTTGGGTAGGCTTGGTTTTTAATTCGCCCGCTGCTGCCAAATAAGGTACTAGGGTTAAGTGTATAACCAAGGCATTTTGGTGGCCCAATTCCCAACGCAATTGGCGTACAGCCTCTACATAGGGTAAAGACTCAATGTCGCCCACTGTTCCGCCGATTTCGGTAATCACTACATCAAAATCGCCACTTTCACCCAATAAACGCATGTTACGTTTTATTTCGTCGGTAATGTGCGGAATTACTTGAACGGTTTTGCCCAAATAGGCGCCTTCACGCTCTTTATTAATCACGTTTTGGTAAATGCGCCCGGTGGTAATGTTGTTGGCCTGGGAGGTTGGAACATTTAAAAAACGTTCGTAATGGCCTAAGTCTAAATCGGTTTCAGCACCATCTTC
>JBJTNJ010000035.1:0-7679 GCA_046074005.1 Sphingobacteriaceae bacterium
CGCCCAACGACACCAATACACCTGCATCTTGTAAAATTTTTGGTAATTCGTAAGGTAGGTATACATCGTCGTCGTTTTTATCGGGTAGTGCTTGTGTTTCGGTAATAATTACAGGCACTTGGTTTTCTTTTAATACATCGGTTACCAAATACGCTTCGCTAGCGCCTACAATTACCAGCTTTAGGCCGAATGATTTGGCGAAATTTATCGCTTGTAGTATGCCAGTTGCTTGATTTACATTTACAAAAAGCTTTTTACTACCATCAAATACTCCTTTTAATGCTTCGAAACGAGCATTGGTTACGGTAGGTTTTGCTAGTTGGGCATAGGCTTTAGCTTCGGTAAAATAGTTATTTAGTTGATCTAAGGCTTTTTGTCCGGCTTCGGCAGCTGGTCCGGTACCTTGGGTACTCGGCCAATTTAGGTGTACCGCCATATCCTTTTTATAGGCAGCATCTTCCCAATTCCAAGCATCGAGGGTAACTACTGAGGATTGTCCGGGAATTAAATCTCCTTGGGGAGTAGGCTGGGCCATTAATATTCCATTAGAACGGGTAGTTGGAATTACTTTTGAATCGGTATTAAAGGCAATAATAGAACGCACATGGGGATTAATTTCTCCCACTTCGGTTCCGTCATCGGTACCACGAGCACCCAGCTCAATTTCTACCAAACCTAAAATGGTATTGGGTACAATAAAGCCCGGATATACTTGTTTTCCGCTAGCATCAATGGTACTGGCACCGGCAATGCTTGGGGCTTCTCCTTCACCCAGGGCGGTAATTTTACCTCCGGAGAAGGCTATAAAGCCTTTGTTAATTACCTGACCTGTTGCCGTGTGAATAGTGGCATGGCTAATAATAATGGGCTTACTTTGAGTTTTGCCCGGTAGTATGTTGGCTTGGCCGAAACACAGGGTACTGAACACCAGGGCGGCAAGACTTAAACTATATTTTTTCATCTTTTTTCTAGTTTTTTTATTGATTGCTTTTTACAAATTGATCTTCTTCCAAGGTATCGCATTCGTATAAACGCTGACGTTGCATGCTTGGGCGCTGGGTAGCGCTTCCGCCATTTTTGGCATCTATCATTTTTTGAATAATGCGTCCTTTTTCTGCGTTCATTGCTTTTATGTTTTCGGCATTCTTGCTTAAATCCCAGTAGTTTACGCCGTCTACAAATGTTTTTTCTGCTAAGGCATACACAGATAATGGGTTGGCAGACCAAAGCACTAAATCGGCATCTTTACCTACCTTAATGCTACCTACTCGGTTATCAATGTGGAGCATTTTTGCCGGATTTAAAGTAACTAGTTTTAAGGCTTCTTCTTCGCTCATTCCGCCGTAGGTAATGGCTTTTCCGGCTTCCTGGTTTAAGCGACGGGCCATTTCGGCATCATCAGAATTAAAGCCAGTTACCACGCCCATTTGGTGCATTAATGCCCCATTGTACGGAATGGCTTCGAGTACTTCGCTTTTGTAGCTCCACCAATCAGAGAAGGTAGATCCGGCGATGCCTCTGGCAGCCATCTTATCAGCCATTTTATAGCCTTCTAAAATGTGGGTAAAGGTGTTTATTTTAAAGCCCATAGAATCGGCCACGTGCATAAGCATGTTAATTTCTGATTGTACATATGAGTGGCAGGTAATAAATCGTTTTTGATTTAAAATTTCTACCAAGGCATCTAGTTCTAAATCTCTACGCACAGTATTTCCCTTAACTGCACGTGCTGCTTCGTATTCTTTAGCACGAGTAAAGGCATCTACATATACCTGTTCTACCCCCATACGGCTCTGCGGGAAACGGCTGGCGTTTGTAGGGTAACTAGTTGAATTGCTTTGTTTCACATTTTCTCCCAAGGCAAATTTGATGAAACCATCGCTTCCTTCAAATTTTAACTCTTCAGGTGCTTTACCCCAACGTAATTTAAGTAATTGAGTCTGGCCACCAATGGCGTTGGCCGATCCGTGTAAAATATGAGAAGTGGTTACCCCGCCGGCTAGTTGGCGGTAAATGTTTACATCTTCTGAGTTGATGATGTCGGCAATTCGCACTTCGGAACTTACCGATTGGGCACCTTCATTAATTCCGCCCGATCCGGCAATATGTGAGTGTTCATCAATAATACCCGGGGTTAATTGTTTGCCCGTAGCGTCTAGTACTTTAGCGGTACCGGCAGCTAGGTTTTTGCCAATGGCTTTAATTTTTCCGTTTTCAATAAGCACGTCGGTATTCTGTAAAATACCCTCTTTTTCATTGGTCCAAACCGTTGCATTTTTAAATAAAACGGTTTCTGCTTTTGGCGCTTCGGTATACCCAAAAGCGGTAAATGGATAAATAACGGCTCCGGTTGTAGGAGCTGCTTTAGGGCTATCTTTTTTAGGCGCTTCGGCTGTTTTGGCAGCTTCCTGATAAGTAGCGGTCCATTTGCTTGAGTTGCCGTCGGCAGAAATGGCTTCTCCTTTAAAACTTAAAGGGCTTAGCGAAGCAATGTAGCCACTTAAGCGAACATAGCCCGAAGGGTTTTTCTTTAGATCGAAATACAGATTTAGCAAATCGCCGTTGCGGCTAAAGGTGGCTTTTGTTTTTAAACTATCCGCTCCTTCACGTTCTACACTTACATCGTAGGCATTGGGGCTGCCGGCTACTTTTAGTTTTAGTTCGCCCACACTACCAATATTTAAGCTGTAGGTGCCACGTAAATCTTTCACATCCATTTTGGCTACCACAAATTGACGACCCTCTACCCAGTTTTCGTAAATGGCACTTTCTTTCTTAAACACCGCATCCGAGGTAATAATAAAGTTGGCCAATTTACCTGGAGCTAAGCTACCTACCTGGTCGCTTATGCCTAATAGGCTAGCCGGTACTTCGGTAAGAGATTTTAGCGCTTGTTTTTCGCTTAAGCCGTTATCAATAGCGGTACGAATGTTTGCTAAGAAATCTTTGGAGTTATCTAAACCGAATGAGGTAATGGCAAAGCGAAGACCTGCTTTTTCTAAAGCTGCTGGGTTGCTTGGAGCTAATTCCCAATCTTTTAATTGGCTTAAGCTAATGTTACGAGCGTCTGCCGGGTTTTCTACATCGTAGGCTTTAGGAAAGTTAACTGGAATTATAAAGCTACCGCCAGTTGCTTTCATGGTGGCAATGCGTTGGTATTCTTTTCCCTCGGTTTTAAAGATGAATTGTTTGCCAAATTCATCTCCAATTTTATCGGCTCTTAATACACTTAAGGCATCGTTTACCTCAAAAATTTGAGGCAGATTTTGCTGTTTATTAAACTCCTCTAATGAGATGTTATACTCTTCTTTCTGATTTTTATACCATTGTGCATCGTAATAGGTTTGGCGCAATAAGGCAATAGATCCCATTAAAGATGAGGGGTAGTTATTGTTAGAGCTACCCTTGTTAAAAGAGTATTGGGCAGCGGCTACATCTTTAATAAATACATTGGTTTCTTTCTCGTCGCTTAGGCTAACTACGGCCGAAGTTCCTCGGGCAATACCATCGCGGTTAATGGCTTGTACCGCACCAAATCCATTTTTCTTAAGCTCTTCCGCTTTTTTTGTATCGATAGTAAAAATAGATTTAACGGCTATTTCTGGCCTAATGGCCTCGTTCCAATTGTAGGCTCCGGCTTTGGTGCTGGTAAATACCGAAGAACGTCCTTGGCGGCCAAATCCTCCTTGAGGACGGGCTGTTTCGCCCAGTCCATAGCTACTAAAGGCATCGATAAAGGAGGGATAAATAAATTTCCCTTTTAGATCAATAACCACATAGCCACTTGGTATGCTAAGAGCTTGCCCAATGGCTTCAATTTTGTGATTTTTTACCAAGAGTGTTCCTTTGCTAACGGTTTGATCGGCATTGAGCACAATGGTAGCATTGATAAATGCATATAAGCCAGGGCGTTTATCCCACGACCCATTTACCGGGTAGGTTTCTTGCGCCATGGCCGTAAAGCCAACTAGGAGCAAACAAAAAAGTACGAGTTTTTTCATGTGTTGTTGTTTAATTTTTCGAATGTTTAAATTAGTGATTCTGCCTTTTGGGAGTAGCCTTTCGAGGTAATTTTGCTGTTACAACGAGTAGCGAAATAATCTTCCAATATTTTGCAAATAATTCACGTAATTTGACTACACAAAATAGAAAAAAATATGTATTCATTTCTTTTAAAATTTCACTCGGGTTTCAGATACTTGGTATTCGCCTTAGTGCTATTGGCCATTGTTCAGGCATTGGCCGGTTGGTTGGGTAAAAAAGAGTTTACCGAAGGCAATCGTAAGGTGGCTTTGTTTGCCATGATTTCGGCACATACCCAATTATTGTTGGGCTTGGCTTTGTATTTCTTTAGCCCCTTTGTGCAGTTTGCGGCTTCAACTATGAAAGATAGCACTCTGCGTTATTGGACAGTAGAACATGCCGTAATGATGTTGTTTGCCTTGGTATTAATTACCGTGGGCCATGGCCGTGCCAAGCGTGCTTTAGCCGCTGCCGACAAACACCGAAGCATTGTTATTTTTTATGGCTTGACACTCTTGGTTATTGTAGCAGCCATTGCGCAAAGTGGTCGCCCTTTGTTTGGTTCCGCTGCTTAACTAAATACTCTAATTCCCACCAAAAAAGCCTCGTAAATTGGTATCTTTGCTCATCTAAATGGCAAAACAAAAATTTTACGATACCGCAATAAAACCGGAACGGGCTGTTTTGGTGGGAATTATTACTCCCGGCCAAAGCGATGCACAAACTCGTGAGTACCTAGAAGAGCTTGAATTTTTGGTAGCTACTGCCGGTGGCGAAACCATACACACGTTTACCCAACGGATGCAACGGCCCGATCGGGCAACCTTTGTGGGTACGGGCAAGCTGGAAGAAATTAAAGACTATATTAAAGCCGAAGAAATAGACATCGTGGTTTTTGACGATGAACTTTCTCCTTCTCAGTTGCGTAACATCGAAAACGAGTTGCAGCTAAAAATTTTAGATCGAAGTAACCTTATCCTCGATATTTTTGCCAAACGTGCTCAAACATCGCAAGCGAAAACGCAAGTGGAATTGGCTCAATTGCAATACATGCTTCCGCGGTTAACCCGACTTTGGACTCACTTGGAGCGTCAAAAGGGGGGTATTGGTATGCGTGGTCCCGGTGAAACCCAGATTGAAACCGATAGGCGTATTATTCTCAATAAAATCTCTTTGCTTAAAGAGCGCCTAGAAGAAATTGACAAGCAAAATGCTACGCAGCGCAAAAACCGACATCAATTGGTAAGAGTAGCTTTGGTGGGTTATACCAATGTGGGTAAATCAACCATCATGAACATGCTTTCTAAATCGGAGGTGTTTGCCGAAAATAAATTATTTGCCACCTTAGATACTACGGTGCGCAAGGTGGTAATAGAGAATTTGCCTTTTTTGCTTTCAGATACGGTAGGTTTTATTCGAAAATTACCGCACCATTTGGTAGAGTGTTTCAAATCTACCTTAGATGAAGTACGCGAAGCCGATATTTTAATTCACGTGGTAGATATTTCGCATCCTAATTTTGAAGATCACATGAACACCGTGAACGAAACGCTTAAAGATTTGGGTGCCATTGATAAAGAAATTATTACGGCATTTAATAAAATAGATGCCTATAAAAATTTCGAAATAGAAGATGATAGCCCTAGTACACTTGCCGATTTTGAGCAGAGTTGGATGGCTAAAAATAGCAGCCCGGCACTCTTTATATCGGCCACCAAAAAAGAAAATCTAGAGCAGTTTAGAATGCTCTTATACCAACACGTAAAAACCATTCACACACAACGATATCCATTCGATAAACTTTTGTATTAATAGTACATTTGCATCTTAGCTTAAACAATATTTAGTATGGAAAGTAAACGTCAACAGAAATTTGCCGGAGTAATTCAGCAAGATTTAGCCGAACTGTTTCAACGAGAGGGTATGAATTTTTTACCAAATACCTTGGTAACCATTACCAAAGTGAGGGTAACTCCCGATTTGGCTATTGCTCGAGTATTTTTAAGTTTTTTTAATACCGCCGATACCGCCCTGGCCCTTGGTACTGTAAAAGCCCATGCTAGTGAAATACGCTATAAATTGGGTGCTAAAATTAAAAACCAAGTACGTATTGTGCCTCAGCTAGAGTTTTTTGTAGACGATACGAATGCCTATGTAGAAAAAATGGATGAGCTGTTTGATCAACTGAGTAAAGAACCTCGTCAAGATGAAGAGACTGAATTCTAAAATACGCCAACCGGTTAATTTTTACACCCACTTTATACCAGCCTTATTGGCTTTGCCAGGGGCCTATATATTATTTGCACAATCGGCCAGCGGAATTCAGCAATTTGCCGCTACGGTTTATGGCCTATGCACGGTGGTATTGTTTGGTATAAGCGCCACGTACCATGGCTATCCAAGTACCGAAAAGGAAATCCGTTTTTGGCAAAAGTTCGATCATTGCTGCATTTACCTTATGATTGCTGGTTCCTATACTCCAACCGCTTTGTTATTGTTTGATGGATGGATTCGGTGGACCATTTTTTCGGTTGTATGGCTTATTGCCTTGACAGGTTGCACTATTAAAATCTTCAACCGTCTTCAACACAAAGGTTTTTCCTTAGCCATTTATATTGGTATGGGTTTATTAATTGTGCCTTTGCTCAATCAAATGATGATAAAAGTACCCTTAGAAGCTATTCTTTGGTTAATACTAGGTGGGCTGTTCTACATTGGCGGAACGGTATTTTACTACCAAGATAGAGCCTACCATAAATGGGTGCATAGTCACGAAATTTGGCACGTATTTGTAGTAGCCGGAGCGGCCAGCCATTATGTATACAATTATGTGTATTTGTTTCAGCCGGGTTTAGCTTAACAGCTCTTCAATATCGGCCGCTGTTAGCGATTTTTCGAAATGATCTTCGGTGGTAATGAGGGCTTGCGCTACTTTTTTCTTACGATCTTGTAGGGCTAAAATTTTCTCTTCAACCGTGTTTTTGCTGATAAATTTATAAATAAACACGTTCTTTTGCTGCCCAATACGGTGGGTGCGGTCAATAGCTTGCTGCTCTACAGCCGGGTTCCACCAGGGGTCTAGCATAAATACATAATCGGCTTCCGTGAGGTTTAAGCCCACACCCCCAGCTTTTAGCGAAATGAGAAATAATTGAATCTCTTTTTCTCGTTTAAAGGCATCTACCACTTCGCTGCGGTTTCGGGTTTGTCCATCTAAATACGCATACC
Source organism: Sphingobacteriaceae bacterium (assembly GCA_046074005.1). Taxonomy (GTDB): domain Bacteria; phylum Bacteroidota; class Bacteroidia; order Sphingobacteriales; family Sphingobacteriaceae; genus JAIPAN01. Next base: position 7,252 of record JBJTNJ010000035.1, read on the forward strand.
GAATTTGTTCTTTATCAAAATGCCTACGGTAAAGATCCAGTTGGCGTACAAATTGAGAAAACACCAATACTTTATGCCCATTGGCTAAAATATGATCTAGGGTATGAATTACATTCTCAAACTTACCCGATTCGCCTTCAAAATCGGGCTGAATTAGGAGCGGGTGATTGGCAATTTGGCGGAGCTTGGTTAAACCTTGTAAAACCTCCACTTGCTTTTAGGCTACCGTGCCATCGGCAATGCTTTGTAATAATTCGTTCCGATAACTCGATTTCACCTCTTCGTACACGCTGGCCTGCTCGGTACTCATTTCGCAATAAAACACATGTTCGGTTTTGGGCGGTAACTCGGTAGCTACTTGGTCTTTGGTGCGGCGCAATACAAAAGGCTTAATAAGCGCTTGCAGCTTTTGTGCCTTTTCCTCATCC
>JBJTNJ010000036.1:0-3013 GCA_046074005.1 Sphingobacteriaceae bacterium
AGAGCAAAACGAACATCAATTAAATATTGAGCTAACCGAAGATATTGCCGAAGGCATCTATTCTAATTTGGCCATTATTACCCATTCTAATACCGAGTTTGTATTAGATTTTATCCGGGTAATGCCGGGCATACCAAAAGCTAAAGTAAAGTCTAGAATTGTTTTAACACCTGAACATGCTAAGCGCTTTTTAAGTGCATTGGCAGATAATGTAGAAAAATTTGAATCGGTCAATGGCCGTATCAAAATTAATGAAGAACCTCCTTCATTTCCCATGAATTTTGGTGGCCCAACCGCACAAGCCTAGGATATGATAACGCATTTTCGAAAATTCGTAGTGGGGAGTGCTGCTGTAAGCCAAGATAAAAAAGCATCCCACTCTGTTAGCCACTTTGAGAAAATTAAGAGCGTATGGCATGGTGAACTCTACGAAGATTTTGGGATTGAGCGTATTTTTAGATTATTCCTTATCTCTGCAAAACTATTATTTCCAGGTATTTACCTAAAATTACTTTTTGCAAGAGGAAATTACTTAGCTAAAAAATTGATTGGAGAAGGCTATGTATTACTTAAAACTTTTTTACCGCTTTTGGTACTTTCTTGCGGAGTTTACACCTCAGTTTTTTTTCAGGTGCTTAACGTTTACCTACTATCCGAAACCCTAATATATATATTCAATAAAATTTATGTTTCCGAACAAGAAACAGGTACAGAACATAAACGCTCATTGCTTTTGTTGTTTTTTAATTTTATGGAGGTGGTGCTGGCCTATGCAGTACTATATGCCGGCGGTAATTACCTAAATTACCCGATAGAAAGTACCATGGATGCCATCTATTTTAGTACTATTACCGGTGCTACTATTGGTTACGGGGATCTATATCCTATCACTTCGGTAGGGAAGTTCTTGGTAATTAGCCAAACCCTTACCTCTCTCTCATTTTTGGTATTATTCTTTAATTTCTTTGGAGCAAAAATTAGCCGTTAAACTTTTGGCTAATAAGGGTACTTATTTCTGATACTTCTTGAGGCTCAAACCAATGGGTTGTGGTGTTTTTTCTGAACCAAGTGAGCTGTCTTTTAGCAAAGCGGCGGGTATTTTGTTTAATTTCTTCTACAGCCCTTTCTAGCGTTTTTTTGCCATCTAAATACTCGAAAAGTTCTTGGTAACCAACCGTTTGTAGGGCATTGAGTTCGCGGTAGGGTAATAATGTTTCTACTTCGTCCAGTAGGCCAAGGCTCATCATTTTCTCCACTCGTGTATTAATTCGGTCGTATAAGTGTGAACGCTCGGTATTTAGGCCAATAGTGAGTACTTCAAAGGGGCGTTCGCTTGTGGCATGCGTTCTGTAGCTAGAAAAAGGTTGTCCGGTGCTAATACAAACCTCTAGGGCTCGTATTATTCGCTGAGGGTTATGTAAGTCTACTTCGGCGAAGTAAATAGGATCAAGCACTTCTAAATGCTTTTGTAGCGTCTCTATGCCTTCTCTGGCCAGCTCTTCGTTAAGCTGTGCTCTAAGTTCGCTGGGTGCTTTAGGTAATTGGTCAAATCCTTGGGTAATGGCTTGCACGTAAAGCCCGGAGCCACCAACTAGCAGTACAATGGGGTGTTTCTCGAATAATTGTTCTATGAGATGAAGCCCCGATTTTTCGAAATCGCCAACAGAAAAGGCTTCGGTAATGCTGTGCGAATTAATAAAATGATGGGGGACGGCTGCTAATTCATTTGCCGAAGGTTTGGCCGTGCCAATACACATTTCCTTGAAAAATTGGCGACTGTCTGCCGATACTATTTCGGTGCCGAATTGTTCTGCTAGCGCAATGGCAACATCTGTTTTCCCAATGGCCGTTGGCCCAACAATACATACCAGTAGGGGCTTTTTCAAGGCTAATACTCGTCGCTATCGTAGTTTTCGTTATCTGAAAAATCGTCCATAAACTCATCTTCGTCTGCTTCAGATTCATCATCATCATGAGTCATGCTAGCACCACCTGCTGTAGACACATCTGTATCTAGGTTTAAGTCTAGATCTTCCACATCTTCTAAGTGGTTCGGGTCGAATTCTAAATCATCTAAAAAGTCAACCATTTTACTAGAAGCAATGGCACTGCTGCCCTTAACGGCTACCGATCCTGGAATTTTTGGTGCCTCTCCAGTACTACGGAAGGTGTTTGGATACTCTTTACCTGCTTCTTCATCTAGCATGATTTTTATTAATTCTACATGAAAATCAAATGGACGTTCGAAATTGTAGGTATAATAAAATTTTTGATGAGGATCGTCTATAAAACCACTTAATTTTACTTTTTGCATTAAAGAAACCCCCCGTTCAATTTTATTTTCGGAAGGTAAAAAAGCAATTTCTTGGCCTTTATTCCAAAAGTCGTTGCTTACATAAAAGGAAGAAGAAACTTCTGCCGGATAGCCCGTACTACGGTGTAGCGCACGGTGTAAGTCTTCGAACGTTTGGGTTGATTTGATGTCGATTTCTCGTTGCACCTCATCGTAATCCTCAAAAGAAATCTTAAATCTGTATATAGCCATTAGTTATTCGTATTCTTTACTCAAAATTAATAATAACGTAGCGAATAAAGTAAAATTTTGTGCGCCTATATTAGGGTATTTGCTACTACTAAACCCATTTCTTCTCCTTTTTTACGCATATATACTAATGCTTCTTCTCTTAAGTTTCGTATTTCTCCCTCTAAAATTGCTTCTCTAATTTGATTTTTTAACACACCAACTTCTTTTCCTTCCTTTAAATTAAAGGTCTGCATAATATCGCTTCCGCTTACCGGAGGCTGCCAATTTCGTAAAGAGTCACGTTCTTCAACATCTTTTAACTTAAGCTTTACGTGTTCAAAATTTTGGCGATATTTTTTGAGTTTGTATTCGTTTTTGGTGGTTACATCGGCATGGCAAAGCAACATGAGGTGGTCAATGTCTTCGCCGGCATCTACCAATAAGCGTCGTACTGCCGAATCGGTTACCTGCTCTTGGGCTAATACTATG
>JBJTNJ010000037.1:0-12431 GCA_046074005.1 Sphingobacteriaceae bacterium
TACTTGAAAATCCGGAATTGATGGACGAGTTAGAAGAAAAAATTAAAGAAGTAGTAACCGGAGATAAGCTAGAATATAAACCAGAATAATCTAGAAACCAAATCCTCAAAATAGCCTTCGAAAATTTCGGGGGCTTTTTTATTACATGGGCATTCTGGCCAGAGGGGCTACCTCCTGGCCTACAAAATCAGCAACTAAAAATTTATGATAGCCGGCAATAGCAATCATAGCGGCATTATCGGTGCAATATTCAAACTTAGGAATAAACACCTCCCAATTTTTCTCTTGGGCTAGTATTTGTATAGCATTTCGCAAACCAGAATTTGCAGAAACCCCACCGGCTATGGCCACCTGAGTAATGCCGTGTTGCTGAGCTGCCTTGGCTAATTTTGCCAACAGAATAGTAACAATACGTTCCTGCACGCTGGCACAAATATCGGCCAAATTATTTTGCACAAAATTGGGATTTTGCTGTACCCCTTTGTTTACAAAATACAGAATAGAGGTTTTTAGGCCACTAAAACTAAAGTTTAGTTCCGGAATTTGCGGCTCTGGGAAAGCATATGCATGAGGGTTTCCTACTTGTGCATATTTATCTACTAAGGGACCACCTGGGTAAGGCAGGCCTAATATTTTCGCTGTTTTATCAAAGGCCTCACCTGCAGCATCGTCAATAGTAGAGCCCAAAACCTCCATATCAAAGTAATTTTTCACTTTAACTATTTGTGTATGGCCACCCGAAACAGTTAAACACAGGAAGGGGAAACCTGGCTTTGGCTCGTCGATAAAGTGAGCTAAAATATGCGCCTGCATGTGATTTACTTCAATTAATGGCAAATTTTTAGCCATAGCAAACCCCTTTGCAAAAGATGTTCCAACTAATAATGAACCTAAAAGTCCGGGACCACGTGTAAAAGCTATCGCAGATACCTCATTTTTGCTTATTTTAGCAGAAGAAAGTGCTTCTTGGACAGCAGGTATAATATTTTGCTGATGCGCCCTAGAAGCCAACTCGGGAACCACTCCACCATATTGTTCGTGGACGGCTTGAGTCGCAATGATGTTAGAACGTATTTCGCCATTTACACAAATGGCAACCGACGTTTCATCGCATGAAGATTCTATTCCGAGTATAGTGACCAATTGAACAGTGTTAGGTTTATAAAACGTACAAAACTATCAAAAAAGCAGTAAAAATAACGATATGGATACTAGTATCTCTCCTACTGATACTCGTGTCTTTACTGTTTTCTCTCCAATTTAAACCTGTTCAAACCTATTTTGCACAACGCATTGCAGGCTATCTTTCTAGAGAATTACACACCAAAGTACAAATTGCAGGTCTGCATGTAAAACCCTTTAGATCTATTGAATTAGACGGTTTTTTACTCGAAGATTTAGAGCACGACACCCTAGTGTATACCCAGAAAGTTGATGTCAAAATCAGCAAATTTTCTCTAAAAAAAAGGCAATTATTTATTGCAGAATTGGGTATAAAAAAAGGTCGTATTTATTTCAAGAAATACAAAAACAAGCAAACAAATCTCAGTTTCTTAATCCGCTATTTCAGCAGTAGCGATACTACCAAAAGCCGGCCTTTTGATGTCCGCTTGAGCAATATTAAACTAAGCGATATCGCATTTAAGTACCGCAATTACGGAGTCGACAAAAAAACCAAAAGCGTAAACTTTAGCGACATTGATCTTAAAGATCTTAACGGGGAATTTTTACATCTCGACACCCGTAACCACCTAGCACAAGCCGAAATTAGGAACTTGCGTTTTCATGAAAAATCGGGCTTCTGGCTTAAAAATTTAAGCACATTTGCTACCATAGACAGCAATAAAATGGAGTTTAAAAAACTAAAACTCCAAACGGCTAAAACAAATATAGGCCCTTACTGTATTATGAAGTTTAAGAATTTCGACGATTTTGACCACTTTAACCATCAAGTGTACATGCTCGGGACTTTTAACAAATCGAGGGTATTAGCCAGCGATGTGGCTTATTTTGCACCAGAGTTATCTAGCCTCAAACTCGACCTAAAACTACATGGCACCGTAAAAGGAACGGTAAGCCATTTGCAAGCAAAAAATTTACGTTTAGAGCCCAGCAAGGGAACGGTATTAAAAGGCAATTTCGATATTAAAGGCTTGCCTTTAATTAAAAATACCTTATTTACGTTTACTCTTCAAGAGCTAAAAACTAGTAAAAAAGAGTACGACCAATTACTCCGAAACATTACCGGAAACACACGAAACGACTTACCGGTAGAGATTGCTCAACTTGGTAATTTTAGCTACACAGGTACTTTTGCAGGCCTAAGTAATGATTTTAAACTGCAAGGCACCTTACAAACTGCTTTAGGCAAGGTGGCCATCAAAAATTTCGCATTTAAACGCAATGCTAAGCACGAACCGCTTTACGAAGCATCGGTACAAACAGAGCAATTTGACTTAGGCAAACTCCTTAACAAAGGTGAATTGGGCTTTGTAAATTTCGATGGAGAGGTGAGAGGGAAAGGCTTCCAGTTGGCACAACTAAGTACGCAACTAAACCTAAATATTGGCTACATAGATTATAACCATTACCGATACCAACAGGTAAAAGTGAATGGCCAGGTAGATCGGCGTATTTTTAATGGAAGTATTGGCATAAACGATGCATATGTACAACTCGATTTCTTGGGTAAAATGGATTTTAATCCAGATTTACCAGTATTCAACTTTGAATCGAAAATTAGAAATGCAAATCTATTAGCCTTGCATTTTATCAAAGATAGCTTAACCCTGAGCGCCGATTTACAAACAAATTTCAATGGAAATACCATTGAGAACATCCAAGGGAGTATTTCAGCCAATGCCATTTCGCTAAAAACACCAAGCAAAACGCATCGCATAGATTCTATTGAAGTAGTGGCAAATGGCCTAGGAAACAACCGAGCCATTGAATTACACTCAGATTTAGCCGAAGCTAGTTTAAAGGGGAAATATGATTTAATGACCCTTCCTTCGTACTTTAAATCGGTACTTAAAAAGTACATTCCTTCTATGCGCACAAAGATTGTTCCCTTTAAGTCGCAACACTTTGATGTAAATGTACAGCTAAAGAAATTTGAGCCTATTGGGGTATTTATGCCTAAACTTCGCATTCCAGAAGGGGCCATTCTCAATGGAAAATTTGATTCGGATAGCAGCATTTCCACCATCAATGGCTATGTGAAAATGTTACAATACGACGGCGTTAAGGCAAATAACCTAATTGTGGATGAAACCACGGAAGATAAACAGATGAACATTTTCCTAACCTCCGATCGTATTGATTTGGGAGATAGTTTATTTGTTAAAAACGTGAACATTGCCACCATTTTACGTGCCGATAGCTTAAGCCTCAACGTGAAATTATCAGATAAAGATGCCATAAACCAGCTAGATTTAAACGGATTGGTAGAATTTAGCACCGATAGTATGGCCAAATTGAGCATCCTGCCATCAGACTTGATTATTAACCGCGAAGTTTGGAAAATACAAGATAAAGTATTGTTCCGTTTCGACCAAGGCAAGACTATGGTGAAAAACTTTGGTTTAAGCCGCAATGATCAGTTTATTTCGGCAGATGGTATTATCTCTGCAAATCCGAACGACGAATTAAATATAGGGTTTAAACACTTCGATTTACAAACGCTTAATCCGCTCACTAAGACAGCCGGCGTCCGATTAAAGGGTGTGCTCAACGGCCGAAGCGGCCTAAAAGCTCTTCTGGGTAAACCAAGATTAAACTCTGGATTACGCATTGATTCACTTGATTTCAACAACCATTTTATTGGCGACTTAAGTTTAACTGCCGACTATGACAATGATACCAAATTGGCTACATTAAACATGGATATTGACAGCAAGGGTATTAAAAGCTTGGATATACATGGCACCTATGACGCCAACCCGGATCAAAACAACCTAGACCTAGACCTTAACATGGATAACACCCAGTTAATTATCCTAGAGCCCTTTATTCGCAACTTGGTATCGAACTTAACCGGAACCGTCTCTAGTCGCTTAAAAATAAGTGGCAAGCCTAGCAATCCGAAGGTAGACGGAACGGTAAGTTTAAATAATGCAGAGCTTACGGTAAATTACTTAAAAACCCGCTACCGCATAAACCAGAAATTAGCGGTAAACAATACCATTATTGATGTAAATGATTTACGTCTAAAAGATGTGAATAATAATGAAGCCATAGCAAACGGAACCGTAGATCTTGGCAACATTAACACGCCAACTATTAACGTAAGCTTAGTTACAAATAAGTTTATGGCCTTAAACACCACAGCTAAAGACAATTCTGCCTATTATGGCACAGCCTTTGGTACCGGAATTTTCAGTTTTGATGGCCCAACAGATAATATGAACATCAATATTGATGCTAAAACGGAGGCCGGAACAGTATTTAACATCCCATTAAATACCACGGAAAAAATTGGCGAAAATGACTTTATAGTCTTCGTAGGTCAAGATTCTAGCCGAGCTGTAAAAAAAGAAAATTCATTTAATGGTGTAAAAATGAACTTCTCCTTGGCTGTTGATGAGAATTCTCAGGTAAACATCTTCACCTCTTTGGGCAAATTGTCGGGGCGTGGAAAGAGCGACTTAAGTTTACGGATTTCAACCTTAGGAGATTTTGAGATGTTTGGTGACTACCTAATTTCGCAAGGTAAGTTTGAGTTTACGGCACAAGATTACATTAACAAGGTGTTTGATATTAGCCAGGGGGGATCTATTAGATGGACAGGCGACCCAATGGCTGCCGTTATTAACCTAAAAGCTAATTATGGTGCACGCACCAGCTTAAGCCCACTATACACTGCGGCCGGTCGTCCTGCCAATGAAAGCCGAGTACAAGCCGAGGCCATTATGAATTTGAATGGTAATTTATTAAAGCCTGACATAAGCTTCGACTTAAATTTCCCTACCGACTCGTATGTGAAAGATGAATTGCAAAGTTACCTGAGCGATATAAATAATGTAAACCAACAGGCTTTAAGCTTAATTGTAAGACGCAGTTTTGCCCCAGGAAACGGTACCGCCAATATTAGGACCCAACTTAACTCCACCGTATTAAGTGCCGGAACCGAAATTGCATTTAATCAGCTAAACAATATTATAACACAATCGCTAAACCTAAACTTTGTCGATTTTAATATTCGTTCTTTAAACGAAGCCAGTGCTTCTATACGATTGCTCAACAATCGCCTTGTATTATCGGGAGGAGTAACCGATAGAAGAGCTATTACCGATTTTGATGTGCTTGGATCTGATGTAGCTAGTGATTTTGAGGCTCAATATTTGATTAAAAAAGATGGTAGTTTTGTACTAAGAGCTTCGAACAGACTGAGCAATAAAAACTTCTTAAACCCAAGCCAAGAGTATGTGACCGCATTTGGGTTAGTATACCGCAAAGACTTCGATAACTTTAACGAATTTTTGCGCATTTTAATTGGTAAAGAGCGCAAAGAAGAACGGGAAAGACAAGCGGAAAGAATACGAGCAGCTGCTCGACAAAAAAACTAGCTCTTTTTGAAGAATTTCTTAAACCACTGCTTGTAAAGGTCTATATCAAATAGCACCGAATCTACACTGGCTTTATACGTTAAAAAAACACCAACGGGGCTTAACACAATAATAGCTACCCACATTCCTAATATGGGCGAAATGTCGCCCTCTTTGGCATACTTTTCTCCAATGGTAGAAATAATATGGTAAAACAAGAAGAATATAACTGACATTACCACAGGCAAGCCTAAACCTCCTTTGCGAATAATCGCTCCTAAGGGAGCCCCGATAAAAAAGAGGACCAAGCACGAAACGGCTAACGTTATTTTGCGGTTATACTCCACTATAAAGTTCCGCAGTTTATCATTAAAATCGACATCAATTTGCACCTTGGTACTTAATGCTTCCCTAATTGATCGAATATCATCTGAAGCCAAAATGGCTGCCCGAGCACGGTCAATTTTGGGCAACTGATCTACACTCTCAAAACCTACAACCTGTACTTTTCTGCCAATTTTCATAGCACCTGGGCTAAGTACTCTATACTTACTAATCAAAATAGATAGCGTATTTAAGGCACTTGTATCCGCCTTTCGAGTCACCGAATCTTTATAATAAGCCAATTGCTTCATATTGAGCATAGCATAATTAGACTTAAACAAGTTTTCATCTGTACGCTGCATCTTAAAGCCCGATAAATCAAATTTCTGCTCCGTTTCTTTAAAGCCAAAGCGGGTAAAACGCAACCGCGGATTGTACTCCTTTTCGCTCGGTGCCTCCTCGTAGCGAATGCCATTTTTCAACTTCAGAATCAAATAAGAGTTGTCGGCAGTTCTAAACATTTTACCAGACTCAGCCACCACCACATTCACATTGCCGGAATTATTTACCCGATCGTAAATAACCACTCCATGTAAGGTTTGTCCATCAGGATCTTTCTTATCTACACGAATAGAATAACCCGGAATGCTGTTATTAAATACCCCCTCATTTATTAAGAAAGCAGCCTTCTGGTTGCGAACATCCCACAACAAAGAGCCCATTTTTAAATTCGCCACAGGGAGCATGTAATCGGAAAACAGAAATGCAGCCACACTCAAAATTCCTATTACTATAATAAGCGGATACATTGCCCTGCGCAACGATACGCCGGCCGATTTAATGGCCACTAACTCGTAATTTTCCCCAAGACTTCCAAAGGTCATAATGGAGGAAAGCAATACCGCAAGTGGTAAGGCCATTGCCACATTGGTAGCCGAAGCGTACATTAATAACTCCAGAATAATGTACCAATCAAAACCTTTTCCAATTAAATCGTCAATGTATTTAAACAAAAAAAGCATCAATAGCACAAACATTACAATTAAGAATGTAGCTAAAAATGGCCTAATAAAGGCTTTAAGAAGTAATAGGTGAAGCTTTTTCACGTAATATATAGAGAAAATCCTTAGGCACCCAGCACACTAACCAAGTATTGAATTTGGTTATCCCATATCAATTTTCGATCAGCAAGCGTATCGTCGGCAGCAAAATCGGTAACCACTAAAGCAACGTCATTGGTTAATTCATCTTGCACAATTTCTAACTCCAAATAGCACTGAGGTTCATCGTCTAGCCATTTAAATTTAACCGACTTATTTTCTTTCATGCTTATTAGTTTGGCAGTAGACTGCTCTCCATCCCAAGTAAATGTATATTGTTGATCGCGATAAGTCACATCATCTGCAAACCACTGGGCCAAACCATTGGGCTCATTTAAAAAACTAAATAATATTTTGGGCGAAGACTTTATCTCGTACTCCAACGTAAATTTTTTCTTTTCTGACATGATATCAACCTTTACACAACAATTGCAAATGGATTTTTAGCAATTGTTTCTAAAGAAAGGTATTTTCTACTATATTTGCAAACCAATTCTAACCCAATTTTGGCGGGGTAGCTCAGATGGTTAGAGCGCAGGATTCATAACCCTGAGGTCGGCAGTTCGATCCTGCTCCCCGCTACACATAAATGCCTCTTTTGAGGCATTTCTTTTTTTCGGCAATCCCAGTTATTCTAAGTGCAAAAATTAACTTATTAAAGTTTAGACATTTAATTTAAAAATACTGTATTTTGTAACGCCAATATTACACACCCGGCCCCAAAAAGCCCGGCGAAAATGAAACTAAAAAGTACCAAAAGCCCTATTTTTTTTCCATTTTTCAAAGAGATTCTTTGCAGAGAGTCTGTTATTCTGGGTTTTTGGATACTTTTGGCAACAGTTGCCACCTACAAGCAATACGCACACCAGAGCTTTAACAATTTTCTAATTTTTAAGTACACCTACCTTCATGCTAGCCATGGATTGAATCTTTACCAAAGCTATCCCGAGTATGGGGATACCAACCATTACGGCCCCCTATTTAGCTTATTATTTGCACCATTTGCCTTTTTGCCCACCTTTTTAGGAATGATGGCTTGGCAACTAAGCAATGCCTTCATACTCCTTACCGCTGTTTACAAACTACCGCTAAATACAACACAAAAAGCAGGCATTGCATGGATTTGCACTCACGAATTACTAACCTCTCAGTTTAGTTTTCAGAGTAATGCAGGCATTGCCGGGCTTATTATACTCACCTTTATATGTGTTGAGAATAAGAAAGATTTCTGGGCAGGACTATTTATTGCTCTTGGCGCTCTAATAAAACTATACGGAATAGTGGGCTTAGCATTCTTCTTCTTATCAAAAAATAAAACAAAGTTTACCCTAGGCTTCATCTTTTGGCTGAGCATTCTGTTCTGTTTACCGATGCTACCTTTTGGCTACAACTACATTATTCAATCTTACCAAGATTGGTTCCACTCTCTCCAAGAAAAAAACACCTTAAATGCGGCACTAAACTCTTATCAAGACATTTCGGTAATGGGCATGGCCCGTCGCATTAGCGGGAATGCTTCGCTATCAAATACTTGGTTTATACTACCGGCAGCTGGCTTACTCATATACCCCTATATTCAATTTAAGAAACTAGAACAAGTTTCTTATCGGCTACTCCTGCTATCTTCGCTGCTAATATTTACCGTAATATTTAGTTCGGGTGCCGAATCGCCAACCTACATCATTGCTTTCGCGGGATTGGCTATATGGTTTAGTCAAGAAAGTACAAATAGGCTAACAGTGGGCCTATTAATTTTCGCATTGCTACTTACAAGTTTCTCTCCTTCCGATCTTTTTCCGGCATACCTCAGAGAACACTATGTACGGCCATACGCTTTAAAAGCGCTCCCTTGTTTTCTTATTTGGGGCTACATACACTATAAACTTATTTTCAACAACCAAAACCTTGCTAACGCATGAGTACTCCAGCAAAAGTTTCCATTATTATACCCGCACACAACGAAGCCGACAATGTGAGTATCGTAAGTAAAAAACTAATAGAAGTATTAGACAAATTGCCTTATCGCTACGAAATTTTGTTTGTAGACGATGGCAGCAAAGACGATACACTAGCTCAGTTGCAGAAACTTAATCAACAATACCCGCAAATTCACTACATAGAACTTTCTAGAAATTTCGGCCATCAAAACGCCTTAAAAGCCGGCTTTGATTTAGCAGATGGTGATTGTGTAATTTGCATGGATGGCGACCTACAACACCCACCCGAACTCATAGAACAGTTTCTTCAAAAATGGGAAGAGGGCTACGAAATTGTATATTCTAGAAGGCAGGACGCCTCACACACGCCAAAGTTCAAAAGAACAACCTCAAAACTTTTCTACTGGGCACTAAACAAACTCTCGGAAGTACAAATTGAAAAAGGTACTGCCGATTTTAGATTAATAGACCGAAAAGTTGCCGATATTTTTCAAAATTTCTCCGAATACGACCCCTTTGTTAGGGGGCTCGTAAAGTGGACCGGGTTTAAAAAATTTGGCATAGACTATTACCCAAACGAACGCCATGCTGGAGAAACGAAATACTCTACCTCTAAAATGGTTCGATTGGCCATTCATGGGCTTACTTCATTTAGCGTTAAACCACTCAATGCAGCTATTTATATAGGATTAGGCTTTTCATCTATTGCCTTACTCTATGTTCCTTATGTTTTCTACAGCATTTACGAAGGGCAAGCCGTATTAGGTTGGGCATCTCTAATAATGACTATTACCTTCTTCGCAGGAATACAAATCATGATTCTAGGCATCATTGGAATATACATTGGTAAGATATTTATGCAATCGAAACAACGCCCAAACTACATTATTAAGAGTACTACCTATACCGTATGATTTTACTAAGCTTTGATATAGAGGAGTTTGATATGCCTCTAGAATACCATACCGATATTAGTTTTGATGATCAAATACACATTTCTATTGAAGGAACCACCCGTATTCTAGACCTATTAAAAAAACACCAGATCAAAGCCACCTTTTTTAGCACCGTAGTTTTTGCAGAAAATGCCCCTGAGCTAATTAAAAGAATTATAAACGAAGGGCACGAATTAGCCTCACATACCTACTACCATTCACACTTCGAAAATGACCATATCCTTCAATCAAAACTACGACTCGAAGAATTAAGTGGAGCAAAAATTCTCGGCTTTAGAATGCCCCGTATGCAACCCGTTAACAATCAACTATTAGCGGTTGCCGGATATACCTATAATAGTTCCCTTAACCCTACCTATTTACCTGGCAGGTACAACCATTTTACAGAAAAACGAACATATTTTACTAAAGAAAGTGTACTGCAAATACCGGCATCTGTTAGTCCAAAACTGCGAATTCCACTATTCTGGATAGCCTTTCACAACCTGCCATTAAAAATTTATCAATATTTGTGTACTAAAACTTTCCAAAAAGACGGCTATCTAAATCTATATTTTCACCCATGGGAATTTACAAACCTATGTAACAAAAAACGATTTGGCCTACCTAGCTACGTAAGCAAAAATTCAGGTGTAAAAATGGAAAACCGAATGGACACCTTTATCACGAATATGAAAGCTAAAAAATACCCCTTTGGCACTTTTGGCAACTTCATAAAAACAATTTCTTAACGTTGTTCCTTCAAGGCCTCCGAAACCGCAGTGTAGGCATTTACAACACCACCACTTATACACACATCCGAAAAAGAAACCCGCACTGAGTGTCCATCTTGCGCAACTTTCACTTTCTGAGGAACTTTATAAACTGAATTTAAGATAAGATCCTTAACCTGTACTGCACTTAACTTCGGGAAATAAGCACGTAACAACGCCGCTAAACCCGATACCATCGGAGCAGCCATACTTGTTCCATCATTATCGGCATAAGTACTATGGGGCACGGTAGAACTAATTTTCACGCCAGGAGCAAAGGCATCCACATTCTTCTTTCCAAAATTAGAAAACTCGACCACCAAACCTTCGTCATTCTTCCAAGAAGAAGCCCCAACCTCAATCCAAGCTTTTGCCATACCTGTAACCAATCCAGTACTATCAGCAAAAAATCTACTCGGATAATTTTTAACCACATCTATATCCTTAGCGTCATTTCCAGCCGCATGCACCAACAACACATCCTTAGCCTCGGCATAGCGAACCGCATCATCTACCACCTGCTTATTCCACACATAGGGTTTTCCAAAACTCATATTAATAACCTTAGCACCATTATCTACCGCATACCGAATAGCATTCGCTACATCTTTATCCCGCTCATCACCATCAGGTACAACCCGAATAGCCATAATTTTCACCTTATCAGCAATACCTTTAATACCCAAACCATTAGTTCTATCAGCACCAATAATACCAGCAACGTGAGTACCATGCTCAGCATCTGGGCCCATCACATCCGCATTCCCATACACATGCTGCGAAGCATTCATATAGTCATCCTCAACAATAGAACGAGAATCATATTCCAAATTCAACTGATACGACACCTTCGCCGTATAGCCCTTATAAGCATCTTCTAAATCTTTCAAAAATTTGGGGAAATCCACATCATCCTTCAACGCATCCTTAACAACTTTCACCACATGCTCCTCAGAACCAGAAACTGGCTTATAGCGCTCAAAATCCGTCAAATAGGGCATTTTAGATGACAATTTTGGCAAAATATCACCCAAAATTTGTTTAAAATAACTCACCGAAGCCAACGCACCCTTAGCATCCTCTAGCTGGGTCATGTAATCCGTAACCAAACCCTGATAAAACTCAAACTCTTTACGCTCCGCAGAGCTAAACGGAGTAGAATTCAAGGCCGTCTCATACTTAGGCTGGAGCTTACGTACCCAACGTACCAATTCCAAATTATCAAACTGTACATTTCCCTTAACAGAACCAATAAAGTTCCAACCATGCACATCATCCACAAAACCATTCTTATCATCATCAATGCCATTCCCTGCAATTTCCGCTTTATTACGCCACAAAACTTCCTTTAAATCTTCATGAGCCGTATCAATACCCCCATCAATAACAGCCACAATTACAGAGTTAGCACTTCTGTTTTTCAAAAGCGAATAAGCCCTATCCACACTCATACCCAACACCCCATCCTGTTCCAAATCCAAATGCTGCCAATTTACCGGCGGAACATCCTTTTGCTGAGCAAAACCCAACAAAAAAACACAATTAAGAAGAAAAAATAAGCTTAAAAAGGCAGTAAACCGTCTCATAATAAAGAATCAGAGAATTAATAGCACCAATATACAACAAGAAAAGCCTCCGAAGAAGCCAAAACTCTTAAAAACAAAAAAGCCCAACGAAAAAATCGAAGGGCTTTCTTTGTAAAATAGGGCACCGACCTACTCTCCCACCTGTTACGGCAGTACCATTGGCTCTGGCGGGCTTAACTTCTCTGTTCGGAATGGGAAGAGGTGGACACCGCCGATATAGGCACCTGAAT
>JBJTNJ010000038.1:0-23276 GCA_046074005.1 Sphingobacteriaceae bacterium
CTCTCAATTCCCACTACTACATCAATGTCTAGTGCTTGCACTTCCGCCACAAATGCAGCAATTACTTGGCGGCATAGTTCGGAGTCTTTTAAAATGGGGGTAATATCCTTAAAAACAATTCCGGGTTTCGGGAAATCAATAATATCGCGGATGGCGTATTTTAATGCTGTTTCAATCATTTACAAATTAAATATGGAGCTAGTTTACGCAAAATTTCGTCAGTAAAAAGCGGAATATTTTTTAAATCTGCCAACGTTGCATAGGCCCCATGTTGTTTTCTGTACTGAAGAAGTGCATTTATCTGTTTATAACTAAGGTACGGATGACGTTTAAACTCCTCGAAAGATGCAGTGTTGATATTTATTTTCCGAAGTAGGCCCGTGTTTAATTGCAGCTGAGGCATCCATTGCACAAAATGTGCAGAATCTACTCCATACACTTCCTTCAACTGCTCTAGCGAATAAAAGCCACCCAAACGCTCCCGGTATTTAAGTATGCGGCTAGCAAATGCCGGACCAATGCCACTCACCTGCTCTAGAGCCAAAGAATCGGCAGTATTTAATTCTATACGCACTTTTGGAGATTTAACAAAGGTGTTTTTTACTCGAACTATAGGGGCTATTTTAATAAAGGGCTCCAAACTTGCATACGTTTTAGGGGATATAACATACATCTTTTGCACATCTTCTTTTTTATAAAAGTGCCCTCCCCTAGCCTCAAAATGCTTAATTACGGCAATTTGTTTTTCACTTAAGCCCAATTGCTTCCACCTATCTACAGAAAGCCCATTCGGATCAAAATCGGCATAAACGGATTCTTCACGGCTACCCGGCTTTAGCTTTACCTCCCGGTAGCTATATACCTTATCGGGCACTACAGTGCGTTCAAATTGGGCTATTTCTTTCTTGGCTTTATCTATATCGAAGCGTGTAGGCCTATCGTTTAAAAAACAGGGCAGCAACCAAACAAGTAAGAGTAAGAAAATCAATACCAGCACTCCATTGAGCTCTTTTTGGCTAAAACCAAAATACTGACGCAAGTATTTTAGAAACATTAATGAATTTTTTAGTGAATAAACCTGAAATTTTTGTGAAATTTGATTCCCCTAGAAAACGAATGGACGAAACCAAAATTATAAGCACCGAAGAATTTGCCAAGGCAACCAAAATAGACAAATTGGGCATGCCTGGCTTGGCTTCGCTATTAATGGAGGTAATGAAAATTAATGAAGTAAACGAAACTTTTAACAAGGTAAAGCACCTAAAAGGTATCCCCTTTATTGACAAACTACTAGAAATTTTAGGAGTAACGGTAGAGTTTGACGAAGATGATTTAAAAAATCTACCCAAAGAAGGGGGCTTCTTAGCCATTGCCAACCACCCATACGGAGGCATTGAGGGCCTAGTACTTATTAAACTCACCTTATTGGTAAACCCAGAAAGCAAGCAGCTATCTAACTTCATACTAAAAAAGGTACCCAATCTTAGCGATTTTCTAATTGCGGTAAACCCCTTCGAAACCATAGAAAACCCTGCCAGCATTAGTGGCATAAAAACAGCCTTAGGCTTATTAAAAGAGGGCGTTCCTATCAGCGTTTTTCCGGCAGGCGAAGTATCTACCTTTAAATTAAGTAGCCAAAGCATTACCGACCGCCAGTGGCATCCTGTTGTAGCCAAATTGGCCATAAAAGCAAAAGTGCCTATTGTACCCATTTATTTCCATGGCAATAACAGCTTGTTATTCAATTTATTGAGCTTTATACACCCTATGCTTCGTACGGCAAAACTGCCCTCAGAAATGTTTAACAAAAAGGGGCATGTACTTAAACTCAGAATTGGCAAACCTATAAAAATAGAAGACACTCCCTATGCCAACAACCCCACCAAACTGCTCGATTATTTACGAGCACGCACCTATGCATTGGGGGCAGGCTTAGAGGAACATAAAAAACTTTTCTCGGCTAAAAACTTGTTTAAAATTGAGAAAAAGCCACAAGATATTGTTGCAGAATTGCCTTCCGAAGTACTAGAGGAAGACATTAAATGCATACAAGAATTTAAAACCTGGACCGAGAAAAACTATGAAGTTTACATTGCACCAAGCACTAAAATTCCTAACATTCTAAAAGAAATTGGTCGCTTACGCGAAATAACCTTCCGCGAAGTAGGTGAAGGCACTAACAAATGCACCGATTTAGACGCCTACGATATTTATTACCACCACTTATTTATTTGGGATAAAGAGGCTAAAAAATTAGTAGGTGCTTACCGTATTGGCAAGGGTAATGACATTTATTACAGCTACGGCAAAAAGGGATTTTACACTGCCGAAATATTTAAAATAGACAAAGGCTTTGCCCCTATTTTAAAGAAAAGCTTAGAATTAGGCCGTTCTTGGATACGAAAAGAATACCAGCAAAAACCCCTACCTCTATTTTTGCTTTGGAAGGGTATTTTAAAGTTTATTGCCGACAACTCCGAACAAGTAAAATACCTTATTGGGCCGGTAAGCATAAGCAATAGTTTCTCTAAAATTTCTAAAACATTAATGGTAGATTATATCTTAAAAAACCATTTCGACGAAGACCTAGCCAAATACATTAAGCCTCGTAAAAAGTTTAAATTTGAACTCGATAAAGACGACATGGATGTATTGGTAGAATCGAGAGAGAGCTTAAAAGATTTAGACCAATTAATTTCAGACATTGAGCAATCGAACATGAAAATTCCGGTGCTATTGCGCCAGTACTTGGGCTTAAACGGTAAAATAATCTGCTTCAACATCGATCCGAAATTCTCCGATAGTTTAGACGGTTTTCTCATTGTAGATATTGAGAACATCCCAATCGATAAAATTGAAATGCTTCAATAACAAAAAAGCCTCCCGAAATTCGGGAGGCTTTTTTCGTGAAACAGTTTTGCAACTAGAAACTATATCGAGCGCCTATTTGCATTTGATATCTAGAGGCAAACAAATCTGTTGCATATTTAGACGTTGGCGTGCTAAACGTGTATTTAGGATAAGTAGCAGCCGTACCGTCTGCTTTTTTTGACAAACCAACACTTGTTGTAGAATTTAGCGTATTAGGAGAGAAATACACCTTACCCCAATTCTTATTCAACATATTGGTAATGTTAAGAATATCTAAATTAAACGTTAATACACTCTTACGACCGTTATTGGTGAATTTAAAGTCCTGAGAGAATCTAAAATCAGCCTGCACTATCCAAGGAGTACGACCGGCATTACGCTCGGTAAAATTGCCTCTTCTGCTAGATAGATACTTATCCGAATCGATATAGGAGTCAAAAGCTGCTGCTTGTTGTACTGCTGTTGCACCGCCAACAATATCGCTAAAGAAATTAACCGTTTCGCCCGCTTTAGGAATGTATACCAAACTCAAGTTTTGAGCCGTATTTTGTACCGTAGCATTTACCAAACCATAGGTAAACGGTGCGCCCGACTGTGCATTAAAGTAAATAGCAAAATTGCTTAGAGATCTACCTTTTTTATGCCAATCAATGGCATAATTAATGGTAGAAACAATACGGTGACGCACATCGAAATTTGAGTACGACAACTGCGGATTATTGGGATTTAATGCTGGATTTAATTGCCAGTTAGACTCCATAGAATTACGAATACCATTGGTAATATCTTTCGATTGCCCATAGGTATAAGCTGCCATAATATCTAAGCCTACAGGAAACGATTTAGAAACCTGTGCGGTAAGGCTATAACGATAGCCTTGGCTGGTATTAGATAGTAGGTAGGCATTGGTGTACTGGCTATTAATGGCCTGCGTACCGCCAACTTTCTGAAAAATTGGCTGTTGATGATTTACATCATATGGATAGTAAATTACATTATCAATCAAATTCACGTGTTGGAATTTAAGATCGGTAATTACTTTAGTAAAAATACCCTCTAAGGTAAATTTAAAGCGATTCTCTGTGGTAAAATCAAGAGCTAAATTAGAACGCCATACTTGTGGCATTTTAAAGTTATTATCTATTAGATCTACCTGTGTAGCCGTAGTAGCATTTTGGGTATAACCCGCTCCTTTTTGGCTATTTACAAAGTCGGCTAAGCCATTAGCCGATGGGCTTGCCGGATTTACCGCACCTACGTAAGGGGCAGCAAATTTCTGATCGTAAGCCCCGTAAGTATCGCCATTATTATAAAATGCATAACCCAACCAAGCAAAAGGAATACGGCCAGTAAACAAGCCCGAACCGCCTCTCAACACCAGGCTTTTATCGCCATGGGCATCGAATGTAAAGCCTAAACGAGGAGAAACCTGAATTTTTCCTAAATAACTATTGGTAATATCTTTAGGCAAGGTATTTGAATACGTGGTGCCCGCATTCACATCTACCGAAGCAGCCGTAGTTTTGGCACTTAAGTTTGGTTTGTTCGGAATATCGGCTAAATCGAAACGGATACCTGGCGTTAATTTTAAACGATCACTTACCTGAATTTCATCTTGTGCGTAGGCACTGTACATGTTTACTTTAAACAATGCCGATGGATTTGCACGCAAATAAGCCTCCGAATTGTTCGTATAGTTATAATTACCACGGACTCTATTTGGGTTATTGGCTAAGAAATTTGCAATAGAACTGTATGAAATACGGCCATTCCAAGCATTCACAAATCCGTACTGTATAGTGTACAACTCATTGTGTGTACCTACCGTGATGGTGTGGTTTCCCTTAAAAAAAGTTAAATTATCGGTAATTTCAAAGGTTTTTTGCTTCATGTTAAAAATACTAGCCTCACGGTCGGTACCCAAAAAGATAGTATTACCGGCGCCACTCGTAATTTCTATCTGTGGATTACTAGCGCCCGAATTTGGCTGACGGTAATCGTGTATAGAAGAATAGCCCATAATAAAGCTGTTGTTAACCGAATTAGACAAACGTGATTTAAATTCTAATACCGTAGAACTCTGCTTGTTCAACTGCGTAAAATCAATACCACCAAAACGGAAATTAAACTGATCGCGTTCTAAATTGGTAGCTTTTGAGCTAATGGTATTGTTACGAATAGCCAATTGGTTTTTATCGTTAATATTCCAGTCTACCCGATTAAAGAACTTATTAGAGTTCGAAAAAATCTTTGTATTATCGCTCGTTCCGGCATTAAAACCCAAGGCAAGTGCTTTAGCAGCAATCGCATCGGCATCGCTTTTAGATAAAAACATATCCGGAGAACCTGCTGCAAAAATTACCGGATCATTACGGCGGGTAATTTCTTCATTCGTAAAAAAGAATACTTTGTTCTTTACAATAGGCATACCCAATCTAAAGCCCGATTGATATTCCAAGAAATTACTTGGCATTTTAGAGCCGTCGCCGGCATTGTTCGGGCCAACCATGGCGGCATTTCTACCAAAGGTATATACCGAACCCTCAAAGTTATTGGTACCAGATCGGGTAACTGCATTAATGCTTCCCCCGGTGAAATTTCCATTCTTTACATCAAATGGTGCTAAAGACACCTGAATATCTTGAATGGCATCAATAGAAACCGGATTTGTTCTCGTACTACTTCCCGGCTGCCCCGATGTATTAGACTGGCCACCCAAAGAAGGGCTAAAGCCAATAGCATCGTTATTAATGGCTCCATCAATAGTTACGTTATTGTATCTGAAATTAGTTCCACCAAACGAATTATTACTACTTTGTGGGGTTAATCGAGTTAAATCTTGCAAACTGCGGCTAATTGAGGGTAAACGCTTAATTTGCTCAGAACTAATTTTAGTGCCTGCGCCCGTTTTATCGCCTCCTTTTTCAGCAGTAATTTTTACTTCTGATAATTGATTCGATTGATCTTTTAAATTGAATTCTAAACGCTGGTCTACTCCCAAATTAATAAAAACCTGCTCTCTCACTTCATTGTTAAAGCCAACGAAACTCACTGTAATCCGGTAAGGTCCTCCAGGATTCAAGTTCCCAATACGAAATAAGCCTTCGGCCGAGGTAACCGCCTTATAGCTAGTACCGGTAGGCTGATGTACAATAACAACGGTAGCTCCAGGCAAGGTTTCGCCTGCTGGATCTTTCACCTTCCCCGAAATACTTGAGGAGGTTACTTGTGCAAATCCAATAAAAGAAATGCATACTAGCAAGCTAGTAAGAAGAATTTGAATGGTGTGTTTACGCTTAATCATAATAAGTTTTTAGTTGGCGTAAAACTAGGGCTGCAATATTAAGCCTATGTTAAGTATACATTTTCAAATCATTAAATAAAAAAGGGCCCCCAAATTGGGGGCCCTTTACACTGAACTATCTGGTGTATTAATACCTTATTCCTGCTTTTTTAAATAAAAAGTGAATCAACCAAATAGGACCAATTAACAAGAATTTTAAATCATCAAAAAAGGAAGGTTTCTTCCCTTCAATTCCGTGGCCTATAAACTGGCCTATCCACGCAAGTATAAATATGCCTAAGCAAGTTTGCCATACAGCTGGCCCGCCCATTAGTGCCCATTGCTCTAAGCCCACAATGCCTGCCGCAAAAGCAAACATAATTAATAGCATTACATACGATAATACCGGAGATAAACGGTAATAGTAGTAGATAGAAAAGGCTATTAAGAAGGAGGCCCAGTTTACATAGCCATTATACTTGCCTAAAAAACCTAACTCGGGGAATGGAATAGCCCATACCAAGCCAAATAAGCTAAATACAATAAGTGGTATACAAACCCAGTGAATGGTTTTGTTGGTATGATTTTGGTGGCTTTCTGCATATTTCTCAAAATATACATCTACCGGACGAAGGTTTTGTTTTGCAGTCATAATACTTATTTAGCAAAGGCAACCGAACGTGTTTCACGGATTACGGTTACTTTGATTTGTCCAGGATAAGTCATTTCAGTTTGAATACGGTTCGAGATATCGGCAGCCAATACTTCTGCTTCGGCATCGGTAACTCGTTCGCTTTCTACCACTACACGTAATTCTCTACCAGCTTGTATAGCAAAGGTTTTTTCTACGCCAGGATAGGATAAAGCTAAGGATTCTAATTCTTTTAAGCGCTTAATGTAGCTTTCCACCACCTCACGGCGGGCACCTGGACGGGCACCAGAAATAGCATCACAAGCCTGAATAATGGGCGAAATCATCGAGGTCATCTCAATCTCGTCGTGGTGGGCACCAATGGCATTACACACTTCCGGATGTTCTTTATATTTTTCGGCCAATTGCATCCCCAAAATAGCGTGTGGTAATTCCGGGTTATCATCGGGCACTTTACCAATATCGTGCAATAAGCCGGCACGTTTAGCTAGTTTTACGTTTAAGCCCAATTCTGCCGCCATAGTAGCACAGAAATTAGCTACCTCACGAGAGTGTTGCAATAAATTTTGCCCGTACGAAGAACGGTAACGCATACGGCCAACCATACGAATTAATTCGGGGTGCAAACCATGAATACCCAAATCGATAACCGTACGCTCTCCAATCTCTACAATCTCGTCTTCAATTTGTTTTTTAGTTTTGGCCACCACTTCTTCAATACGAGCAGGGTGAATACGTCCGTCGGTTACTAAACGGTGTAAAGCCAAACGGGCAATCTCTCTGCGCACCGGATCAAAGCCCGATAAGATAATTGCCTCCGGAGTATCGTCTACAATAATTTCAATACCAGTAGCTGCCTCTAAAGCTCTAATATTACGGCCTTCCCTACCAATAACTCTACCCTTCACCTCATCGCTTTCAATATTGAAAATAGATACCGTATTTTCGATGGCACTCTCCGTAGCGGTACGCTGAATGGTTTGAATAACGACCTTTTTAGCCTCTTTAGATGCAGTTAGCTTCGCTTCATCCACAATGTCTTTAATTTGCATCATGGCTTGCGTACGAGCCTCTTCTTTAAGCGCTTCCACCATTTGGTTTTTAGCTTCTTCTGCAGATAAATTGGCCAATGTTTCTAATTGGCTTACCTGCTGGGCCTTTACCTGATCTAGCTCTTCTTGCTTTTTACGAGCCAATTCCGTTTGTTTCTCAAAATTCTGGCGGGTTTGATCTAAATCCTGCTCTTTGCGGTTTAAATGCTCTAATTTCTGATTAAGAGATTGCTCTTTTTGGCGCAAACTGTTTTCTCGTTGGTTGGCTTGATTATTTTTTGCATTAATTTCTTGCTCATGCTCTGATTTCATTTGCAAGAACTTCTCTTTGGCCTCTAATAATTTATTTTTTCGTAAGATTTCCGCATTTTCTTCGGCATCTCTCAAAATTTTCTTGGCTTTTGCCTGAGCGGCAACTTCTTCACTTTGGTAAAAACGTTTTAACATAAACCTGCCGGTACCTAGGCCCAACAGTAAACTTCCTACCACATATGCTATAATTTCCATTTCGTTTGTAAATAATAAACCGTTAACAATTCTTAAGTGCAGGCACACCCATTCATCGCTTTCTCGAAGCAACGAATGGCTAGCTAGTGAAATAAAAACCTAAACGGTTTGGGCAAGGCTCAATAAGTATAAAGAACGTATTACTTCGTAGCAAAGAATTCCGTGAGCAATTGATCGAGCTGAAAAACCTTTTCAGCGACTTCATTATCGGTGTTTCCTGCTTTACTTTCGGCTTTTAAAGTAGCCGTAGCAAAATGCAGAACACTCATCGATAACAGATCTTGTTTATCACGCACCGAATAGGCATCCTGATATTCTTTGATCCTGTCGTTGATCAATTTTGCTGCTCTCCGTATCACTTCTTCCTCTTCCTGATTCACCTTTAAAGGATAAATCCGGTCAGCAATATTTATTTTTATGGAGATTTCTCCCATGTTGAGCTTGTTTCACT
The DNA here is from genome assembly GCA_046074005.1 of Sphingobacteriaceae bacterium. Lineage (GTDB taxonomy): Bacteria > Bacteroidota > Bacteroidia > Sphingobacteriales > Sphingobacteriaceae > JAIPAN01. The sequence continues at coordinate 8,817 of JBJTNJ010000038.1, forward strand.
TTGTATTACTTCTTTAGCAATACAATACACTTATCTATTTCGCGTACAAATTCGCTAATTTTTTGCTTGATGTCAAGACTTTTTTCACTATCGCCTTCTAATGATCGGGCTAATTTTAAGGCTCGAACCCTCTCTTCGAGCTCTAGGCTGAGTTTTTTGCTTGTTTCAACAGCTACTTCGAGGCTTTGATTTTCTAAGCGTAAGGTATCATTTTCTTCTTGCAGGGCAGCACACAACTCTACTAACCGAGCTGTTTTATCTAAAACTTGTGTTAATTGGTTGGCTACCCTTGACATAACTCCCTAAATCAATTATTTACGAACCGTTGCACCGGCTTCTTTCTCTAAATTTAGCATTAATTTCTGCATAATCGCATCAATTTGCTTGTCGTTTAAGGTTTTTTCCTCGTCTTGCAATACAAAACTCAAGGCATACGATTTTTTATCGGCCGGCAATTTATCTCCTTGGTACACATCAAAAACACTTACCTCCTTTAGCAAGCTGCGTTCTGTTTTTAAGCTGATGTTTTTCAAGGTCTCAAAACTTACATTTCGGTCTATCAAAAGTGATAAATCTCGTTTAACAGCTGGGAATTTAGCCACCTCTTGATAGGTAATTTTATGATTTTTAAGTGATTTTAACACCGCATCCCAATCAATTTCGGCGTAAAATACCTCCGAGTTAACGTCTAACTGCTTTAAGTACTTGGCCGATACGGCACCAAAATCAACCAATGATTTTTCGCCACGGCCATAGGATAAACCATACCCCAGGGTTGTTAGTTCACTTTCTTTAGTTTGCAAGTTTTGAATACCTAGTTTAGCAAACAAGGTATCTACCAAGGCTTTAATATGGTAAAAAGACGATTCTTTTGCTGCTTGGTTCCAGCCCGCTAAGTGACTTTTACCGGTTATAAAAATAGCCAAACGTTGCTGTTCTTGATAGCCACTTTCTTTTTTCAAGAAATAGGTTTTGCCAAACTCATAACATTTTAAATCGGCATTTTTACGATTTTGGTTATACACAATTGCTTCTAAGCCCGAAAATAAAAGGGTTTGGCGCATAGTGTCTAAATCGCTACTCAGCGGATTTAAAAGCGTTACAGCTCTATCTGCATCCAAAGTATATTTTCCGCTCGTTAGAGAGTTCGATAAGCACTCAAAATAACCATTGGCACTTAACCAGTCGGCCACTTGGTGTTGTACCGCTTCTCTATCGGGTTTAGCCGAATAGTTTAGCGAAGCTCGTACTTGGTTTGGAATTTCTACTTGGTTGTAGCCAACCATGCGTAGAATTTCTTCAATAATATCTACCTCCCGGGTTACATCTACACGGTACGCAGGTACCCGAAGGCTTAACCCTTCGGCCGTCTCGGCTACAATTTCTATTTGCAAGCCTGTAATTATACCTTTTACGGTTGCCGGCTCAATGGTTTTACCAATTAATCGGTTTACATTTTGGTAGCTAATAGCCACCTCAAAGGGTTTTATTGGATTCGGATAAAAATCTGCTATAGACGATGATATTTGACCACCAGCCAATTCTTTAATTAATAAGGCAGCCCGTTTTAAAGCAAAAACAGTCATTTCGGGATCGGTACCACGCTCAAAACGGAACGAAGCATCGGTTTTTAAACCGAAACGCTTACTACTTTTACGAACACTCACCGGATTAAAATACGCACTTTCTAAGAAAATAGTGGTTGTTTCGGCACTTACGCCCGAGCCCAATCCACCAAAAACACCAGCCAAGCACAGAGGCCCTTTGGCATCGCAAATCATTAAATCTTGAGCCGAAAGCTTGCGTTCTACCCCATCTAGTGTAACAAATGGCGTATTTTCAACACAGGTTTTCACCATAATTTTGCCACCGGAAATTTTAGCAGCATCGAAAGCATGTAGTGGCTGCCCTAATTCATGCAATACGTAATTGGTTACATCTACTACATTATTAATGGGGCGTACCCCAATGGTAGTTAATTTATTTTTTAACCAGCTAGGCGATTCTTGCACACGCACGCCGCTAATGCTCAGCGACGAATACCGAGGGCAAGCCTCGGAAGCTTGTACCTCTACCGGAATCACTAGAGATTCCGTATCGGCCTTAAAGCCCGATACATCTGGCAATACAACGGAAGTATTGAAATAAGCCGCTAAATCTCTAGCTACACCTACATGCGAAGCGGCATCTGCTCGGTTGGGGGTTAATCCAATTTCGAACAAATAATCGTCTTCTAGGTTGAAATATGTTTTTGCTAAGGTACCTACCTTCACTTCTTCTGGAAGTACCAAAATTCCTTCGTGCGAAGTGCCTAATCCAATTTCGTCTTCGGCACAAATCATGCCTTGCGATACTTCGCCACGAATTTTAGAATCTTTAATTTTAAAAGGTTCGCCCAATGTTGGATACACCGTGGTACCATCTACCGCCACCACCACTTTTTGTCCGGTAGCTACATTGGCAGCTCCGCATACAATTTGTAGCGCTTTGCCTTTACCCACATCTACGGTGGTTATTTTTAAACGATCGGCATTGGGGTGTTGCACACAAGTAAGTACTTGGCCTATAAACAAGCCTTCTAAACCTCCAGGAACAGATTGAACTTTTTCTACACTCTCCACTTCTAAACCTATATCGGTTAAAATAAGCGACAGTTCATCAGGGGTTTTATCAGTGGCAATGCATTGTTTAAGCCAAGAATACGAAATCTTCATAGGTGTGCAATCGGGTAAAAAGCAAAGATATAAAAATTGCGTTGCAGCAGGATAGCAAATTAGAGCAAACCTTCATCTGCAAAGCTAAAATATGCCCGATTGGCAAAAATTAGATGATCCAGTATGTTCAAATCAAGCAAACGAGCCGCTGAAACCAGCTTCTGAGTAAGCTCCTTATCGGCCTCACTTGGCACGGTATTTCCCGAAGGATGGTTATGCGCCAAAATAAGAGAAGCCGCATGGTGCGAAATGGCGGTATGAAAGATAATTTTCGGATCGGCAATGGTGCCTGCCTGCCCCCCTTTACTAATTAGGTGCTTAGAAAGTACCGTATTAGCTCTATTAAGCAGTATAATCCAAAATTCTTCGTGATTTAAATCGGCAAAATATGGCCCTAACAACAAAAATGCATCTCTACTATGACCTATTTTGGGCTTCTGTTCCTCAGGCTCCTCTTTTCGCCTACGCCCCAATTCTAAGGCGGCTATAATACTAATGGCTTTGGCTTCGCCGATGCCCTTAAATGCCGATAATTCTTGTACCGATAATTTAGCTAGGTGATTAAGGTTATTCGACTGGGCGCTGAGTATGCGCTTACTTAATTCTACCGCAGTTTCGTTTCTATTACCCGAACCAATAAGTATGGCTATTAATTCAGCATCGGTTAGACTTCTTCGCCCCTGCAGCATTAGTTTCTCACGGGGCCGATCTTCCTCATTCCACTGTTTAATGGAAATATTTTGCAATTCGTAAGGCAAACTCATGCCACACAAAACGCCTTAAAACAAAAAAGAGTATTTGCCGATGCAAATACTCTTTTCTAATGCGGTATAAGAAAACTTATTTAAGTCCGTTAACGTACTTAGTCAATTTAGACTTGTTGTTAGCAGCTTTATTTTTATGGATTACATTTTTCTTAGCCAAACGATCAAGCATAGAAATTACTTTAACCAAAAGTGGACTTGCCGCTTTCTTTGAGGTAGTTTCACGTAATTTTTTGATCGCGTTTCTAGTGGTTTTAGCTTGATAGCGATTACGCAAACGCTTTGCTGCGTTAGCTCTGATTCTTTTGATGGACGATTTATGATTTGCCATTTATATACGTTTAGCTGTTCTTTTTTAAGGACTGCAAATATAGCGTGCTAGTTTCAAAAATACAAACCGATTGAAAAATTATTCTAATTAAATTACCATGAAGCCTCTAAAAGCCATTCTTTTTACCGCAATTTTATTCGTTTTAGTAGAAATTTGCAGCTCTTGGGGCTTTTTTGCACATCAAAAAATAAATCACCTAGCGGTATTTACTTTACCCAAAGAAATGATTGGTTTTTACAAAAAACAAATCGATTACCTCACCGAGCACGCCGTTGACCCCGACAAACGACGCTATGCCGATTCGTTGGAGGCCCCAAGGCATTTTCTCGATGCTGACCACTACGGCCTGCACCCTTTTGATACCATCCCTCAGAAGTGGAGCGATGCGGTAGCCAAACTCAGTAAAGATACCTTAGAGGCCTATGGCACCGTTCCTTGGGTTATTGAACGCAATTACTATGCCTTAGTTAAGGCCTTTAAAGAGCGTGATTCCTTAAAAATATTACACTACTCAGCCGATTTAGGTCATTATGTAGGCGATGCACACGTACCCTTACACACCACCGAAAACTACAATGGGCAGTTGAGCGGACAAGTGGGCATTCATGGCTTTTGGGAAAGCAGGTTACCGGAATTGTTTTCTAGCGAATATGATTTTCTGGTGGGCAAGGCTCAATACCTAGAACATCCGCTTAGTAAGGCCTGGGAGATTGTACAAACCGCTAATAGCTATAAAGACTCGGTATTGCTTATTGAAGTCCGATTGAATCGGGAATTTCCAAAAGACCGAAAATATGGCTTTAGCCAACGTAATGGCAAAGTAGAACGAAATTACTCAGAGGCTTACGCCCGAGCATACCACGAGGCTTTAAAAGGCATGGTAGAACGGCAAATGCGTTCCTCTATATTGGATGTTGGCAGCTTTTGGTATTCGGCTTGGGTAGATGCCGGGCAACCTACGCTTAAAAACTTGGTTAAAATAGCGCCTACTGAGGCCGAGAAAAGAATGACACAAAAAGAGGAACTGGGATTTAAAAAAGGGACTATGAAAGGCCGTGGAGAATAAACTCTATTTTTTAGTAGATTTTAAGGCAGTAAAAATAGCGGGTACTACCGACACTACGATAATAGATAAAACTACTACGCTGAAATTCTGCTTTACCAGCGGTAAGTTACCAAAGAAATAGCCTAGGGCTAAAAAGCTAATAATCCAACCAAAACCACCTAGCACGTTATAGAAACTATACTTGCCAAAAGGCATATGGCCCACGCCGGCAACAAAAGGTGCTACTGTTCTAAAAATAGGCAAAAAGCGACTAAAAATAACGGCCTTAGCACCATGTTTAACAAAAAAATGCTGTGTTTTCTCGTAATACTCTAGCTTGAGTATTTTATTTTCGGCTTTAAACACTTTTTTGCCAAAATAACTGCCCAAGTAATAATTGAGGGTGTTTCCGGCAATGGCAGCCAAAGCCAATACCAGTCCCATTAAGGGCAAACTTAATCCGGTATCGCCTTTAGCCAACAAGGCTCCAGCGGCAAATAACAAAGAATCGCCGGGCAAAAATGGCGTAACCACAAAACCCGTTTCCGAAAAAATAATAAGAAATAGGACTAGATAAGTCCACGTTTGATACTGTTGCACAATAGCCACCAAATGTTGGTCTATGTGCAAAATAAAATCAAGCAGTTGCTGTATCAGTTCCAAGGAAAAGCTAAGAAAAACGCTTAGGCGTAATTGTTTAACATTACCGGCATTACCAACATCAACACATCTTCTTTGGCGTCATTGGTTTGTGGAATTAACAAGCCGGCACGGTTCGGGGTGCTCATTTCCAAGGTTACCTCGTCGCCTTCTAAATTGCCAAGCATCTCAATTAAAAATTTGGCATTAAAGCCAATTTCCATATCCTCACCAGCATATTGGCAGCTCAAACGTTCGTGGGCTTCATTAGAGAAATCAACATCTTCTGAAGAGATATTCAACTCACTTCCATTAATTTTTAAACGAACTTGGTGCGTAGTTTTATTCGCAAAAATAACCACTCGACGTAGGCTGTTCAGAAACATGCCTCTATCTAAGGTTAATTTGTTGGGATTGTTTTGAGGAATTACGGCTTCGTAATCTGGATAGCGCTCGTCAATTAAGCGACAAATTAGGTTAATGTTTCCGAAACGGAAAAATGCGCTAGTGCTATTATACTCTAAACTAACCGCAGAATCGTCGGTCCCTAAAGATGCTTTTAACAAGGTTAAGGCTTTTTTAGGCAAAATAAAGGAAGCAGCAGCAGCTGACTGGGTATCGTTACGACGGTAACGCACTAATTTATGTGCATCGGTTGCTACAAACGTAATGTTTTGAGGGCTTAGCTGGCAAAACACACCCGTCATAGCTGGGCGTAAATCGTCGTTACTAACCGCAAAAATGGTTTTATTAATAGCTTCGGCTAATACCGATGCTGGCATACTTACCGAAGAGGCGTTTTCTACTGCCGGAATTTTAGGAAAATCTTCGCCGTTTTCTCCGCTCAATTTGTATTTACCGTCGCCGGCACTAATCTCAATGGCAAAGGTTTGCGCATCTACACTGAATGCTACCGGCTGATCTGGCAACGTTTTTAAGGTTTCTAATAAAATTTTTGACGGCACGGCAACTTTTCCATCTTCTTTAGACTCTACAGGCAAAGAGGTGGTCATGCTGGTTTGCAAATCGGTAGCCGAAATGGTTAAAGAACCGTCTTTAATTTCGAATAAAAAATTCTCTAAAATTGGCAATACCGTGCTGCTGCTAGATGCCCCATTTACGGCTTGCAATTGTTTTAATAGAGTAGATGTAGAAACAATAAATCTCATACGTTTTAGCTAATTTGAATTCAAAAATAGAAAATTTAAACGGTATACCTTCGCTTACGGTACCAATGTTGAAAAAATCCGAACATTGCTAACATTCCTAAAGGCAAAAGTACATTAATTATCTGCCAAAACGATTTATCGGCTTTTACCAAGGCCTTATCTAACAACCTCATCTTAAGTTCTTTTGAACGCAAATTCAATAAATCACCATCGCCGCTCATATAATCTACTGCATTTAATAACAGGGCTTTGTTGCCATATTGCTGTTGCGTATACCTATCGTACCCCAATGGATACGGAGATCCATCGGCTCCTAGTTGGTTTTTAAATAAATCTCCGTCAGAAAAAACCAGCATTTGCGTGGGCTGAGATTGATCGAGTCGATTGTCGACTTTTCCTAATTCAACAGGTAGGGGTCTATTTTTAAAAGTTGATTTAAAGCGCCCCTCCAACAATACCGCTACTGGTTGCGGTGCCGAGCGAAAGGTGGCCGGATCGGGCTCTTGTTCTACCATTTGCAAGGAAATAAGGTTGGGCACTTGGAGCAATTTGCTATATGGCGACGAGCTCAATAAAATTGTTTTATGAACGCCAGACACAGCAATAGTATCAATAGTGCTAGCAAACTCAGACCGAATGGCTTCTAAATTTTTAACCAGCGGATGCGTACTTAAGGGTACAAACACCGGGAAAAATAGCCAGGGCACCAGTTGTACTTGACCCTGATTACCCATATTGCCAACATTAAGTGGAATTTGAGCACAATTCATATCGGCAATAAGTTGATAGTTTATGCGTACCCCGTAGGTAAATAATAAATCGTCGAGATTGAGCTTTTTGGCAAAAGCCAGCTGCTCTCCTGCCCCTTTTAAACTATCTAATTCGGCATTGACCTGATCAATGGCCCAAATTACTTTTCCGCCATGCATTACGTATTGATCGAGCTTAAACTTTTCGGCTTCAGTAAAAATTGCACTAGGCTTAGGCACTACCAAAACGGCTAATTTGTGTAAACTAGAAGTGGAAATACTTGCTAAATCTACCCTTCCTACCTCATATCCCGATTGTAGAGAACTAATAGCATCGCTCAGCTGCACATCACTTAATTCCTGATGCCCCTCGGTGAAACCTACCCTAGGTTTATCTCCTCTACTAATTTTACTAATGGCACTGATAAAAGCATATTCTAAATTTTGAATAGAATTATTCAGCACTTCTTCGGGCGATTTCCCTTGTTGCGTTTGCAGGAATTTTACGCCTATTTTTCGACCTTCATAGGCTACAACCGCTCCGGGAAAAATTGTTTTTTGACTCAAGCCTTCTTCCGTTTTTACACTTAAATTAGTGGGCTCTAAGCCCATGGTATACAATTCTTTAAGCAAAGAATCTTGCGCCGGACTAGTGTCTGCAACAGGATTAACTACCTCTACTCGAATACCTGCCGATGAATAGGCGGAGAGATCACTCGTTAAATCGAGGGCTGCTGTTTTTAGCTGAGCAAAGCCTGAGGGTAATTCGCCATCTAAATAAATAGTAATGTGTAGGGGGGCAGGCAAAGCATGCACTAGTTCGGTACTTTTTTCCGATAATGTAAACCGCTTATCTTCCGTAAAATCGAACCGAGCATGCACAAAATTGGAGGCAGCTACTATGGCTATTCCTGCAAGTAAAAAGAAGCTTAAATGGGCTCTATTAATGGCCTTTACAGATACCGACCAATAGGCTAAGAATAAAAAAAAAGCAATTAGTACCAAAAAATAGACCACATCTCGAATATCTAACACACCCCTGCTCATAGCCTCATAATGGTCTTGTATACCAAACGTTTGCACCAAGGAATCGAACGATTGCAAAAACCCTACGCCACTCAGCAAATCAAAGCCAATAAAAAAGAATAAAGAACCTAACACTGCCACGACTAAGGCAGTAACTTGGCTTTTGGTACTACTGGAGGCAAATACGCCTATAGCAGCAAAACTAGCACTTAAAAACACCAAACCGATATAGGAACCGAGAATAGCGCCTCCATCTAAATTCCCCTTTGGAGCCCCTAAAGTATATACCGAGTACACGTACACCAAAGTGGGTAAAATACTCAAACATACTATGCTTAGTATGGCAAAATACTTGGCAAGTACTATTTTTAGTGCCGAAATTGGCCTAGCCAATAACAAATCCAAAGTGCCCTCTTTTCGCTCTTCTGCAAGCGTACGCATGCATACCGCAGGAATTAAGAGTAAAAATACATAAGGAGCTAAGCCAAAGAAATTAGCTAAACTAGCATAGCCGGAATTTAGAATGCTATACTCCGGAAAAACCCACAACACCAAACTTGTACTAAGCAAAAACACCCCAATAATAAGGTAGGCAATGGGAGTACTAAAAAAACCGGCTAATTCTTTTTTAAAGAGGGCAAACACAAGAAATTTATTTTTTTTCGAAAGTAATCAATTTACAACAAACAAAAAGGCCCTCGAAATATCGAGGGCCTTTAGCTAGCTTAACAAAAAGCTTTATTTACCCAAATGAAACTTAATACCAATAGTTGGAACAGCGTTGAAATTAAACGAATTATCCCCAGAAAATAAATTTTCGCCAAGGAAGGTCACTCCAGAATAGGTGTATTTATCAGCTCCCGTTTTAAAGGTTTGTAAATAAATAGACCCCGCATTTAACTCAAAACTAATTTTCTGCGAAGGAAAAAAGGCAAAGCCTGGTATAAGATTTACCCCCATGGTTTGCGTTTTCACATCTACCACAGCACCTTGATCAAGCGTAGTTTTCTCAGAACCAATGGGAACTAATAACTGGCCGAAAAATTTAAAGCGGTTGCTAATAGGCATATAGTAACGTACCGACGGGGCTATGGATAAGCCAGAAGATTTACCATAATCTAGACCTCCCGATATATCCTTGGAAGAGCCAATACCCAATACCAAGCCTAGAGCCAAATTATCTTGTATAAAATAGCTAACCGCAGGCTGAAAAACCATAGTGCTTGTCTTGTACGCAGTACCGGCTGCATCGTCATGTTTGTAAGAGAAAATTCCTAAGTTAGCCCCCACCAGCCATTTGCCTTTTTGGGTAGGACCATCCATAGACATCATTTCACGTTTTTCCATGCCCCCTTTTTGAGACATAGGCGCCATTTTTTTTGTTTGTGCAGTAACAGCCGAAGCTGCGAACGAAAGTGTTAGTACACTTAATAGGAATACCTTTTTCATAAAATGTGTTTTTAAGTTTAATCGAATAAAACTTCAACAAAAACGCACATTCGCGTAAAATATTATTACAACAAGCCTGCTAGTTAAAAAGATGATTGAAAGCCTACGCTGTTAGTTCTTGAAAAATTTGCTCTAACGTCTTGGAAGGATAAGCGGCAAGCAAATCGGGAAGAGAACTGTTGGCCACTAGGTGCCCTTTAGAGAGAATAATTACATCGTCGCAAATAGCGGCAACTTCTTGTAAAATATGGGTAGATATAAGCACAGTGGTAGTTTTGCCTATTGCCTTTATTAGATCACGGATACCTAGCACTTGGTTAGGATCTAAGCCCGAGGTGGGTTCATCTAAAATTAATACGGCCGGTTTATGCAAAATGGCCTGAGCCAAGCCCACCCGCTGCTGGTAGCCTTTAGAAAGTTGCCCAATGCGCTTATGCTGCTCAGGACCAAGGCCAGTAAGTTCAATTACTTCGGCTATACGGGCTTCTTTTGGGGAAATTTGGTACACATTGGCCATAAAACTAAGGGCCTCTTTTACATATAAATCTAGATACAAAGGATTTTGTTCGGGCAAATAACCCAAGCAGCGCTTCACTTCTAAACTTTGGGTTGCTACATCTAAACCATTCACTTTTAGGATACCGGTATCGGGCACTAACAAACCTGCCAAGCATTTCATGGTGGTAGATTTTCCTGCACCATTAGGGCCCAAAAAGCCGGTTACCCTCCCTGGTTTAGCCGTAAAACTAATAGCCTTTAGCACCTCTTGGCTGCCGTATGTTTTGCTTAATGCCTGTACCTCAATACTCATGTGGCACTAAAATAGGGCTTTAGAAGCAATTTGACGTATTTTTAAAATATTTCACTCAAAATTAGATAAAAAAGCAAGCAAGCGTATCTTTGCAGAACCATGAGCAAAAGCAACGACGAACTTTTTAAACAAGTAATTTCCCATGCCAAAGAGTATGGCTTTGTATTTCAATCGAGTGAAATCTACGACGGGCTAAGTGCCGTTTATGATTACGGACAATTGGGAGCCGAACTCAAAAACAATTTAAAAACCTATTGGTGGAAAAGCATGGTGCAACTCCATGAAAACATTGTGGGTATTGACTCGGCCATCTTCATGCACCCAAAAGTATGGAAAGCATCGGGCCACGTAGACGGGTTTAACGACCCCATGATTGATAATAAAGGTTCGAAGAAGCGTTACCGTGCCGATCAATTAATTGAAGATAAAATTACCCGGTACCAAAAAGATGGTAAAACGGCTAAAGCCGAAGAACTACAAAACGAATTAGATGCAGCCCTATCGTCGGATAATTTAGCAGCATTAAAGGATATTATAGAAAAGCATGAGATTGCCTGCCCTGTTTCGGGTACACGTAACTGGACAGATGTGCGCCAATTTAACCTCATGTTTGCTACCCGAATGGGAGCCATGGCCGAAGGTTCTGACGAAGTATACCTACGCCCCGAAACTGCTCAAGGTATTTTTGTAAACTTTTTAAACGTACAAAAATCTGGCCGCATGAAAATACCATTTGGCATTGCCCAAATAGGTAAAGCATTCAGAAATGAGGTAATTGCCCGTCAGTTTATCATGCGTATGCGTGAGTTTGAACAAATGGAAATGCAATTTTTTGTGAAACCCGGCACCGAAATGCACTGGTATGCCTACTGGAAAGAAGCACGCTTAAAATGGCACCTTGCTATGGGCATCCCTGCGACTAAATACCGTTACCACGATCATGCTAAATTGGCCCATTATGCCAATGCAGCCGTAGATATTGAATTCGAATTTCCTTTTGGCTTTAAAGAGGTAGAGGGCATTCACAGCCGTACCGATTTTGATTTAAGTCAGCACCAAGAACTATCGGGTAAAAAATTACAATATTTCGATACCGAATCTAACCAGAGCTACGTGCCTTATGTTATTGAAACTTCTATTGGTTTAGATCGCTTGTTCTTGTTAACTCTTTGCAATGCCTACGAAGAGCAAGATCTAAGCACCGATGAAAAACAAGATAGCCGTACGGTATTGCACCTACACCCTGCACTAGCACCAATTAAAGCTGCTATTTTCCCGCTAACCAAAAAAGATGGATTGCCAGAAAAAGCACGAGAAATAATGGATAGCTTAAAATTTGATTTCACGTTACAGTATGACGAGAAAGATTCTATTGGAAAGCGCTATCGCAGACAGGATACCATTGGAACACCTTGCTGCATTACTGTTGATCATCAAACCTTAGAGGATAATAGCGTAACCATTCGCCACCGGGATAGCATGCAGCAAGAGCGTGTAGCTATTGCCGATCTTGAAAAATTATTGGGCGATATGGTGAGTTGGAAAAACTTGCTACACAGCTAAAAATTTATGGGAGCTGCCCTATTCTTTCTATTTGCGCTTGTTTGCGAAATTATAGGGACTTTGGGTGGATTTGGTTCTTCGGTACTGTTTGTACCTTTAGCGAATTTCTTTTTTGCGGCCAGTCTGGTACTTTCGCTCACCTCCATTTTGCATGTATTTAGCAATACTGCCAAACTCTGGTTGTTTAGAAAAACGATAGATAAGCGCTTATTTCTTTTGTATGGCATTCCTAGCCTCGTATTTACACTCTTAGGTGCCTACCTAACCAAAGTGTATTCGTTTACATCTTTGGAATGGGCCCTGGCTATTTTTCTTCTGTTTTTTAGTGGCTTATTCTTACTCTTTCCCAAAATTCAGCTAAAAGCCAATAATTCAACCGCCTTAGCTAGTGGCAGTTTAGCCGGTTTTTTGGCTGGTTTTACTGGTACTGGTGGGGCTATTAGAGGAATAAGCTTGGTGGCTTTTAACTTAGAGAAAAACCTATTTGTGGGCACCTCGGCTGCTATAGATTTCGGGGTAGATTTTAGCCGAATGTTTATCTATTACTACAATGGCTTTTTCCAAACAAAGTATCTATATTACGTACCTTTATTACTCATTGCATCGTTCTTGGGCTCTTATATAGGCAAGCAATTGCTAAACAAAATTTCTCAAAACGTTTTCAAAAAGATTGTATTGGTACTCATTTTGCTCATTAGTATCAGTATGATTCTCAAATTGAGCATCCTTGCTCATCTGTAGTTTTTATTTTTGCCTTATATTTGGCCAAGAGCCTATGACAGCAAAGTCCCCTTTTAAAACCCATCAGAGTATTGTACTAGCCTACCGCCTATCGCTTGTGTTGGCACTTTATTCACTCTGTCGTATTTTATTCTACCTGCTTAATAAAGATTTGTTTGGCAGCATTGCCTTGGGCAATCTAGGCACTATTCTATTCGGCGGGCTCCGCTTTGATATATCAGCTCTACTCTATTTAAATAGCCTCTACATTGTACTTTTCATGTTACCCATACCCTATTTATACAGAAAGGTATGGGATACCGGATGTAAATGGTGGTTTATTGTGACCAATGGGCTAGCCCTTTTAAGCAACTTTGCCGATGTGGTATATTACCGCTTTACCCTTAAGCGAACTACTGCTAGTGTATTCGGGCAATTTGCACACGAACAAAATAAGGGCAAACTGGCTGTTGATTTTTTACTCGATTACTGGTATTTGGTTTTAATTTTTGTGGCTAGCATTTGGCTACTCATTAAATTATATCAGTTTTTAGAGGTTAAAAAACGGCATTTTACGTGGCTAGGTTTAGTCAAAGACAGTATAAGCCTCGTATTAGTTTTGGGCTTAAGTATTATTGGCATGAGAGGTGGATGGCGCCACAGTACCCGCCCTATTGCCATGAGCAATGCCGGGGATTACATTAGCAAACCCGAAGAAAGCAGTATTGTATTAAATACGCCTTTTTGTATTATTAAAACACTCCTAGTAAAGCCTTTACCGGAGGTGCATTATTTTAATCAGCAAGAACTAGAACGTATTTACAATCCCATCCATCAACCTGAAAGCAAATTGCCTTTTAAAAAGTTGAACGTGGTGGTAATTATTGTAGAAAGTTTAGGGAAAGAACATATTGGAAGTTTAAATAAAGATTTAGCCAATGGCACCTACAAAGGCTATACTCCTTTTATCGATTCCTTAGTGGGACAGAGTTTGAATTTTCGTTATTCCTTTGCAAACGGACGCAAATCTATCGATGGCCTACCCTCTATTTTGGCTAGTATTCCATCTATTAATGAGCCGTATGTATTAACCACCTATGGCAATAATGCTACCCAAAGCCTACCGGCGCTTCTAAAAAAAGAAGGATACCAAACTTCCTTTTTTCACGGGGCTGCAAACGGCTCTATGGGCTTTAGTGCTTTCACCAAACAAGCGGGTATAGACTCCTACTTTGGGAAAACCGAATACAATAACGATGTCGACTTTGATGGCATGTGGGGTATTTGGGACGAGCCTTTTTTACAATACATGGCCAATAGCCTTAACACCTTTAAAGAACCTTTTTTTAGCAGCGTGTTTACCACCTCATCGCATCACCCCTTTAAAGTACCCCAACAGTATGTAGGGAAATTCAAAAAAGGGCCCTTGCCCGTGCAAGAATGTATAGGTTATACCGATATGGCATTGCGAAAATTCTTT
>JBJTNJ010000039.1:0-4105 GCA_046074005.1 Sphingobacteriaceae bacterium
GGTGCTAAAATTTACTATACGGTAGATGGCTATACTCCCGATGCAACTACAGAGCTGTATACCAAGCCATTTACGGTAAAGGTACTTCCCGATGGACAGCGAATTGTAAAAACTCGAGTAATTAGCCCCAGTGGAAAACTAAGTGCGGTTACTACCACTATTTTAGATAATTCATTGCCTTTAGTGGCTAATGCCAATCCGGGTTTTTTGCCGGGTTTACAGGCTTATTTTGTACCTGGAGTATTTAATTATACTAAAGAAATAGATACGCTAAAAGCAAATGAAGAGGCAATTGTACCTAGTGTTGCCTTAGGGAAATACAGAAATATGGCCCGAACCTTTGGTTTGGTAATGAATGGATTTTTGCAGGCGGCAGAAGACGGAGTGTACTCGTTTACCCTAAGCTCTGACGATGGCTCTGCTTTGTGGATTGATGATAAATTAGTGGTAGATAACGACGATAAACACGCTGCTTTTTCGCTAACAGGTGCCGTTCGTCTGCAAAAGGGCTATCATAAAATTCAAGTAAAATATTTTCAGGCTGGTGGTAGTGCTACTTTGAAATTATGGATGAAACTCCCAAGCGGAATAAGCCAGGAAATCCCTCAAACTTTATATACACACTAAATGCTTATCTTATGTCACAAAAACAATTCTTAAACGGCATTTTACTTGTGGCAACAACTCTTTTAGTTGCTTGCAGTGGCGATTCAGAATCGATTAAATCGACACCTAAAAAAGCAGTGTTAGCTGCCCCTTTTAGGTTTCAACGCAGTTTAGAAGTAAAACCCGGGCTTACTTTTGATGTACTCACCTGGGGTAGAGGAAAAGATTCAACGTCGGCTTTGCTTATTTTACGTTCCGATTCTACTCATCAAAAATTTAAGGCCTTAACTGCCGATTTAGTGGGCAAACCACTCGAAGTTTGGGATATGGATTTAGATACCGATGGGAATCCAGAATTGGCGGTACAGGTAATATTGAGTACCGGTGTAAATGATTTGTATATCTATGAATTTGATGCTTCTGGCACGGGCAATGCTATTCGTTTTCCATCCTTTAGTGATAAAGCGAAGGCTGGGTTTAAAGGCAAAGATTCTATCTATATAAAAGAAGGGGAATTGCGAAGAGATTTTCTCTATCAGGAGCCTGCCTCAACAGAAAAGCCAACCAAGCGCACCTTGGCCTATCATTTAAGAAATAATACGTTCCAGATATCGGAGATTTCGAATGAGCCTAAGAAAAAATAGCTTATTCTTCTTTAAACTGATCTTCTAAGCGCTCTAACCCGTTAATCATTTCGTTTAAGTAGCTGTCTTCTTTTTTGATATAAACATTCATAAGCCAGAAATAGCAGATAGCCATCCACAGCAAGGAAGCTCCAAAGCTAATAAGCGTAAACCAAAGGGTAGAAACAAAGAAAATTTCAACAAAGAACAAGACTAAGCCTATGCCCAAAAATAGGGTATACACCTTGTATTTTTGAGTGTTTAATCGGTGACGTTCTTTTTGATACTGTTTTAAATACGTAATGTAGGTATTGGGTTTACCAATAAGGTGAGTGGTGTTATGAAGACTTCTGTAAGCCGATAATTGGGCAAATAGTGCAAACAAGCATGAGGCCATAAAAATAAGGAGCGATAAGTGGGTCGTCCACATTTTAAAGGGCACCATGTACCATGCATAGCTTAGGGCAGCAATGGCTATGCTCATTACAAATACTTCTACCAGTAATTTGTTTGCTAAGCGGTTTTTTGAGCGTTTCACCTGAGTCAGAATTTCTTCTGCCGCTAGTTTACGTTCGGGTTGGCTTTGCCAGATATCCTTTATCACATCAAAATCTTTCATATCGGCTATAAAGTTCAGTTAGTTTCTGTTTAATTCGGTGTATTTTAACTCGTAGGTTTCCTTCAGAAATGCCCGAAATCTCCGCAATCTCTGCATAGGGCACTTCATCTAGTACAAGGGTAATGATAATACGTTCATTCTCTTCTAGTTTAGAAATGCAGCGATATAGCAGGGCTACTTGCTCATTTTTATCGGAAAAATCTTCGGCCTTCTCCTCAATAATTTTTTCGGTAAGTTCTTCTTTGGCTTGCCTTTTTTCTACTCGGAGATGAGATAAGCAGGTGTTTACCGCAATTCGGTAGATCCAGGTAGAAATCATAGCCTGGTTACGAAACTTATCGAGATTTTGCCACACCTTTAAAAAGGTTTCTTGCATTAAATCGTTGGCGGTATCGTTATCGCCGGTATAACCATAGCACAAATGGTAAATCTTTCGGGAGTTAGCCCGAAAAATTTCTTTAAAGAGTGCTTCTTTGTTTTCCATGTATACTATGCCTTTTAGAGCGGTATTTTAGAGTATTGTTACACTAGCTAGCGTACCAATGTAGGTTTTTGACCGCTAGTAGGCTAACTTTTTCCAGTTCCTGTTGTATATCAAACGCTAAATCTTCATGTAGTTTACTTTGAAATTTTTCTACTTTAAGCAGGGCTTTAACAAAGAAATTTCGAATAACTTGTGCAGTAGATTTTGCAGCAATAGAATTGCAATAAGCATAGCAAAACCATACCCATAAATCGGCTTCAATAGCAGGGCTTTGTAGATATTTTCCATGTTTATTCAGCGATTTTGTAATCTTTCTTAGCTTTTTGGCATCGCTATAATTAGCACCGTTCAGCGTGGTAAATACCTCTTTAAGTTCTTTCTTTAGCGCATCGGCATAAGCTTGTGGGTCGCTTTGATGAAATAGCACATATTCCAATAATTCTTTATTGTCTTTTTTAAAGCGGGCAAAACGCAAGCAAATAGCTTCTAGCTCTGGTTTAGAGAGTTGTTGTAGTTCTTTTTTTTGCTCTTGAAGGCTAAAAACGTGCATGGTTTAAAGTTAAATTATTGTAGTTTTACGTTCGCTTTACACACAAAACGCATGCAAAAAAACAAACTTACCTTATTTATTTTCATCGCCTTAGTAGTAGGGGTAGTAGCCGGCTACTTACTTAATGTAAATTGGATAGGCCAATATAACGATCAAATTGCGAAAGCCGATAAACAGGCAACAACTTTAGAGGTGCAATTGGCAAAAACCACCGATACCACTACGGTTGCCTACCAGGCTATGAAAACCGCTCGTAAAGAGCAATTAAGTATTCGTAAAGAAAACGAAACCATCAGAGATAAAAAACTAGAACCTTTTACGTTGCTGAGCGATATTTTCTTGCGCTTAATAAAAATGATTGTGGCTCCTTTGGTATTTACAACCTTAGTAGTAGGCGTAGCCAAAGTAGGCGATATTAAGGCCGTAGGCCGTATTGGCGGCAAAACCATGTTGTGGTTTTTAAGTGCCACCTTGCTTTCGTTGGCATTGGGTATGGTGCTGGTTAATATTTTCCGCCCGGGAGAGACCATGAATTTGCCCTTGCCGGATAGCCATATTGATACGGGAATTCAGAAAGCGGCACTTTCGCTGAAAGATTTTATTGCGCATGTGTTCCCCAAGAGTTTTGCGGAGGCCATGGCTGCTAATGAGATCTTGCAGATCGTAGTGTTTTCGCTGTTTTTCGGTGTGGCTACTGCTGCCATTGGCGAAAAAGGAGAGATCGTGATCAAGGCGATGGATGCTTTTGCGCATGTGATCTTAAAAGTGACCGGCTACGTGATGAATTTTGCGCCTTTTGCTGTTTTTGGCGCTATGACGGCCATTATTGCCAAGCAGGGCCTTAGCATTTTATCTACCTATGCCATTTTTATCTCGGAGTTTTATTCAGGCTTGTTCATCTTATGGATCCTGTTGGTCTTTATTGGCTTCCTGATCTTAAGATCGCGGATATTCCGCTTGATCAATAGTTTGAAAGAACCGGTATTGCTGGCCTTCAGTACAGCCAGTTCGGAGGCGGCTTACCCGAAAACTATGCTGCAGCTGGAGCGTTTTGGGTGTAAGGATAAGATCGTGAGTTTTGTATTGCCATTGGGCTATTCCTTTAATCTGGATGGCTCGATGATGTACATGACCTTTGCTTCGCTCTTTATTGCACAAGCTTATGGCATTCATTTGGGCTTTTCGGAGCAGTTGACGATGGTGTTGATCCTGATGTTGACCAG
>JBJTNJ010000040.1:0-17819 GCA_046074005.1 Sphingobacteriaceae bacterium
AAGAGGTGATTCTGGTATTCGCTCTACAGCTTCAGTACAAGGTTCTTTGGTAATGTACCCTATTTACACCTTTGGTTCAGAAGCCCAACGCACTAAATATTTACCAAAACTAGCCACCGGCGAATGGATGGGGTGTTTTGGCTTAACCGAGCCCGATTTTGGCTCGAATCCGGCGGGTATGGTTACCCATTTTACCGATGCAGGTGACCACGTAATTTTAAACGGCGCCAAACTCTGGATTTCTAACGCTCCTTTTGCTGATATTGCTGTAGTATGGGCAAAAAATGAACAAGGCGACATTCAAGGTTTGATTATTGAACGTGGTATGGAAGGTTTTTCGACACCCGAAACCCATAATAAATGGAGTTTAAGAGCATCGGCTACCGGCGAATTGGTGTTTGATAATGTAAAAGTGCCTAAAGAAAATATTCTACCAACTATTAAGGGCTTAAAGGGGCCTTTAAGTTGCCTAAACCAAGCCCGGTTTGGTATTGCTTGGGGTGCCTTGGGCGCCGCCATGGATTGCTACGATACCGCTTTACGCTATTCTAAAGAACGTATTCAATTTGGCAAACCTATTGCTGGATTTCAATTACAACAAAAGAAATTGGCCGAAATGATATCAGAAATCACCAAGGGACAACTCTTAAATTGGCGATTAGGAACGCTTAAAAATGAAGATAAAGCTACACCGGCGCAAATATCAATGGCAAAACGAAATGGGGTAGAAACGGCATTAAACGTTGCCCGCGAAGCCCGCCAAATGTTGGGCGGAATGGGCATTACCGGCGAATTTCCGATCATGCGCCATATGATGAATTTAGAATCGGTGGTAACCTATGAAGGTACTCACGACATTCATTTACTAATTACCGGTATGGATGTTACCGGAATTAATGCTTTTGAATAATTAGGCAGAATACACCGCTTTTATGGGTTCTCTTAAATTATATCGAGAAACCATCACTTCCCCATAAGCGCCAGCTGTACGAATAGCTACCAAATCGCCACGAAACGATTCGGGCAGTTCAACTTCTTTGCCAAAGGTATCGGTACTTTCACAAATAGGTCCCACTACATCATAGTTCACACCTGCTTTTTCACCCAATCGGCTTAAATTTTCAATTTTATGATAGGCTTGGTATAATGCCGGCCGCATTAATTCAGTCATGCCCGCATCTAAAATCATGAAATTCTTTTTCAAGCCTTTTTTGATGTAGAGTACTCGGCTGATTAAGGTACCACAAGGAGCAACCAACGAACGGCCTAATTCGAAATGCACTTCCTGCCCTTTTTTACGTTCTAAAAACTGGTTAAAAATAGCAAAATAGCCAGCAAAATCTACCATAGCTTGTTCATCGGGCTGGTAATAATCTACGCCTAAGCCCCCACCAACATTTAACACTTGCAAATTAAATCCACGTTCGGCAAACCAAGTATTATACTCATTTACTTTTAAGCAAAGGCTCTTAAATACATCTAAATCTTTTACTTGCGAACCCACGTGAAAGTGAATTCCAATTAATTCTAAGTTAGGCGATTGTTTTAATACCGAAATACAATCGGCTAATTCCCAGGAATTTACACCAAATTTATTTTCCTCTAAACCGGTGGTAATGTATTGATGTGTTTTTGCATCTACATTGGGATTGATACGAATGGCAATTCGAGCGGTTTTTTGCTGGCTTGCGGCCAATTCGTTAATAATGCTCAGCTCTTCCACAGATTCTACATTAAAGCAGAAAATATCGTGTTGTAAAGCATTTAGAATTTCTTTATCCGATTTACCAACACCTGCAAACACAATTTCTTTAGGCTCGAAGCCCGTTTTTATCGCTTGCAACACTTCATTACCACTCACACAATCGGCACCAAAACCGTGCTTATTAATTGCGGCTAAAATAGGTTCGTTAAAATTTGCCTTTAAGGCATAATGCACCTTAAAATTGTGTGCCTCAGCGGCTTTTTTACAGGCTTTTAAGGTTGCTTGCAACAACGTCATATCGTAATAATAGCAAGGGCTTTCTGTGGCTGCTAATTGACTAATAACACCTGGACTAAACGTGTTCATACTACTCAAATAAACGATTATGAAGTGAACGAAGCGCTTCTGTTTTATCAGCAGTTTTTACCAATAACGAAACGTTGAAATTACTTCCACCATAAGAAATCATACGAATAGGAATATGTTTTAGGGCTTCAAACACCCTAGCGGCATAGCCGTGATTATCGGTCGCAAAATCGCCTACCACGCAGACAATGGTTTGATCTTGATCTAGTTCTACCGTGCCAAATTTGTCTAACTCTTTCAAAATATCGTCTAAATTACGGGTATCATCTATAGTTAAGGAGACCGCGACTTCAGAGGTGGTAATCATATCGATAGGTGTTTTAAAGCGTTCGAATATCTCAAATACTCTACGTAAAAAACCATAGGCTAAAAGCATTCGGCTCGATTGTATTTTAATGGCTGTAATACCGTCTTTGGCGGCAATAGATTTTATTTTCCCGGGTTCACTAAACGAACTAATTAAGGTACCCGGAGCTTCAGGCTCCATAGTATTTAACAAACGAACAGGAATTTTGTATTTCTGGGCAGGGAACACACTTTGCGGATGCAATATTTTTGCGCCAAAATACGCCAACTCTGCCGCTTCATCGAACGATAAATTAGCAATTGGCTTAGTACCTTTCACTACACGAGGATCGTTATTGTGCATTCCATCAATGTCAGTCCAAATTTGCACCTCTTCGGAGCGAATAGCGGCACCAATTAACGATGCTGTATAATCACTTCCTCCCCTACGCAAATTATCAATCTGGCCATAGGCGTTGCGGCATATATAACCTTGAGTAATGTATAAATTAGATTTTTGGGCTAGTAGTGGCGTAATATGTTCGGTAATAAAATCAACCATGGGCTCGTGATCTTCGTCTACCTTCATAAAATCGAGGGCTGGTAATAACACTGATTGCACCCCAATTTCTGTAAGATAATAATGGTATAAGGTAGTAGATAGTAACTCACCCTGAGCCAAAATAATTTTTTCTTCAATTGGCGTAAATAAATCGTTGGCTATCGACTCTAATAACCCAAAGTGATAATCAAGTGTATTTTTCCCATCGGCCATACCCTGCTCGGTGGCAAAGAGTTCGGCAATAAACTGATTGTATTCTGCACGCAATTTTTCGATGGCGGAAATGGCTTTATTTTTATCTTCTTGCTCGAAAAACGAGGCAATTTCTACCAATTTATTGGTAGTGCCAGATACTGCCGATAAAACCACCAACCGAGGTGTTTCGGGGCGAATAATATCCAATAATTTTTTCATACGTTCGGGACTACCTACCGATGTACCGCCAAACTTTAGAACCTTCATCTTTAATTCGAATTAAAATGCTGCAATATGATTTATAAGTATTGCCTTAAGGGTCTAAAAATAGAGAAAATTGCCTTAACTTTGGTTGATGAACAAAATAAAATTCGGTACAGACGGCTGGAGAGCCATTATTGCAGAAGATTTTACGGTAGAAAATGTAAAACGAGTAGCCTATGCTACCGCTTTATGGTTACGTAAACACTATCAAGAACCTTCGGCCGTAGTAGGGAACGATTGCCGCTTTGGCGGAAAGCTTTTTGCCGACACCACGGCTTGCGTATTGGCTTCGCAGGGTATTAAGGTATTTAGAAGTGAGAATACTTTTGTTTCTACCCCAATGGTATCTCTCGGAACGGTAAAATTGCAAGCAGATGCAGGCATTATTTTAACCGCTTCACACAACCCTGCCGAATATAATGGCTACAAAATTAAAGCTAGCTACGGCGGCCCGGCCACCCCGGCTATGATTGATGAAGTAGAGACCTTAATTCCCGATAGTATCTACCTTCAGCTAAAATCAGTAGAAGAATATAGCAAAGAAGGCCTTATTAGCTTTGTAGATTTAGAGAGCATGTATTGCGATGAAATTGAAGCTAATTTTGACATGGAAGCAATTCGCAATTGTGGTATGAACTGGGCTTACGATGCCATGTACGGTGCCGGACAAAATGTAATGCGTAGAATTTTACCCAATACCACCTTTTTACATTGCGAACACAACCCCGGATTCGATGGACAAGCGCCAGAACCTATACACCGTAATTTAACCGAGTTTTCTGAAGTAATTAAACTTTCGGAAGGCGAAATTGCCTCTGGTTTAGCTACCGACGGCGATGCTGATCGCATTGGCTTATATGACGAAAATGGAAATTTTGTAGATTCTCACCACATTTTACTCCTACTTATACATTATATGAGCAAGGTTAAAAACCTACAAGGAGAAGTATATACTACTTTTTCGTGCACCAATAAAATTCAGAAACTATGCGATGCCTATGGCATTAACAATACCATTACCAAAATAGGCTTTAAATACATTTGCGACCTTATGGTAAACTCGGGTAAACCCTTTTTAACCGGAGGCGAAGAATCGGGTGGCATTGCCATAGCCGGCCATATACCCGAACGAGACGGCATTTGGATGGGCCTAACCATTTGGGAATTTATGGCCAAATCGGGCAAAAAACTTACCGAACTTATTGAGGAAATTTACAGCCTAGTAGGACCTTTTGCCTTTGAACGCTACGATCTACATTTAACCGAAGAGTTAAAACAAGCCATTATTAAAAAATGTGAGAACCGAGCATTCACTCAGTTTGGTTCGTATACGGTGATTAAAACCGAAAATGTTGATGGATTTAAATTTCACTTTGATGAAAATTCTTGGGTAATGATTCGCCCATCGGGCACCGAACCTGTATTAAGAGTATACTCCGAAGCCTCTTCATCCGCAGTCGCATTTGACATTTTAGATGCCACAAAATCTACCTTATTAGCCTAAAAATGAAAAAAATACTTCTGCTGCTCAGTATTATCTTTTGCCTTTATTCGTGTAGCAACGAAACTAAAAAGTTGCCAATTTTAGGCGAAAAAAGCACTAAAGACACGCTAATTAATGGAAAGAATATTACTGATACCGTGTATCAAACTATTGCACCGTTTCGCTACTATAACCAAGATAGTGTGCTTATTAGTAATAAAGATTACGACGGAAGTATTTACGTAGCCGATTTCTTTTTTACCACCTGCAACTCTATTTGCCCTATTATGCACCGGAACTTATTGCAAGTGTATGTGAAATACAAAGGCGATAAACGAATAAAATTTCTTTCGCACAGCATTGATGCCAAATATGATTTGCCCTCTAGATTAAAAAGATATGCCGATAAATTAGGAATTACTAGCCCACAATGGAATTTAATTCACGGCTCAAGGGACTCTATTTATGATATTTCGGCTAAGAATTACTTAGTGGCTGCCTATGCAGATAATGCCGCTCCACAGGGATTAGTTCACCAAGGCTGGTTTGTGCTAATTGACAAAGAAAAACGCATAAGAGGTGCCTATGATGGCACTAAAATGGATCAAGTAGAGCAATTAATGAAGGACATAGACCTCCTTTTGCAAGAATATGAGCAAAAATAAGTTCGTTATTTTCGGTATACTGAGCATTATTGGCGTCTTTTTTTACGCCTGTCAATCGGAAACTGATATTACTTATGCACGCTATTACACCGTTGGTAAGCAACTCTATGAAAGCCATTGCGGAAACTGCCATGGCAATACTGGCGGCGGCCTAGCTATGCTTTATCCCCCCTTAACAGATTCTAGGTTTTTAAAACAAAATAAAACAAAACTAGCTTGCTTTATTAAAAACGGATTGCAAGGCCAAATAATAGTTTCGGGCAAAAATTACGAAGGTATAATGCCTGCTGAAAGCACATTAAGCAATATAGAAATTGCCGAAATAATTACCTATATAACCAACTCTTTCGGCAATAAGCAAGGTATTTACCCTTACCAAAAGGTAAGTGCCGACCTAAAAAAGTGTAGCAATTAAATTATCTTATCTTTGTAGAGCAAGCCGTTCTATCGCTGTCCTTCGGGAGAGAGGAAAGTCCGGGCAACACAGAGCATTCTGCTTCCTAACGGGAAGGATTCTGATGCAAATCGGAAGCCGGAAAGTGCCACAGAAAACAAACTACCCTTCGGGGAAAAGGTGAAAACGTGAGGTAAGAGCTCACGGCCTGGCATGGCGACATGCCTTGCGGTAAACCCCAGAAGTTGAAAAACCAAATAGGCTAACGTATGTAGGGCTGCTCGTCCGATGTTAGTGGGTAGGTTGATAGAGCCATTTAGCAATAAATGGCCTAGATAAATGATAGAAATCTAGCAATAGATACAGAACCCGGCTTACAGGCTTGCTTTTTTGCTAAAAACACCCTCATACTATATTCTACTAGCAAACTCAATGCAGTAGAAACGCCAAGAAATTTATTGGATTAAAAAGTGGCTAGCCATACCCAACAGGAGTAAAAAACCAAACACATCGGTAAAGGTGGTAATAATAATAGACGATGCCACCGCAGGGTCAATTCCAACACGTTTTAAAATCAAAGGTATGGCAGAACCAGCTACGCCCGCAATAATAAGATTCCCGGTCATGGCCAGAAACACCACCAGGCCCAATAGAGGATTTAAATCGTAAAAATAGGCGAAGGAAAATACAATTGCACCAATTACCGCCCCATTTATTAAGCCTACGGTAAACTCTTTGAGTACGGTTCTATACGCCTGATTATCTGTTAAATCATTCAAAGAAATACGACGAACGGTAACCGCCAAGGCTTGCGTAGCCGCATTTCCACCCATACCGGCAATCATAGTCATATAACCAGCAATAATGCCTAGCTGCGCAATGGTACCGTGGAAATAACGAATAACTGAGGCTGCTAAAAAGGCGGTAGCCAAGTTTAGTACCAACCAAGGAAGTCTACTTTTTACCGCTTCTTTCCAATTACCGGCAAGCTCCTCATCCTCAGAAACCCCCGAAATTTTCAAGATATCTTCGGTATTCTCTTCTTCTAATACATCAATAACATCATCAAAGGTAATTCTACCTAATAAATGCATCTCTTCATCTACTACGGGTATGCTTGTTAAATTATACTGAGAAATTAATTTAGCAACCTCCTCCTGATCCGTTTCGGCCAATACATACACAAAATCTACCTGAATAAGTTCGGCAACTTTAATGCTGTTTTTAGCCTTGATGATATCTTTTAACGAAACTATACCAAGAAGGACATTATCGTCGTCAATTACATTAATGGTGTAAAACTCCTCCATCTCCTCCGATTGACGAATAACCTCATCGAGCGCTTCTTTTTTACTCAATTTACCGTTGAGCTTAAGCACCTGGGTATTCATGATACCTCCAGCGGTATCTTCAGCATAGGTTAAGAGGGTACGAATGGTAGAGGCATCTTCCTCATCCAGTTCTAATAAAATTTCGTTTTGTTGCTCTTCCGGCAATTGGCTAATAATATCGGTAGCATCATCATAATCCAATTCCTCTACAATCTCCGAACGTTTTTCGGGATCTAAATTTTCAAGAATTCTTTCAGGGTGACTTTCGGCATCCATCTCCGACAATACATCAGAAGCTAGATCGGAAGGCAGAATATTGATAATACGATCTCTTGATTCCTGTGGAAGGCTTTCTAAAATAATCGCAATTTCGGAAGCATGGTACTCCGATAGCAGTTCTTTTAATACGGCATCATCAGCCTCTAATGCTTCTTTAATGCGCATTAAATCCGTTTTATCCAGTTCAAAAGATTGCATGTTGCTAATTTACGCTTTTACCTGAAATTATGACGGTTAGCCACGTAATATTTTACCAATACAAGATAAGGGCATCATTTTTCTTTAACACATAAAGGGGAATGCCTAAGTGTTTGGCTTCTAGTAGCCATTGCTTAATTTTATAATCGGGGTTTGTTGCATCTACCAATAAGCGATTAAACCGCACCTTACTACAAATATCTTTTAAATTGATGTTCGGGTTCTGCCCTATTAGCAAGGTATTCACCTCCAGTTTTTTCGTTAATTTAAGCTTATTTAAACGAGGGCTCCAATACAAGAGTTTGTGTGTTCCTAAAAATAGCAGGGTGCCATTAGAATAACATATACTGGTGCGGAATTTAGCCCCCGGCTTTACCCACAACCCATTTTCGAACATGCTTAAAGACGGCTTTACAGAAAACTGGAATGCTTTATCTGTTGGGCTTAAATCACTAACAATTAGGTAGTTATTGGCCTGAGCATACACCAGGGCTGTATTTTTTCTCAAACTGTAAAAAATAAGCGTCGATTTAGGTTTGTTGAAATATTTACAAAGTCTATATCCTCCTAAGAAAAGTAAGAGAATAAAAACTAGGAAAAGCATTTTTTTACTCTTGTTTACAAATGCCAATAGCACTAGTATGCTCAATCCATACAATACAAAAAGCTCTACTTTATCTATAAAAACACCCTGAATGCTGGCATGCGGAAGTTTAGCAATGTGAAACAATAATTGGTTAGATAGTTGTATTAACCAACTTAATAGCCGGCCCATATATGGCAACGCAACGGTTATGGGCAGAAGTAACACAAAGCCCACTCCTACATACATTACCGCAGTAATGGGCAACACAATAGCTAAATTGCTCAACAAAAAAGAGAGCGGAAATTGATGAAACACATAAACACTTAAGGGAAAAGTAAATACTTGTGCTGAAATGGAAAGGGCGGTATAACTCCATACCGCATCTAGGGCTTTATTTTTGACATAAAACCAGCCATATACATAGGGATGTACTGCCACTAAGCCCAAAACGGCCAAATACGAAAGTTGAAAACCTACATCGAATAGGTATAGTGGATTGATAATTAATAAGATAAATGCAGAAACTGCTAATAAATTATAGGTATTCATACGCTTGTTGATGGCTTTACCCAGCACTACCAAACTCAACATTAAGGCTGCCCGATTTACAGAAGGTGAAAAGCCACTTAAAAGCGCATAAAACCAAATCATAGCAACTAGGAGAACAGCTTTGGGAAGTGCATTTTTAAAAACACGATCTAGAGGTTTTAGCAAAAAACTAAGCAGTAGAAAAACCAAGGCCACGTGCATTCCCGAAACAGAGAGCACATGCAATGTCCCGGTTTGAGCATAGGCATTTACTAAGTCGGGGCTTAAATCTGCCCGATAGCCCATAATTAGCGTTGAGGCCATGGCGGCACTCTCGGCAGAATTCACATACTTTACAAAGGTCTTGATAATGGTTTTACGTAATCTAAGGGCAAAATCTATGAGCCTATTTCCTTGGCCAGAAGCTATTTTACGCACTTGTTTTAGCTGTATAAAACTTTGCTGTTCAATACCATGTGTACGCAAATACCAGCGATAATCAAACTCTCCGGGATTAAAAGGAGGTTCTACTTCGCGGTTATTCGCTGGTATCAAAAGCACATCGCCATAGGCAATGGTAGACAATTTCTCCTTTCCTACTTTAAGGGCAATGAGTAATTTGTCGGCAATCTCCTGCGAATCTGCATACCACACGTCAGCTTCGAAACGCAGAATATCTTCCTTGGCAATGGGCTCCGTGCTTACTTGTACACAAAGTGTTTTGGGGCTTAGCGCCTTCAGCTTTTTTTTGGCCCAAAAAGCCTCAGGATAAGCCGTTAATACTATCGCCAAGGCAAACAAGAAAACGATTATAAGCAAACCCAAAAACCATCTAAATTGGCGGTATGGATATTTTTTGTGAAAAATTCGGCTTAAAAACAGGAGGATACAGCTAGAAATTAGAAGGCCAACACACAGTCTCAATGAACAAAAATTGGGTGCATACCATCCTAGTAAAATACCGGAAATAAATGGAAGCAATAAGCGTACAAAAGGAATTTCTCCTTTGTGCATAGGTCTTAAAATTGATACCGAACCTGAATTTTAAATTCCGATTGGTGATTTCCCTTTATCGCAGTTAACCCCGAGCCAACACTGGATAAATTAGCATACCTTTTAGTTTCGTAACGGAGCCAAACATCTAGGCCCTTTTGCAAAGTATACCGAGTATTCACATAGACCTGAAAGCCTCTATTTTGATACGCTTCAATAGAATAACTATACAATACATCATTCTGAAAAGCATATATACGAGCATCGTAATCAGATACATTAAAAACAGCAAATCTAATATTACCCGACAATTTAGATTGTAATGGTTGATACACCAAATCATGAAGCAGTACGTAGCCTTGCTCTTGCCCAACACGAGTCATTTCTACACGATGGTGCATGGAAAAATTCCGCGAAAGTGGATACCGAAAATCAATCCGATATTTTTGTTGAACATGCGGTTTAATATACGCCATTGCGGCATCAGGCTCCGTACTGTTTTGACCTTTTTCGGTACGCTGGTAAAACAATTGCAACTGACTGATTTTATTGGGTTTATAACTTAATTGGCTAAGTAGTTCAAAACCATTTGCCGGAGCATTTACACCAAAACTCAACCAAGGAAAACTAAATACATCGGTATAAAAACTCCATTCCCACTTCGGATGAAACTTAACACCCAAACCCGAATAAAATCCCCGTTCATTTATACTAGTACTCGATTCAGCTAAAGCCGCATTATAAAACGAATGATACGATGCCGGATAGTTTCTATATAACAAGCCTAGTGTTACCGTAGACGACAAACTAGATAAGAGACCCGCAAGATAGGCCGGCTTACCACCCGAGCCATGCGCAAACTCTCCAAAATAATAGGTATTTGCTACCGAAAAATGATAATTTACACTGTAGTTGTTTAATGATTTTCCCGAAAATTTAAACTGGTTGTACAACTCCTGTCCACCCTGAAAAGCCTTATTAAACTGTGTGTGATAGCCCGTAATGCCTATACTAATTCTGTGAAATTTGTACTTTAATGCCGTACCATATACCTGCTGATTTAGCGTTTGTTTATAAGCCATTTCAGACGCTGTTCTGTGCAAGCCACTCAAATTAATACTTGTAATACCCACACTATCTTGCAAGCTAGCATCCAAATTTCGGTTTGAATAAAAAGGAATAATATGAAAACCTTTCACCTCTAATTGAGTAGCTAAGCCTCTAAAAAAGAATCCTTCATTAACGGACGAATACGCCTTTAAACCAATTTCTTGCTTAGCAATAGAACTTAGTAAACTACTTTTGCCAAAACCTAAGCCAGACCACAAAGACAATCCTTCGCCAACCTGCAGATTATAATCTCCCACCTCTACCTTTTTAAAGAACCCCACCTGCTTAAATTCCAGGTGCCCTGAGACAAAATCAAATCCAAAAGGCTGACGAGTAAAAAATGATTCTCCAGCATCTTTCTCTGCCTGAAAGGCCCAAGAAAGATGCTTCCCATAGGCATAACGGTAGCGCACTAATAGGTGCTGAGGCCCACCTAAGAACCGATTTTGAGAACTATCTCCAGTTAAATAACCCTCCGCTTTTTGTAAATCTTGCTCATAGCGTAGCAAAATATCATGCTTGCCTGAAAAAACGGAAGCCAACCCTTTCCCCGCAAAGGGATTTTCGAAACCTAACTGAATAAAGGGCAATAGTAAACGAATAGTTTGGGAATCAAAATGATCTACAGACTGTAATTCTAACAAATCAATTAAAGGCCCATTAGCTAAAATATGAGTTTGCAAAGCAGCCATTTGTATGGGGCTAAGCACCCATAATTCCTTCAAATCGGCATCAGAAGCCTTATTTATATTTAGTGGATGGGCTTTATACTGAGTTAGACGATCTATTAGCTCTTCAAAATTGCTACTTTCCTGCAAATTAGACTCCAAATAACCGAGAATTTGAGCAATATCCGGATCTATATCCGCCTGGGCATGCGCCCTAGAAAACGGAAGAGTGAAAAGAATAAAAAGAAGCCAAAAGATCTTCCTAAAACTCATACTGAAACGAAATTTGGGAACCTGTACCAAGCGTATTCTGGCTAGATACACTCCAGTCGATACGCATTTTATTAATTTCTAAGCCAAGACCGGCAAATTGCTTTAACTGATTAAAGCTGAGCCCACCACGAAGGGCTAATACTGGAATTACCTGATATTCTATCCCAAGTTTTGGCTGGGGTGTTCGATTTAACGACTGCTGCAGAGTAGCTACCAACAAAAGCTGATCGGTGCTCTTATAACTCAGTCCAAAATCTATTAACAAAGGAATAGGTGAATAAATAGCCATATTTGCGAATGAGCTATTGCTTACATTTTGTACATGCGCCCCCAAGCCTATCCGCTTAGAAAATTGATACAAAAAACCAACATCGGCAGTAAATGCTGTTGATTTTCCGTAGGCCGGTATATGTACTTGATGATAATTAAAGCGCATGGCAGCACTCAAATTGGGACCAAAACTTTTTGCAACAGCCATCCCAATTTGCTGCACATTATAAACCTCAAAGCCATAATTTGACACTACTAAACCTATGGTATACGCATGCAAGGGGAATTGAAAAGCGGCCGATTGGGTAACAATTTCGGTAGAAAATACGTTTCGCTGATAGGCAAGGCTTGCAAGTGGTTTTAGCACCGCCCGCATACCGGCCTGATTGGAGTTAATAGACCAAGCATCGGCTAATACTACTCCTGTTTCGGCCATAGCCCCTATTCGTGCACCCACATTTTGCTGTGCTTTTAATTTAAAAGAAAATAGAAGTTCTAAAAGTATTATATATTTCATTAAAATATAGTTTAAAACGAAATTATCATAAATTAATTTAAAAGAAAATTTATTTAAAATATTTTCGTTCGGAGAATATGAATAAGCTAGAAAAAGACCTCAAATTAATCCACCAGCATATTAATGATGCGGAAAATAAATTACTACACAAATCCGAAAAACACTCGTATACAATTGCTTTCACCCTTATACAAGAAGTTAAAACACCTATTAAGAGGGTATTAAAAAGCAATACCAGAGGCAAAGAGGTGAAAAATGCCTGCGAAGTCTTAATTGAATTTTTAATTCGTTGCGGAAATATCAGTTATACCAACCATCCATCGGAAACAATAAAACTAAGCGCATTGCTAAATTTTTGCTGCTACTTATTAGAAGAGTTTAATTTAAGTGCAGATGTTGCCGATTTTTTAGCAAATACCTATAACGATTGGTATTTACCCCAAGCAGGTGAAGCGGTTTAATAGAAAATGTGTAAATTGTGGGCACTAAACCCATAAAAATGAAAAGAATTCTAACGCTAGCAACCCTTTTACTAGCCATAACGCAAGTAAGCGCACAACAAAAAATTACCGAAGGAATTGTAGTATATTCCTTAAGCTGGAATGTTCCAGAGCAGGCCCAAGCAATGGCCGCTAGCTTACCCACTGAGGTTCAAGTATATTTCAAAGGCGATTCTACTAGCATGAAAATAGAATCGCAGTATTTTAGCACGCAAAGCATTTTAAACACAAAGAAAGAATATGAGCGTTTGCTGCTCGATATTCCAATTATGAATAAAAAATACTCCGTACTATTTACTCCTGCCGATCAGGAAATGCTAGCCGATAAGTATCCGCAAATGTCGCTAAAAGCAAGTAGCGAAAGTAAAGTAGTAAATGGCTATAAGGCCTCTAAATTTGAAGTTTCCGAAAGCAAAACTAACACTACATTTGATGTTTGGTTTACCAAAGATGTGGAAGTAGTCGCCAATCCACTCAGTCGATTTTACGAAGCTAGTTATGGTTTCCCGGTAGAGTTTACCAGTTTTCAGAATGGTATGTCGGTAAAGGCATCTGTAAAAGAAATTCAAAAAACCGCAGTTCCTTCAGGCGTGTTTACTGCCAGCAAAGACTACGAAGAAATGACACTTACTCAGCTAATGCAGTTGAGAGGAGGACAATAAGCAAGGAAAACTTCTGCCATGCTTAAACATTTCGAAACACTTATTCGATTTTATTGCTTTTGGTTGATCTTTTTCTTTCTAGATCGGCTCTTGTTTGTGCTCTACTATGCACAAAAGTTTAATGGACTAGCCCTAGGCGAACAAATTGGTCCTTTTTACCATGGTTTACGCCTCGACTTCTCCATGGCCGGCTATATCAGCCTACTCCCTCTACTTTTTTATATTTTTCTTTGGTTTTTTCCAAAGATACCGTTCAGCACCATTTTTCTAAAAGCCTATACCTACCTGCTCCTTGGGCTGTTTTCATTTGGCAGTATTGCCAACATGTTGGTGTACAAAGAATGGGGCACCAAACTAAATTTCAGGGCCTTAGAATTCGCTTTAGATTCTCCTGGCGAAACCATAGCTTCTAGCTTATCGTCGCCTATAGCATTAGCCGGCCTCTTGTTTGTTCTCTTACTAGGCAGCAGTTTGGCAATAGCTCATTATTTCTTACGCTTTAACATGCCCAACAGCAATCAGGTTGCTTTAAAAAAAGGAATATCGGCTTTTGGGCTAATTACCATTACCTTCTTATTAATTAGAGGGGGCTGGCAATTAACACCAGTTAACCAGAGCATGTCATATTTCTCTCCTACACCTATTGTAAACCATGCCTCGGTAAACACTTTTTGGAACCTAATGCACGACATTAGTAAAAATATCAAAGGGCAAGAAAATCCCTACCATTATTTACCGGAACATACGGCCAAAGAATTAGTAGAAGAACTTTACAGAATAGATAAAAGTGGCAATACAGCCATACTTAGCACTTCCAAACCCAATGTGGTGCTTATTATTATGGAGAGCTTTACTGCCGATTTGGTTAAGGGACTAGGCGGACTAGCCAACACTGCTCCCGAACTAGAGAAATTAAGCAAAGGGGGCCTTTCTTTTAGCAATATTTATGCTTCCGGCGACCGTACGGACAAAGGTATCATTGCTATTTTAAGTGGATTTCCTTCACAAGCCATTCGCAGTGTAATAAAAGAAGAAAGCAAACAAGAGAAATTGCCCGCACTTTCGCAAACCTTTAAAAATAGAGGCTACGCTACGTCATTTTACTATGGCGGCGAAACCGAATTCTTTGGTATGAAGTCTTTTGTACTTTTTCATCAATTTGATCAGGTAACGGGCAAAGAAGCTTTTCAATCGGAAGATATGAATTCTAAATGGGGTGCCTACGACGAAAAAGTATACGAAAAGCAATTGGCCGATTTGAAAAATACCGAAGAGCCTTTTTTCTCCACCCTACTAACGCTTACCAACCACGAGCCGTTCGAATTGCCCGGCAATGCAAAATTTCCGGGTACAGATGTGAAAGAGAAATTTAAGAGTACCGCATTTTATGCAGATTCATGCCTCGGAGCCTATATCGCCCAGGCACAGAAGCAACCCTGGTATAAAAATACCTTATTTATTGTAGTGGCCGATCATGGTCACCGCCTGCCTTTAGATAAATACGAAAACTGGCATCCCAACAGATATCGTATTCCGCTAGTATTTTTTGGCGATGTACTAAAACCGAAGTTCAGGGGAACCATAATTAGCAAATACGGTGGACAAACCGATATTGCACGCACGCTCTGCACACAAGTGCAAGCAAACGCCTCTCCCTATGTGTGGAGCAAAGATTTACTGAACAAGAACAGCAAAGAATTTGGCTTTTATGATTGGGATAATGGCTTTGGAATAGCTACTCCTAGCCAAACTATTTCTTTTGACAATGTGGGTAAAACCATAACTTACCAAAAAGATGCCGGCAAAACAGAGGAAACAAAACGTTTAGAAAAAGTAGGGAAAGCGTATCTACAGGAAGTTTACGCCAACTATTTAGCTTTTTAAATGCTTTTAATAAGCAATTCTGCGACCTTTTGGTCGGTTTCAAAGGTAAGTTCCTCTGGCTGAAGCTCGGAGATGGCTCTCCAACGAAAAGCTTGTTTCACTTCTCCATCAACATCAAAATCGTAGATTTTTTCTTTTATAGGTAGCGTTAAGGGCGCCAAAGCTTTTACCACATAATATACACTTATTACCTGGCTCTCATTAAACACCGACTTTATAAAGAAATCGGTAGTATAGAAATGAGAAAGCACCTCAATTGGTAAATCGCACTCTTCTATAAATTCTCTACAAAGAGCTTCTAACAGGCCTTCGCCATATTCTAAACCACCCCCCGGGAATTTACTAAACTGAAAGCCACCTTCTTCTTCATCACTTAAAAGCACCCTATTTTGCTCATCTAGTAATAAGCCATACACTCGTACATTAAAAGGATAATTCATACTTAATCGAAATGTTTCTGATTTTTAATCACCCGATCTACCGTCCAAACGATATCTTTTTGTTGCGCTTCGCCCCTTACTTTACAGGTTTCCATACGGCAATAGTGGCAACACCGCGGAATGCAGGGATCTGTGTGTATAAACAATTCGGTGTCTTCAAAGATATGGTTATTCACCAACCTATCAATAGCCGATACTTGCTCATGAGCTTCATTTAAATCGAAATAATATGGCAAAGTAACGTGGCAATCTATGTGCAAATCGCTGCCATATTGCTGCGTACGTAAATTATGAATATCAATCCAAGAGGGTTGACGATTAGCCTGCAAAACGGCTATAATATCTTCTACCTTATTCAGGTCAGATTCATCCATTAATCCACCCACCGATTTACGCACTAAACGATAACCGCTGTAACACACGTAACAACCCAAGGCTACGGATAATAAACTGTCGAGTAAGTAAATTTTGGTAAAGGCGATAAGAATTAAGCCTGCCACCAAACCCGCACTACTTACAGCATCAGTAAGTAAGTGTTTTCCATCGGCCTGCAAGGTAATAGAATTAAGTTTTTTACCCGAACTAATAAGGTATAAGCCTAAAAACAAATTCACCAAGCCTGTAGCGCCAATAATGATGGCACCCTCAGTAATCTGAGTAATTTCGTGGGGATAAAAAATAGCGTATACAGATTTAAACAAAATGAGTAAGCCAGCCATGGAAATAAGCGAACCCTCTACAAAAACCGCAAAAAACTCTACTTTTCCGTGCCCATATGGGTGATTTATGTCTCTAGGTTGACTAGAGAGGTAAATGCTATAAAAAGCAAAAGCACTAGCCAATACATTCACAATACTCTCGGCAGCATCGGTTAAGATGGCATTAGAAGAAGTAACAAAATAGGCAAGAAACTTTGCCAACATAAGCAGGATGCTTACACTGAGCGATAGGATGATGATTCGTTTTTGGCTCTTCACTGGCGTGCATTAGAAAACCAAAGTTAGTAAACGAAAAACGAAGACCTAACAATTAGTTAAATTATCGTCCAAGGCTTACAACATCCCTATATTTTTTTATTTTTGAAAATATGACAGCACTTTCTCAACGCATACAGGCTTTAGCCGAATCGCAAACCATTAAGATGGCCAAAATGGGTCGCGAATTAGCTGCAAAAGGTATTGATATTATTAACCTCAGCTTTGGAGAACCCGATTTTAACACTCCAGACTACATTAAAGAGGCGGCTAAACAAGCCATGGATAAAAACTTCACCTTTTATACGCCGGTGGCAGGCTATCCGGATCTACGTAAAGCCATTGCCGAAAAATTACGCACAGAGAATGGGTTAAGCTACGATTTCGACCAAATTGTGGTAACCACCGGAGCTAAACAAGCATTGGCCAATGCACTTTTATGTTTAGTAAACCCGGGCGACGAGGTAGTTATTCCTACCCCATACTGGGTGTCATATTCCGAAATGGTAAAATTAGCCGGAGGTACTTCGGTATTTATTGCCACAACAGTTGAGCAAGAATTTAAAATTACCGCCGAACAACTAGAAAGAGCTATTACTCCAAAAACTAAAGCTTTCTTATTTTCGTCGCCTTGCAACCCAACGGGTAGCGTATACAGCCAAGCAGAATTGGCTACACTGGCAGCCG
>JBJTNJ010000041.1:0-12433 GCA_046074005.1 Sphingobacteriaceae bacterium
TAAAATACTCGGGTAAAAATTTAGTGAGTGGTTGTTCGGCTGGGTAAGCGGCCAACACTTTGGTAAAGGTGCGTAAATAAGCTTCCCAGCGCATTATTCCCACTCAATAGTTGCCGGTGGTTTCGAACTAATATCGTACACCACTCGGTTTATTCCTTTTACATTATTAATAATCTCGTTGGAAATTTTAGCTAATAACTCGTAGGGAATATGACTCCAATCGGCGGTCATGCCATCTACCGAACCCACTGCACGCAAACAAATTACCTGCTCATAGGTGCGCTCATCGCCCATTACCCCTACCGATTGTACTGGCAAGAAAATGGCGCCTGCTTGCCATACTTTATCGTACCAGCCGGCGGCTTTTAAGTGATGAATATAAATGGCGTCGGCTTCTTGCAAAATGGCCACTTTCTCGGGGGTTACGTCTTCTAAAATACGAATAGCTAAGCCCGGACCAGGGAAGGGATGACGACCCAATAAAGTAGCATCAATACCCAAAGCCTTGCCCACACGGCGCACTTCGTCTTTAAACAAAGTATTTAGGGGTTCTACCACTTGCAATTTCATAAAATCGGGCAAACCACCCACGTTGTGGTGCGATTTAATAGTAGCCGAAGGTCCTTTTACCGATACAGACTCAATTACATCGGGGTAAATGGTGCCTTGCCCTAACCATTTTACGTCTTGTACTTCGTGGGCCGCATCGTCAAACACTTCAATAAACACCCGACCAATGGCTTTGCGCTTTAATTCGGGATCTTTAATACCGGCCAAGGCGGTATAAAATCTATTCTTGGCATCTATTCCCTTAATATTTAAACCCATGTGCTGGTACGAATCTAATACCTGCTGAAACTCATCTTTGCGCAATAAGCCATTATCTACAAAAATGCAATGGAGGTTTTTGCCAATGGCTTGGTGTAAGAGTACGGCTGCTACTGTAGAATCTACTCCACCTGATAGGCCTAGCACCACTTTATCGTTGCCGAGCTTTTGACGTAAGGCATCAATGGTGGTTTCAATAAAGGAATCGGCTGTCCAATTTTGAGAACAGCCACAGATATCTACCAAAAAATT
The DNA here is from genome assembly GCA_046074005.1 of Sphingobacteriaceae bacterium. Classification (GTDB taxonomy): domain Bacteria; phylum Bacteroidota; class Bacteroidia; order Sphingobacteriales; family Sphingobacteriaceae; genus JAIPAN01. The sequence continues at coordinate 1,081 of JBJTNJ010000041.1, forward strand.
TTGGAGCAATTGCTTACCATCGGTACTGTGCGTTACTTCGGGGTGGAACTGAATGCCCCATAGCTGTTTATTTTTCACCTGAAAAGCTGCAGCCTTTACGGTATCGGTACTGGCAATAATATCAAAATCGGCAGGAATGGTGGCAATGGTATCGCTATGCGACATCCATACCTGAGAATGTAAAGGAATGTGTTTAAGCAGCGGATTAGCTTGGTTCACAACATCTAAATGCACCCGGCCGTATTCTCTGGTAGAGGAAGCCAATACTTCGCCCCCACTTTGCTGGGCCATATATTGGGCGCCATAGCATACACCTAAAATCGGATAGATGCCATCCCATTGCTTAAAATCTACCTGTGGCGCATCTTCTTGGCGCACCGAATAAGGGCTACCCGACAAAATAATGCCTTTGAAAGAAGCGTCGAGGGGTGGAATATGGTTAAAGGGATGAATTTCGCAGTACACATTAAGCTCCCGAACACGACGGGCTATTAATTGGGTGTATTGAGACCCGAAATCGAGAATGAGAATTTTTTCCTGCATGGGCAAAGATACTAATTTAGCCAACAGCTCTTAAGGCTTAACATCTCTAGATTTTACACAAATCATTTTTTTTGTGGATATCTTTAATAATCTACTCTTTTTACTAAATTCGGGCAGAAATTTAAGCATACTCTAATATGAAAATCACCGTAGTAGGTGCAGGAGCCGTAGGTGCCACTTGTGCCGATAATATTGCTAGAAAAGAATTAGCACAAGAACTCGTGCTATTAGACATTAAAGAGGGTTTTGCAGAAGGCAAAGCCATGGATATGATGCAAACGGCTACCCTTTTGGGATTTGATACCAAAATTACGGGCAGCACCAACGACTATAGCAAAACAGCCAATTCGGATGTGGTGGTAATTACTTCGGGCTTGCCACGCAAACCAGGCATGACTCGTGAGGAATTGATTGGCACCAATGCCAACATTGTAAAAGGTGTGGTAGAAAATATCTTGAAATTCTCTCCAAACGCCATTATTGTGGTTATTTCTAACCCAATGGATACCATGACGTATTTGGCTTTAAAATCTAGCGGAATTCCAAAAAACAGAATTATAGGTATGGGCGGTATTTTAGATAGCGCTCGTTTTAAATATTATTTAAGCCAAGCGCTTAACTGCTCTGCCAACGATTTACATGGTGTAGTTGTAGGTGGCCACGGCGATACCACCATGATTCCATTAACCCGTTTGGCTCAATTAAACGGATTTGCGGTTTCTAACTTATTGGATGCCGATACCTTGAAAAAGGTAGCTGCCGATACCATGGTGGGTGGTGCTACCCTTACCGGCCTATTAGGCACTTCGGCTTGGTATGCTCCGGGTGCGGCTGGTGCGGCTTTAGTAGAAAGCATAGTTCGCGATGAGAAAAAAGTGTTTCCTTGCTGTGTAGCCCTAGATGGCGAATACGGCCAAAAAGATATTTGCCTAGGTGTACCCGTAGTGATTGGGAAAAATGGTTGGGAAAAAATTATCGACTATAAATTGACTGAGGAAGAACAAGCGGCCTTTAACAAAAGTGCTGAAGCTGTTCGTGGCATGAATGCAGTGTTGCACGACATGAAAGCTATTTAAGCACACCTTTGTCCTACATAAAAGCCTTCCACTATCGGAGGGCTTTTTGTTTTTATATCTTTAGGCATGAAATTTTTAGACAAGGTATTCGAGCACATTCGTAAGAAAAGACAGCTAAACACCTTTGTGATACTAAGCCGCTACCTTATTGGCTTTGCTTTTATTCCATCTGGCTTAACTAAGGTACTTAATGAGCGCTTTACAAGAATATCCACCGATACTCCCATTGGTTTCTTCTTTGAGGGCTTATACCAATCGGGTGCATTTTGGCAGTTTATAGGCTGGAGCCAATTAATTGCTGCTTTTTTACTAATGACCCAACGCTTTGCCAGTATTGGCGCCCTTATTTATTTGCCACTTATTACGAGCATTTGGATTATTACCTGCAGCCTACATTTTACAGGTACGTGGATCATAACCTCCTTAATGCTAGTGGCATGTTTAGGCTTATTGGCCTGGGATTATCAAAAATGGAAACCGTTATTGTATCCCGATAATTTTACCTACGACAACACAAAGAGTCACTACCCCACCTATTCTAACACCTGGATAGGTTTAGGCATGGTATTATTTGCTTGGAACTTAGTGGGTGCGTGGTGCACTCACCTTACTAAAGTGCCGGGGCTATACCTCTTAGCTGGTTTGGGAGTAAATGTGCTATTGGTGCTAAGCACACTAATTATAGAAGAACGTAGCTATCGTAAAACAACAAAGCCCCAATAAATATCGGGGCTTTGTTTAGTAATTTCGATTCGTTTTTAAATATCTATACGAGCGTATTTCGCATTTTTTTCAATAAACTCTCTACGTGGAGCAACCTCATCGCCCATAAGCATGGAGAAAATATGGTCGCATTCTGCGGCATTTTCAATAGTTACTTGACGCAAGGTACGGGTTTCCGGATTCAAGGTGGTTTCCCATAATTGCTCGGCGTTCATCTCTCCCAAACCTTTGTAACGTTGTACGTGTACGCTATCTTCTTTACCGGCACCCTTTAATTGTTGTACGGCAGCATCACGCTGTTCATCGTTCCAAGCATACACTTGGTCTTTCCCTTTTTTTACCAAATACAATGGAGGAGCAGCAATGTATACATATCCTTTTTCAATTAGCTCCTTCATGTAACGGAAGAAGAACGTTAATATAAGGGTAGTAATGTGAGAACCATCCACGTCAGCATCCGTCATAATGATAATACGGTGGTAGCGTAGTTTTTCGACGTTTAAGGCCTTATTATCTTCTTCGGTACCGATGCTTACACCCATGGCGGTAAACATGTTTTTAATCTCGTCGTTTTCGTAGATTTTATGCTCCATGGCTTTCTCTACGTTCAATATTTTACCCTTTAGCGGCAAAATAGCTTGGAAATTACGATCGCGGCCCTGTTTGGCAGTACCACCGGCCGAGTCACCCTCCACCAGGTATAATTCGCAAGCTGCCGGATCGTTGTTGGCACAATCGGCCAATTTACCTGGCAAGCCAGAACCACCCATTACGCTCTTACGTTGCACCATTTCGCGGGCTTTACGAGCTGCGGCACGGGCAGTGGCGGCTAAAATTACCTTATTAACAATCATTTTTGCCTCCCGCGGATTTTCTTCTAGGTAATTTCCTAAAATTTCACCCACGGCTACATCCACGGCACCCATTACCTCATTATTACCCAATTTGGTTTTGGTTTGACCCTCAAACTGTGGCTCGGCAACCTTTACAGAAATTACAGCAGTTAAGCCTTCGCGGAAGTCATCGCCGGTAATTTCTACCTTCATATTTTTTAATAAACCCGATTTTTCGGCATAGGCCTTTAAGGTACGGGTTAATCCTCTACGGAAACCGGCAACGTGCGTACCACCTTCAATGGTGTTGATGTTATTTACGTACGAATGCACATTTTCTGCATAGGTATCGTTGTACTGCAAAGCCAATTCTACCGGAATTCCTTGTTTAATTCCTTCTACATAAATAGGTTCTGGAATTAAAGGCTGGCGGGTACCGTCTAAGAATTGAACAAACTCTTTTAAACCACCTTCTGAATGGAATTTTTCATTTAAGAATCCTTCTTCTAACTCTTCACGCTCATCGGTTAAACTTAATTTGATTCCTTTATTTAGATAGGCTAACTCACGTAAACGAGCAGCAAGGGTATCAAACTTATATTCGGTGGTCAAGGTAAATATTTCCGGATCGGGCAAGAAATGTACAATGGTTCCGGTAATCTTGGTTTCGCCCACTACTTTTACATCGTACTGGGGTTTACCACATTTATACTCTTGTTGGAAAATTTTTCCTTCGCGGTGTACCGTTACTTTTAAATCAGTTGATAGGGCGTTTACACAAGAAACCCCCACCCCGTGTAAACCTCCAGATACTTTGTAGGTATCTTTATCGAACTTACCACCGGCGTGTAATACGGTCATTACTACCTCTAGGGCAGATCTATTTTCTTTGGTGTGTAACCCGGTAGGGATACCACGGCCATTATCTTGTACGGATATGGAATTGTCTTTATGTATAGTAACGAATATATCGCTACAATAACCTGCTAAAGCTTCGTCAATAGAGTTATCTACTACTTCGTAAACCAGGTGGTGTAAGCCTTTTATACCCGTATCTCCGATATACATCGACGGGCGCTTTCTTACCGCCTCTAATCCTTCTAAAACCTGAATATTATCGGCCGAATAATTTGATTTGTTTTCCTTTTCTTCGCTCATATGTTATATAATACTACAAGTATCAAAAATACGCTTTTGAACTGTAGCTAAAGCACAATGTGGATAAATAATGGGCTTTTTGAACTGCATTTGTTAACATACGTTAAAGAGTATTAAAATATAGCCAACGAAAGTTTATATTTGTGCATTATTGAACAAAATTTAAACATGAAAAAACAACTAATCTACGTATCGATGATTGCTTTAGGCTTAAGCGTTTTAGTAGCATCGTGCAGCAAACCAGCACCCCAAGCAAGCGCAAGTACCCAAGCCGGAACTCAAACCATTGTGTATGTAAATTCTGATTCGTTGCTAAGCAAGTACGAATACTTCAAAAGCATTAAAGATAAATTCGAAGAAAAATCTAAAAAAGCACAAGCCGACTTAAATGCAAAAGGAACTGCTTTTCAACGTGAAGTAGCTCAATACCAACAACAAGCAAGTGGCATGAGCGCCGATCAGCGTGCTGCTACCGAAGATCGTTTGGCCCGCAAGCAACAAGAATTGGCTAGCTATAACCAAAATGCAAGTTCTGCATTAGCCAATGAAGAAGCTGCCGAAAACGAAAAATTATACGAAAAAGTAGCCGCCTTCTTAAAGGTTTTTGCAAAAGATAAGGGATACAAATTAGTATTAACCTACTCTAAAGCCAATCCTACGGTATTATTTGCCGACGAAAGCTTAGACGTTACCAAAGATGTAGTAGATGGCTTAAACGAGGCCTATGCTAAAGACAAAAAATAAAAATCCAGAAAATTTTATAGTTAAAACCTCGGCATTCGTCGGGGTTTTTTATTTTTGCAGCTATGGCAAGGGATCAAAAATTCATGAAAATGGCTATCCAACTAGCCGAGCAAAATGTAGCATTGGGTAAAGGTGGCCCCTTTGGCGCCATCGTGGTAAAAGAAGGCAAGGTGATTGCCAAAAGTGCCAATAAGGTAACTAGTAGCAACGACCCCACCGCACATGCCGAGGTATCGGCCATACGCTTAGCTTGTAAAAAATTAAATACGTTTGATTTAGCGGGTTGTATTATTTATACTAGTTGTGAACCCTGCCCTATGTGCTTGGGCGCAATATATTGGGCTCGTTTAGATGCCATTTATTATGCCAATACTAAAAAAGATGCGGCTGCCATTGGCTTCGACGACCAATTTATTTACGAAGAACTAGACCTACCCATGGCCAAACGCAAACTTCCTATCATTCAGCTGATGCGGGAGGAGGCTTTAGGCGCCTTCAGGTCTTGGGATCAATCTTCCTTGAAAATTTCGTACTAGAACCTTCAAAAACATACTGATACTTATAATCAGGATTATAACAATAGCATAGACTCTAGGCTCGTTTCATACTAGTACTTAAACTATACTATTATGAAAAATTTACCTAAATTCTTGTATGGGGCAGTGCTAGTAGCCATGAGTGCTATAGCCTGCAAAAAAGAAATTCCCTATGACCTCAATGTATTTACATTGAACAATATAAGTAATGCCATTGTACAAAATGCAAAATGTGGTATCGACTTAGAAACTGGCACTGTTTATACTATTGAAGAAGGAAAACCAATTTCAGGGAAAATAGATATTGCATACGGATATTGCACTATCCCAAGAGAACGAGGCTTCTTAGCTATTTCTTACGCTGGATGCCATTGTGGCGGGGCAGTGAATTTCTGTTATGGCGATAACGATAATCCTCTGACTGGATTCTCTTCTTATGACAAAAAAAACATCACCCAACTACTTACCACACAGACAGCCCTTAATTTTAATGAAATTAAAAACTTGAAAACAAAGGCTGCACTAGATAAATATTTTCCTCTAAATGCAGCATTTAGCGACGAGGCTTATTTTTCGGTAAATGATAATATTATTGCCCAACCTTATGTTTTTTTTACCACTGCCTCCGGCAAGCGGGGAATTATTCACGTTAAACCCTATACCAAAGACTTCTCCCCAGATTATTATTTACACGAAAACTCTATATCTATCGAAATTATCATAGAAAGATAGTTCCAAACCTTTACCATCAAAAGCACCCTTTTCTAATTCGTGAAATTAGAGAGGGTTCTTTTTCATTAAAATTCATTTGAGATTAGGGTAAAAGTTTCTTAGTGGCCATTTTAGTCCATTCGTCGGCTAATTCATACACTTAGTCTGATTTTGATAGGCAAAAGCAGACAAACAAGTTAAAATTGCTTAAGGAAGTACTAATTTCCGTAAGCCATGGCACGTTATTTTCTTTCAATAGCTTTACTTATTTCTTTGTTAAGGCCTAGCTTAGCTCAGGTACAAAAGCCCAAAACCCTTATTAATTTTCCGGAATTCAGCATAGCACTGCTCGATTACGAAGTAGGGCCTTCCACACAAAATCAACTTAGCAAGAATACCAAGCCGGCATTGCACCTAGCTTCAATACCGGGCGAACTTCCCGAAGGCCGAATAATAACTATTAAAAGCACCAAAGCCACCATTACAAAACTAGAAGGGCGATACGAAACAGGAATTTTTGTGACCAACGACGGGGTTACTTGCGATCTTAGTTATTGGAAAACCTACAGCGCTCCACTAAAAGCGCTCAAAAAAACAAGCAGCACCAGCTTTATATTCCCTAGCTACAGCCGTGAGGAACGAAAAATGTTCTATCCCATTGATATAAACGAATGGAAGCAAGAGGTTAAAAGTAATTGTGGCGATACGTTTTATAATTTAATAAAGGCCAATACTTTTGTAAATCAAGGTGCTTCAGAGGTAGCTATTTGCAGGTATACACTTAAAATTTCGGGCAAACTACGAAGCAATGGGAAAACTTTTTCTAAACTAATTTATTTTGATATTCCGCTAGATTAATCTTCCTCAAACCAGCCCTCTTGTAATTCGTCAATTTCGCGACGATCTTTTTTGGTAGGACGACCCGCACCACGATCTCTAGTAAGTATAGGAGAAAGAAACGCAGATTTAAAGGACTGGGTTTCCTCGGGCGGGGTTAAATCTTCGTAATAGGCACTTACAGATTTTGCATCCATGCGTTTTTCGAGCAAACCTACTACCCTGATAGTTTTCTTTAAGCCACCTTTTTGAACCGAATAAATTTCGTCTATTTTAACCACATAAGCCGGTTTAACGGCCTGGCCGCTTAGTTTTACACGTCCAGCTTTGCAAGCCTCTGCAGCCAAACTGCGGGTCTTGAAAGCCCGTATTGCCCACAAATATTTATCAATTCTTAACTTTTCTTTTTCAGCCATGACGTTTCTATGAGACAAAAATCCTCAAAAAACTGTTAATTTGCTAAAAATTAAATCATGATTGCCGAATTACAACAAAAGATAGAAGCCGCTTGGACTGACCGTCAGCTACTTAGCTACAAAGAGTACACCGAAGCCATTGAAACTGTCATCCAAAAATTAGACATTGGTGAATTACGTGTTGCAGAACCTATTGGCAACCGTTGGCATGTAAACGATTGGATTAAAAAAGCCGTGATTTTATACTTCCCTATTCGCCAAATGGAAGAAATTAAGGTGGGTCCTTTCGTATTTCACGACAAAATGAAATTGAAAACCAATTTTAAGGAGCAAGGTGTTCGTGTAGTACCCCATGGCTTGGCACGCTATGGTGCCTACTTGGCCAAAGGGGTAATCATGATGCCATCGTATGTAAATATTGGTGCGTATGTAGATGAAGGCACTATGGTAGATACTTGGGCTACTGTAGGTTCTTGTGCACAAATTGGCAAAAATGTGCACTTGAGCGGTGGTGTAGGCATTGGTGGTGTGTTAGAGCCTGTGCAAGCTGCTCCGGTAATTATTGAAGACAATTGCTTTATTGGCTCTAGAGCCATTGTAGTAGAAGGAGTTCACGTAGAATCTGAAGCTGTTTTAGGAGCCAACGTGGTACTTACCGCCTCTACCAAAATTATAGATGTTACCGGCACCGAGCCTGTAGAATATAAGGGTCGTGTTCCGGCCCGTTCGGTGGTAATTCCGGGTTCATATACCAAAAAATTCCCTTCTGGTGAGTTTCAAGTACCTTGCGCCCTTATTATCGGACAGCGTAAAGAATCTACAGACAAAAAAACCTCTCTTAACGATGCCTTGAGAGACAATCAAGTAGCTGTTTAAGTTTAGAAGATGAATATCGGATTTGAGGCTAAACGGGTATTTCATAATACTACCGGACTGGGAAATTATAGCCGAGATCTGGTGCGCATACTGCGTCGCTATTATCCTCAAAGCCGATATTTTCTGTACAACCCAAAAGCTTCCAAGAAAACGCTGTTCGAACCACTTGGCGCCCAAGTGATAGAAAAAAGACCTTCAGGTATATTTTATTCTTTCTTTTCTAATTTATGGCGCCGTTTTGGCATGGTTAAGGATCTGAAAAGAGACCACATTGAACTATTTCATGGCCTATCGGGTGAATTGCCTGTGGGGCTAAAAAAGGCAGGAATTAAAAGTGTAGTAACCATACACGATGTACTTTTTTTACGCTACCCAGAGTTTTACTCGTTTATAGATCGAACTATTTACTACCGTAAGTTTAAGCATGCCGCAGAGGCGGCAGACAAGGTAATTGCCATTAGCGAACAAACCAAAAGAGATATTATACAATACTTGGGAATACCCGAACATAAAATTACCGTGGTATACCAAGGTTGTCATCAAGCGTTTAAAGAATCTTATACAGCTGTACAAAAAACAGCCCTCCGTAAAAAATATCAACTACCTGAGCAATTCCTATTAAACGTAGGCACCATTGAATCGCGAAAAAATATTTTAGTGGCAGTAAAAGCTCTAAAAAACATAGACAACACGTTGGTAATTGTTGGCCGGAAAACAGCCTATACAAACGAAATTACAAGATTTATTGCAGAGAATAAATTAGAACATAAAGTTATTTTCTTACAAGGATTATCTCCTCAGGAACTGGCCATGCTCTACCAATTGGCCGATGTATTTATTTACCCTTCTTTATTTGAAGGATTTGGCATCCCCATTATCGAAGCCTTATTTTCTAACACTCCGGTAATTACCTCTATTGGAAGTTGTTTTCCGGAGGCCGGCGGACCTAGCACCTGCTACATAGACCCTACCAATGTTGACGATGTTGCAGCAGCCATACGCAACATTTTAGCGGACAAATATTTACAAGAAAAAATGATAGCAGAGGGCAATAGCTATGTTCAGAAATTTACCGACGAAAGCATAGCAAAAAACCTAGTAAAGGTATATCAAGAGTTCTAAAGGTCATGAAAAACGAAGTAGAAAAAGCGGTAGAAGTACTAAAAGCCGGTGGGTTAATTTTATACCCTACCGATACTATCTGGGGCATTGGCTGCGATGCTACCAATGAAGAAGCCGTGCAAAAAGTACTAGCTTTAAAAGGGCGCTCTGCCTCAAAAAGCCTCATTGTATTGTTAGACAATGAAAATAAATTGGCTAGCTATGTTCGCGAAATACCCGATGTTGCCTACGATTTAATAGACTATGCCGAACATCCACTAACGATTGTATACTCCAATGCGAAAAACCTTGCCCCGAGTGTAATTAACGAAGATGGTAGCGTAGGTATTCGCATTGCAAAACACACCTTCTGCCAACAACTTATCCAACGCTTTCGCCTGCCAATTGTATCTACATCGGCCAATATAAGCGGGCAAGCAAGTCCTAAAAACTTTACCGAAGTATCTCAAGAAATTATTGAGGGGGTGGACTATGTGGTAAATTTGGAACAGGAGCTACTGGAAGAGAAAACACCTTCAACCATTATGAAACTAAGTCCCGACGGGCTATTTACATTTATTAGAAGATAAGGACTACCTTTGGCGTTCTTAAAAAGAAATTGTCCGCAGGGCAAGCTCTTAAATTACGATGAAAAAACACCTAATACACCCCATTTTTAAACAATTAAGCACACTAGCCAAACAATCTGGAGCCGAAGTGTATGTAATTGGGGGTTATGTTCGTGACATTTTTTTGGGCCGTCCTTCTAAAGATTTAGATATACTCGTTATTGGACAAGGCATACCATTTGCCGAAGAAGTAGGCAAGCTTTTAAAATGCAAGGTATCGGTATTTAAGAATTTCGGTACTGCTATGCTGCGCTACCAAGACCTAGAAATTGAATTTGTAGGTGCTCGTAAAGAATCCTACCGATCGGATTCTAGAAAACCTATTGTAGAAAACGGCACCCTAGAAGACGACCAATTACGCCGAGATTTCACCATTAATGCCCTAGCTATTAGTTTAAATGAAGCCAGTTTCGGCGAATTATTAGATCCTTTTGGTGGTTTAGCCGATTTAGAACAAAAGTTGATTCGCACCCCACAAAATCCCCTCGAAACATTTTCAGACGACCCTTTGCGCATGATGCGGGCAATACGCTTTGCCAGCCAACTAAATTTCGGTATCGACGAAACGGCCCTCTTGGCCATTAAACAACTCGTAGAGCGCATGCGCATTGTATCGCAAGAGCGCATTACCGACGAGCTAAATAAAATAATCTTATCGCCCACCCCTTCTATCGGCTTTAACTATCTATTTGACACAGGCTTATTACAGCTAATATTTCCACAAATGGCGGCTCTACATGGCGTAGAAACCATTAATGGAAAATCACATAAAGATAATTTTTACCATACCCTACAGGTATTGGATAATATAGCTGAGCATACCGATGATCTCTGGTTACGTTGGGCAGCAATTTTGCACGATATTGCTAAACCGCCGACCAAGCGTTTCGACCCCAAACATGGCTGGACTTTCCATGGTCATGAAGATAAGGGTGCCCGGATGGTACCTAAACTGTTTGCTCAACTCAAATTGCCGCAAAACGACAAAATGAAATTGGTGCAAAAATTGGTACAGCTACACCTTCGACCCATAGTATTAGCCCAAGAGCAGGTAACCGATTCGGCAGTACGACGCTTATTGGTAGATGCCGGCGAAGACATTGACCACCTCATGTTGCTTTGCCATGCCGATGTAACCACCAAAAACGAATACAAACTCAAAAAATATCG
>JBJTNJ010000042.1:0-4597 GCA_046074005.1 Sphingobacteriaceae bacterium
GATATCGTCGTTTAAGATCACACCGCTTGCACTATCAGGCAAAGCACATGTTTCCGGTAATGGCGCCTATATTGGCAGCTTACGGCATTCCGCAAGATTTTAAATACATCCCTTTGGTAGAAAGTGGCTTCAAGTCGGGCACTTCTCACAAAGGTGCCTCGGGCGCTTGGCAGTTTATGCCTCACACAGCCAGATCCTATGGCCTTAAAGTGAATTCGGTAGTAGATGAACGCCAGCAATTGGCAAAATCTACCGTTGCTGCGTGTAAATACTTGCGTTCTCTCTACAAAGAGTTTAATAGTTGGACCTTGGTGGCTGCTGCCTACAATATTGGGGAGAATAAATTAAAGCGCATTATCCGTCAGCAAGATCATGCCAATTATTTTCGCCTAAAACTGAATCATGAAACGGCCGGCTATGTATACAAATTGGTGGCCATGAAAGAGATTATAGAAAATCCAACTCGATATGGCTACCATCGGGTGGAGATGCCTCAGCAAGGCACTACAATATTTACTCAGGAAGCCCGTTATTATCCTGAGAGTTTTCTCCGCGGAGTAGTGCTAAAGCACGCTCTCGTAGATTGATTGTTAATTATTGATTATTTATCAAAAAAGGCCGAATCACCCTCGGCCTTTTTTTATTGGATGCTGTGTAATTGGCAAACAATATCGCATCTTTGCCTTTTAATTCCGATTGCTTTTTAGCTATGCAAACAACACCATCCGATTTGGGCGAACAATACGAACTAGCTGTTTTTGGCGCCCGGGTTCATAATCTAAAAAATATTGATGTTTCTTTTCCGAGAAACCAATTAGTGGTGATTACCGGATTAAGTGGCAGCGGAAAATCTTCTTTAGCTTTTGATACCATTTATGCCGAAGGACAACGGAGATACATGGAAACTTTTAGCGCCTATTCACGCCAGTTTATGGGGGGTATGGAGCGACCAGATGTAGATCAAATTACAGGCTTAAGTCCGGTAATTGCCATTGAGCAAAAAACTACTAGCAAAAACCCACGCTCTACAGTGGGTACCATAACCGAAATTTACGATTTTATGCGTTTGCTTTTTGCACGGGCAGGGGAGGCATATTCTTTTGTGTCGGGAAAAAAAATGGAGCGCATGTCTGACGAGCAGATTTTGCAAAACATTCTGAAGCAATTTGATGGCCAGGCAATTAGCGTATTGGCTCCTGTAATTAAAGGCAGAAAAGGTCATTACCGAGAATTATTTGAGCAGATACGTAAACAAGGCTATCTAAAAGTGAGGGTAGATGGCGAAATCTTAGATATTAGCCCCAAAATGCAAGCCGATAGATACAAAATACACGATATTGAGATTGTGGTTGATCGCTTGTTGGTATCTGAGGCAGATGTAAATCGTTTGGCAACCTCCATTCGCACCGCTTTGAAGGTTGGTAAAGGAATCATCAAAATAAGTGATAAAAGCAATAAAGAGATCTTTTTTAGTCGGTTTTTAATGGACGCCGAATCAGGTATCTCCTACGATGAACCACAGCCGAATACTTTTTCATTTAATTCTCCATATGGTGCCTGTGAAAGTTGTAATGGCTTGGGATATGTGGTAGAGGTCGATCAGCATTCGGTAATTCCGAACCCGAAATTGAGTATTATGCAAGGTGGATTAGCTCCCTTGGGCGAATACCGCGAAATTTGGGTGTTTCAAATATTAAAAGCGATTGCCAAATTTTACAACTTTTCGTTGGCAACGCCTTTAAAAGACTTGCCTCAAGAACTCATCGATATTATTTTAAATGGGTCGGAAGATGTAATTCCAGTTTCGGTGGGGGCTAATTCGTGGAATGTAAAAACCTATCAAATTACTTTTGATGGAATTATTAAACTCTTAGAAGAGCAAAGTGAACGTCGTGGCGAAGAGGCCTTGGCCGATTTAGAAAATTTCCGATCTTTAAAAACATGCCCGGTATGTGATGGGGCTCGGTTAAAGAAAGAATCGCTGCATTTTAAAGTGGCCGATAAAAATATTTACGAGCTGGCCAGTATGGATATTACCGAATTGGCCACCTGGTTTGGCCAGGTAGAACCTAAACTTTCTGAACGCCAGCTTATTATAGGTAAGGAGATTTTAAAAGAAATTAGGGCTAGAATTAGCTTTTTGCTCGATGTAGGCTTAACCTATCTCACCCTAGATCGTACGGCTAAAACACTTTCGGGTGGAGAGGCACAGCGCATTCGGCTGGCTACTCAAATAGGGTCGCAATTGGTAAATGTGCTGTATATTTTAGATGAGCCGAGCATTGGCCTGCATCAACGAGATAATAACCGCTTAATTACAGCTTTAAAGCAGTTACGTGATATTGGCAATACCGTGTTGGTGGTAGAGCACGATAAGGACATGATTTTGGAGGCCGATTATGTATTGGATATGGGGCCAGCTGCCGGTATTCATGGTGGTGAAGTAGTAGCGCAAGGTACGCCTGCAGAATTGCTTAAAAAGCATACTATTACCACCGATTATTTAAATGGCACCAAGGCCATTGAGGTGCCTAAAAGCCGAAGAGCGGGCAACGGAAAATCGTTAGTACTTAAAAATGCTAGTGGCAATAACCTTAAAAATGTAACGGCACATTTCCCCTTGGGTACACTTACCTGCGTAACGGGTGTTTCGGGCAGTGGTAAATCTACCTTAATTGCCGAAACGCTTTATCCTATTTTAAATCACCATTTTTTTAGGGCGAAAAAGAAACCGATGCCTTTTGAGGCCATAGAAGGCTTGGAGCATATAGATAAAGTAATAGAGATTGACCAAACACCCATTGGCCGTACCCCTCGATCTAATCCATCTACCTATACGGGTGTGTTTTCTGACATTCGTAATTTGTTTGTGGCCTTGCCTGAGGCTAAAATTAGAGGCTATAAGCCCGGCCGTTTCTCTTTTAATGTAAAAGGAGGCCGCTGCGAAACCTGCCAAGGTGCCGGTTTAAAAATTATTGAAATGAACTTTTTGCCCGATGTGCAGGTGCCTTGCGAAGAGTGCGGGGGCAAACGCTACAATCGTGAAACCTTAGAGGTGCGTTATCGTGGTAAATCTATTAGCGATGTGCTGAATATGAGTATTGAAGAGGCGGTACCTTTCTTCGAATCTATTCCGGCTATTTACCGTAAAATAAAAACCTTGCAGGATGTGGGCTTGGGCTATATTACTTTAGGACAATCGTCTACCACCTTATCGGGTGGGGAGGCGCAACGTGTAAAATTGGCTACCGAATTATCTAAAAAAGATACCGGCAATACCTTTTATATTTTAGATGAGCCAACCACGGGTTTGCATTTCGAAGATATTCACGTATTGTTGGGGGTATTAAACCGCTTGGTAGATCATGGCAATACCGTATTGGTAATTGAACATAATTTAGATGTGGTAAAGGTAGCCGATTGGGTGGTGGATTTAGGTCCGGAGGGTGGTTCTGGTGGTGGACAAATTTTGTTTGAAGGAACGCCCGAAGGGTTGGCTGCTTGTGCCAAAAGTCATACCGGCACCTATTTAAAAGCCGAATTAAAAGTCAAATAAATGCTTTTCAGCATGGTAAGAAGAGCGCACCAATGGTCCGCTTTCTACGTATTTAAAGCCCATTTTTAGGCCTATTTCTTTGTATTTATCAAACTGTTCCGGTCTAATCCAATCTACCACCGGGTGATGGTTACGGGTAGGCTGTAAATATTGGCCTAGGGTTAAGATATGTACACCTGCTTTTACGAGGTCAGTCATCGCTTCAAGTACATCTTCTTCGGTTTCGCCCAAGCCCAGCATAATGCCCGATTTGGTGCGTAAACCCGCCGCAGAAATTCTGCTTAAACATTCTAAACTACGGTCGTATTTTGCTTGTATGCGTACTTCTTTGGTTAATCTGCGAACGGTTTCTAAATTATGTGAAACTACTTCGGGCCGAACGGCTAATACTCTGTCTAGGTTCTCCCAAATGCCTTTAAAATCTGGAATAAGGGTTTCTAATGTGGTTTCTGGACTTTCTTTGCGAATGGCTAAAATGGTTTCGGCCCAAATGGTGGAACCTCCGTCTTTTAAATCATCACGATCAACAGAAGTAATTACGCAGTGTTTTACCTGCATCAATTTTACTGATTGTGCTACTCGGTTAGGTTCGTCGGTATCTACTGCCAAAGGCCTGCCTGTAGCTACGGCACAAAAAGAACAAGATCGGGTACAAATGTTTCCCAAAATCATGAAGGTAGCCGTACCTGCACCCCAGCATTCGCCCATATTTGGGCAATTGCCACTTTCGCAAATGGTGTGAAGTTTATGGGTATCTACCAAGCCGCGAACGTGTGCATATTCTTTGCCAACAGGCAATTTTACTCGTAACCAATCTGGTTTGCGTGTACTTTCGTTGGCAGGAATAACCGGTAGCTCGATCATGGAACAAAAATACATATTTTGCGTTAGATAGCAGATGAACTCGTCATTCGAGTTTCATTTTTTGCTAACTTGCGCTACAAAATTAAGCTATGGCTACAGTAGAAACGGTTTATGTAGGCGAACTGCGCACACAAGCCACCCATGTTCGTTCTCAAAATCAATTAATTACCGCTGCTC
>JBJTNJ010000043.1:0-2777 GCA_046074005.1 Sphingobacteriaceae bacterium
CCTCTGGTTTAGAAACCATTGCCACGGCCGTGGCAAAAATTCGTTCGGGCATGGCCAACTGCATTGTGGCCGGTGGGGTAGAGGTCATGTCGGGTATGCCCTTTGGTGGTTGGAAATTAGTGCCCAACCCTGAGGTGGCCAAAGCCCACCCCGATTGGTATTGGGGCATGGGTTTAACCGCCGAAGCTGTAGCCAACGAGTATAAAGTGAGCCGAGAAGCGCAAGATGAATTTGCTTTTAATTCTCATCAAAAAGCAATTAAGGGAATAGAAAGCGGACGTTTAAAGGCAGGAGTGTTGCCTATTACGGTTACCGAGAATTATTTAGACACCAATCAGAAAAAGAAAACTCGAGACTATGTGGTAGACACCGACGAAGGTCCTAGAGCAGATACGAGTATAGAGAAATTAGCTAAATTAAAACCGGTATTTGCCGTCAATGGAAGCATTACCGCCGGTAACTCATCGCAAACTTCTGATGGTGCTGCCTTTGTATTGGTAGTTTCTGAAAGTATGTTAAAGCAATTAGATGTACAGCCTATTGCCCGTTTGGTTAGCTACGGCGTAGCCGGCGTTCCTCCTCGAATTATGGGGATTGGCCCTATCGAGGCTATCCCTTTGGCTTTGAAAAAAGCAGGCATGAAGCAAGATCAATTAGATTTAATTGAGCTGAATGAGGCCTTTGCTTCTCAATCTTTAGCCATTATTAACACCTTAGGCTTAAACACCGATATCGTAAATGTGAACGGGGGAGCCATCGCCTTAGGGCATCCGCTTGGATGTACCGGCGCCAAGTTAACCGTACAAGTACTCAACGAATTAAAAGCAAGAAACAAAAAATATGGCATGGTAACTATGTGTGTAGGTACCGGCCAAGGTGCAGCAGGCATTTTTGAACTGCTATAAAACAATATCTTATGGAAAAATCGCATACAAAAGGTGGTGAATTCATCATCAAAGAAACCCAAGCGGCAAACATTTTCATTCCCGAAGAGTTTGACGAAGAACAGTTAATGATTAAGAAAACCTGCGAAGACTTTTTGCAGGCAGAGGTTAATCCTAATTTAGATCGTATTGATAAGCTCGAGGAAGGTTTGATGCCAAGCTTACTCGATAAAGCAGGCGAATTGGGTTTATTAGCTGTTTCTATTCCCGAAGAATACGGAGGATTTGGTAAAAACTTTAACACCTCTATGTTGGTGGCCGATATTGTAGGTGCAGGGCACTCCTTTGCCGTAGCCATTTCGGCGCATACCGGCATTGGCACCTTGCCTATTTTGTATTATGGTAACGAAGCCCAAAAATCAACATATATTCCCAAATTAGCTAGTGGAGAGTGGAAAGCTTCCTATTGCTTAACAGAACCAAACTCGGGCTCCGATGCCAATTCGGGTCGTACCAAAGCGGTGTTAAATAAAGAGGGCACTCATTATTTAATTACCGGCCAAAAAATGTGGATTACCAATGGTGGCTTTGCCGATGTGTTTATTGTGTTTGCCAAAATTGATGACGATGAAAACCTTACTGCATTTATTGTAGAGAAAGGATTTGGCGGTATCACCATGAACCCCGAAGAGCATAAAATGGGAATCAAGGGCTCTTCTACCCGTCAGATATTTTTTAACGATTGCCCGGTGCCGGTAGAAAACATGCTTTCCGACCGCCAAAATGGATTTAAAATTGCGGTAAACATTTTAAATATTGGTCGTATTAAATTGGGTGCAGCGGCTATTGGTTCTTCTCGTGCGGTAATTGATAAGTCTATTAATTATGCCAACGAACGAGTGCAATTTAACCTCCCAATCTCAAAATTTGGGGCTATACGTTATAAATTAGCCGAAATGGCCACCCGTAATTTTGCCATAGAAAGTGCGTGCTACCGAGCCGGCCAAAACATTGACGATGCCTACGATGCACTCGTAGCCGGTGGGATGGAAATGGGTAAAGCCAAATTAAAATCTACCGAAGAATTTGCTGTTGAATGTGCCATTTTAAAGGTATGGGGATCTGAAATGTTGGATTATGTGGTAGATGAAGGAGTGCAAGTGTATGGGGGTATGGGTTATTCTGCCGAAGCACCAATGGATAGAGCATACCGCGATAGTCGGATTAACCGAATTTTTGAAGGAACAAACGAAATTAATCGCTTGTTAATTGTAGACATGCTTTTGAAACGGGCCTTAAAAGGCGAATTAGATTTAATGACGCCAGCCCAAGCAGTGGCATCAGAACTACTATCTATTCCTGAATTTGGCGAAGAAGACGACAGTTTATTTGCAGCTGAGAAAAAGACGCTTAAGAACCTGAAAAAAGCAGGTCTTATGATTGCTGGCTCAGCGGTGCAAAAACTCATGATGAGTTTAGCGAAAGAGCAAGAGGTATTAATGAATATCGCTGATATCATTGGCTCGGTATATGTGGCTGAATCTACCATTTTACGAGTAGAAAAATTGGTAAAAGCTAGAGGTGAAGAAGCCGTACAAGGCCAATTAGACATGATGCGTATTTACTTGCAAGAAGCGGTAGATAAAGTGTATTTGGCCGGTAAAGAGGCCTTAAATTCTTTCGCCGAAGGCGATGAATTAAACATGATGTTAGTAGGCCTACGTCGCTTTACAAAAGTAGCGCCGTTTAATATAAAAGATGCCCGCCAAAGAGTGGCCAAACAACTCATCGAAGCGAACAAATATTGTTACTAGGTTTTTCTTAAATCAGAGCCGCTCTAGTGCAAATTAGAGCGGCTTTTTTTGTTAAATAATGTTAAGCTGTCGTTTTTTC
>JBJTNJ010000044.1:0-13832 GCA_046074005.1 Sphingobacteriaceae bacterium
ATAGCGTCCTTATAATTTTTGGTACTTAGTAAGATTTCTCCCAAAAGAGTTTTGGCTTCGTTTAATTTTTTGGAATAGGGGTAATTGCTAATAAATTCTTGGGTAGCATCTAAGGCTACTTGGTGAAACTCTAATTCGTAGGAAAGTTTGGCATAATTAAAGGCGCCTTCTTCTTGGATATCTTTGTCGTAATTAACTTTAGCGGCCTTAAAGAAGGCATTTCTGGCGCCTTGCTTATTGCCTAGGGCTAAAAACGATTCGCCAAGCGCAAGCATACCACTTTGGAAAAATTCATCGGCGGTTTCTATTTTTTCTAACTCAGAAATGGCTTTAGGGTAATTTTTTAATTGAAGTGCGCTGTAGCCAATTTGGTAGCTATCTTGGTTGTTTTGGGTGTTGCCGCCGTCTTTGTCTTGAAATTGTTGATAGTACGCCGCAGCATCGGTATAAGCCGAGTTTGCAAAGTAGGAAGCTGCAATAATGCGCAATAGTTCTGTTTCGTATTTCGCATCTATATTTTTCAAATGTGGCAAGGCGTAGCTTAGTACATCGTTGTAGCGTTTGTCTAAAAAATACAAAGCCGAAATGTAATAGGGATAACTACTCTCGTAGGTTTTAGAGCCTTTTAGTCGTTCAAATTCTCTGAGAGCGGTAGTATAATCGGCATTGAGGTAGTTAATGTAAGCGTAATAATAAGTGGCTGGTTCTGCATAAGCCGAGGCGCCATTTTTTAACTGTCCAAATAGGGGTTCGGCTTTTACATATTCTTTATTTTCGAAATAGGCATAGCCCAGTTTAAAATTGTAATCTAGTACCAAGCTTGCTGGTAGATTGCTAGCTCTTGTTTTGCTCAACCAAGAAATGGTTTGAGGATAATCCTTTTTGGCAAAATAGGTGCGTCCGAGGTGGTAATAGGCTTGTTGGCTAAAAGTATTTTCTGGATGTTCGCTTACAAAAGCCAAGAATAAATTTTCGGCATCGGCATTGCTCAACTCTAGGGCACAAAGTGCTTGGTAAAAAGCGGCATTTTCTTGTAAAAGACTTAATTTATCTTCTTTTCCGCTTTTTACTACTCGGCTAAACTGTTGGGCAGCAGCTACGTATTTATGTTTTTCTAGTAAATCTAAGCCTCTGGTGTAGGCAATATTTATACCTTCTTGGGCATAGCTGCTAAGGGTAATTCCACTGATAAAAAGGCTAGTAACTACTTTTCTGAAACTGAACATTGCTTGTTTAAATCTAGGTGTCTATTTAAAATTAGCTAAATAAGCCGGCTTGTTTTAAAATAGAAATTAACATCTGTTGATAAGAACAAATTAACACAATTGCTTGCCCAAAAGGAGCGGGTGTTGAAAAAAAGAATTAGTCCTTAGAATTGGCTAATAAGTAGAGTACGGCCATGCGCACCGCTACTCCATTTTCTACCTGATCTAGAATAATAGATTGCTTGCTGTCGGCCACATCGCTGGTAATTTCTACGCCTCGGTTAATGGGGCCTGGATGCATAATGGTAATTTCTTTGTCTAGCGAATCTAGGAGTTGCTTATTGAGGCCATACATCATGCTGTACTCTCTTAAAGAGGGGAAATATTTAATGTCTTGCCGTTCTAATTGAATGCGTAGCATGTTGGCTACATCGCACCAATTAAGGGCTTTAAGCAGGTTGTGCTCTATTTTTACCCCCAAGCTGCCTATGTATTTTGGAATGAGTGTGGTGGGGCCGCAAACCAGCACTTCGGCTCCTAGTTTTTGGAGGCATAAAATATTAGATAGGGCTACTCTGGAGTGTAAAATATCGCCAATAATGGCTACTTTTTTTCCTCGTACATCGCCATATTTTTCTCGGATAGAAAAGGCGTCTAATAGGGCTTGCGTAGGGTGTTCGTGGGCGCCATCGCCGGCATTTATAATTTGTGCGTTTACATGCTTGCTCAAAAATAGGCTGGCACCTGCATGTGGGTGGCGCATAACCACCATATCCACTTTCATGGCTAAAATATTGTTTACCGTATCTATTAGAGTTTCTCCTTTACTTACCGAAGAAGAGCTAGCAGCAAAGCTAATGGTATCGGCCGATAGGCGTTTTTCGGCTAGCTCGAACGATAATTTGGTACGGGTAGAGTTTTCGAAAAAGATATTGGCAATGGTAATGTCGCGGAGAGAGGGCACTTTTTTTATCGGACGTTGTAAAACGTCTTTAAAATTGTCGGCAGTTTCTAAAATCAGTTGAATATCCTCCGTGCTAAGATCTTTAATGCCTAAGAGGTGTTTGGTGCTGAGTTTCGATTGCTGCTCTGCCATGTGCTATCTTGCTAATAAGGTAACTTGATCGGTTTGGTCGGTTTCTTGCCAATTCACTACAATTTTTTGTGAATCAATGGAATCTACCTCAATGCCTATATAATTTGGCTCAATGGGTAATTGGCGTGAAAATCTACGATCAACTAGTACTAATAATTCTACTTTTCGGGGTCTGCCGAATGCCAATAGGGCATCGAGAGCGGCTCTGATGGTTCTTCCGGTCCAGAGTACATCATCTACCAATACCACGTTTTTATCTTCAATAATAAAGTCAATGGCGGTGGCGCTGGCCGTTGGCAGGTCTTTATTGGTCCTGAAATCGTCTCTAAAAAAAGTAATGTCTAGGCTACCAGCTTGTAATTGGCTATTGGGTTGTATGGTTTTTAGCTCCTGGTAGATGCGATTGGCCAAAAAGACACCTCTTGGCTGTATGCCAATAAGTACAGTATGTGAAAAGGTATTGTGATTTTCAATTAATTGATGACAAAGCCGCTGAATGGTTATTTGGAATTTTTGACCGTCGAGCAAGGTTAAGGTTTCCATCAATGTTTAGATTTGACCAAAGGTACGCTATTGCGCCCAAATTGTAAAACACATTTTTTGTATGTTTTTGGGCATAAAAAAAGCCCTCGAATTTTCGAGAGCTTTTTTGTGAGTGAAAAGGATTACTACTCAGCGTCGTCGGCTTTTGGAGCTTCCTCTTTTGATTTTTTAGCTTTCGCTGCAGTTTTAGTTTCTGCACCTTCCATGCTAGCTTTCAATTGAGCAAGTACACCTAAATCGCCTAAAGTAGATTTCTCAACAGAGTCTTTTACTTTTTTAACGGCAGTTTGAGCGGCTTTCGCATCTTTCTTTTTCTGGGTATTTTCTTCTTTACGCTCTTCAGCTTTTACCTCTTCCCAAATGCGGGCATGAGAAACTACAATGCGTTTAGAATCTTTGTTGAACTCAATGATTTTGAAATCAGCGGTTTCATCAGCTTTAACCACAGTGCCATCTTCTTTTGCCATGTGTTTGCTTGGGCAGAAACCTTCTACACCATATGGCAAGGCAATTACAGCACCTTTGTCGGTTACTTTCAATACGGTACCTTGGTGAATAGAATCCAAGTTAAATACGCTTTCGAAAGTTTCCCAAGGGTTTTCTTCTAATTGTTTGTGGCCTAAGCTTAATTTGCGGTTTTCTTCGTCTAGTTCTAATACAACCACTTCTAAGGTTTCACCAACTTTGGTAAATTCGTTCGGGTGGTTTACTTTTTTAGACCAAGAAAGATCTGAAATGTGGATTAATCCGTCGATACCATCTTCTAACTCAACAAATACACCGAAGTTGGTCATATTTTTAACCACAGCACTTTGTTTGCTGCCAACAGGGTAACGTTTTGCTAAGTCTTTCCAAGGATCTGGAGTTAATTGCTTAATACCTAAGCTCATTTTACGCTCGTCGCGGTCTAAGGTTAATACCTGAGCTTCCACTTCGTCGCCCACTTTTAAGAATTCTTGTGGGTTACGTAAATTTTGTGACCAGCTCATTTCTGATACGTGAATTAAACCTTCAACGCCTGGTACAATTTCTAAAAATGCACCGTAATCTGCTACGGTTACAATTTTACCTTTAACTTTAGAACCAATTTCTAATTTGGTATCTAAGGCTTCCCATGGGTGAGAGGTTAATTGTTTTAAACCTAAGGCAATACGTTTTTTGTCGTCATCAAAATCTAAAACAACAACGTTGATTTTCTGATCTAATGCTAACACTTCACGTGGATGCTCGATACGGCCCCATGAAATATCTGTAATGTGAAGTAAACCATCTACACCACCTAAATCGATGAATACACCGAAATCGGTAATGTTTTTAACGGTACCTTCTAATACCTGTCCTTTTTCTAATTTAGAAACTATTTCAACTTTTTGGCTTTCTAAATCGTCTTCAATTAAGATTTTATGAGATACTACAACGTTTTTGAATTCATGGTTAATTTTAACCACTTTAAATTCCATTGTTTTACCTACGTATACATCGTAATCTCTAATTGGTTTGATATCGATTTGAGAACCAGGCAAGAACGCCTCAACACCCATGATATCAACAATTAAACCACCTTTGGTACGGCTTTTTACAAATCCGTTAATAATGGTATCATTTTCTAATGCTAGGTTAATGGTTTCCCATGATTTTTGAGTTTTAGCACGTTTGCGTGATAAAATCAATTGCCCGTTAGCATCTTCTTGTGATTCAACAAATACCTCAACCGTATCGCCCACTTTTAATTCAGGGGTGTCGCGGAATTCAGAAAGAGATACTAAACCATCTGATTTGAAACCAATGTTTAATACCACGTCTTTATTGTTGATAGATACTACCACACCTGAGATAATTTCTCCGGTATTGATAGAGTTGAATGTTCCGGAATACAATGCTTCTAGCTTGCTGCGTTCTGCATCTGTGTAATTTCCATAACCCTTGTCATCCGCATCCCAGTCGAAATCGCCGGTAGGGGATACCATCGTAGTAGATTTAATCTCTTCGATAGACAAAGAATCTGCTTCAGATTCAATGATTTCTGTTGTTTTCACCTCTACGGTGTCGGTGCCGAGTTCAGCTTCTTTAGCTTTTAACTCTTTTTCTGCTTGTTGTTTTTTAGCCATTAATTAATTTGTCTCCTTTTCCCAATTTTTAATCAGGACTGCAAAGGTAGGTAAATACCTAAGTAAACAAAATTATTTTGCCGTTTATTTTTTGGCTTTTGGCGTGATTTTCAGTAAAATAAGTAGTAGAATTTGTCTACTTGATTACTGTTTTTTTAAGGAAAGGTTGTACTTGCTCGAGTGCAAAGGCTAATTGCTCAGTTGGAGTTAGCTCGGTGTTATCTAGAATAATCGCATCCTCGGCACGTGTTAGAGGGCTTTCTGCACGGGTAGTATCCAGAAAATCGCGGTGTGCTAAGTTTTCAAATACTTCTTCTAGAGTAATATTATCACCCTTGGCAATCATTTCTTTATATCGGCGTTCAGCCCGCACTTTGGGGTCGGCGGTCATGAAAATTTTCAGGCTAGCTTCAGGGAAAACAGTAGTACCAATGTCGCGGCCATCCATCACAATATTGGCCGATTTGCCCATTCTTTGTTGCTGCTTTACCATTTCGGTGCGCACTTTTTTAAGTGCACTTACAGGGCTTACCAGCTCCGATATTTTCATTTCACGAATTTCATTTGATACTTCTTCGTTATTTAAAGTAATATGCGTTTCGTAATCTTTAGCATGAAAATCTAAATGAATGTTTTCGAGCGCTTCGGCAACGGCTTTTTCAGAGCTAATATCTATCGAGTTGCGTAAAAAATAGAGTGTTACCGCTCTGTACATAGCACCGCTATCTACATATACGAAGTGTAATTTTTTGGCTAAAGCTTTAGCTAGGGTACTTTTTCCGCAGGAAGAATAGCCGTCTATGGCCACTACAATGTTAGCACTCATTAGGAAACAAAGGTACAGTTTGGTTGCAATATCATGCCACTAAATTTTTAAATTAGCTTTAGCGAAATTGATAATAGGTTGATAGTGAGCCGTATTGATCGGCTTTTGCAGGACTGTTTATTTCGTGTGTTTTAAAGGTGTAGGATAGCTGTGCGCTCCATCTGTTCTTAGAAAGTACTAAGCCAAACTCTTGGCTAAGTACCCAAGGTTTACTTTTGAAGGCAACAGGTCCCTTATCCTTTCTAAACAATCCGCCCGAAATGCTGGCATCATAGGCTACCCAATCGAGTTGCGGCCTGGCAAAGAAAAAGAATTCGTTGGTGTTTTTATTTGTTTCCTCCGAAAGATTACTCCGATTGTATGCGGTTGTATAGAATGGATTTATTCTGCCTGTACGCAAGGTAAAGCCGCCGCTTAGCCCGCTATAGGTATTGCCTAGATTAGCTGCGGTGTTTATAGAGAGGTCTAATTTTTTGGAAGCAGATCTTTGTAAAAATTGGGTATAAGCCAGGCTAAAGTTCAGGCCTAATTCGTTGTTTAATTGATATTCCCAGCCTTTTGGAGGGTAGAATCCGCCTAGTTTATGAATAAACTCTTGCGCTTGTCTGCCTAAAGCATTAGGCCCAATAGTGCCTAGTTGCACTCCCAGACTTATACTATTCTCTGAGCTATAAAACCAGTTTTTGCTGGCCCCTGCGTATAAGTAGGTTGTAATGGGCCGGTCTACGTATATAATGTCTGGAATATAGCCCGATTGTGCATTGTACATTTTTTGTCCCAATTCTAGTTGAGTAAGTTGCTTAACTAGCGTAGGGCTTTCTTTCTTTGGTGTAGATACAAAGCGGTAGCTTATAAAAATGCCATTGGTGTAATATTTGTCTTGGCCTTTGGCTAAATAGGCGTCATTATCGCTTTTAAAACCCACTTGCCGGCTATAGTCTTGTGCAGAAGCACTCATGCCTAATCCTAAAAGAGTTAGGAGTATACCTATCTTTTGTCTCATTTTCTGTGTATAGAGTTGTATAATTTTTAATTATACAAAGTTTAAACACGTAAATATAACAAAATAGCGGTAGGCAGGTTATAAAAAAGCCACCCTGTTGAGAGGTGGCTTTTTGAGAATAAAGATAGTTATATGAGGCTTTAACGTTTACTTCGCACTTAAATCAATGGGGTTTTTCACCTTTTGTTTGCTTAAGGCTAAGTCAATTACTTCGTTCATTTCTTTTACATAATGAAATTGGAGATCCTTGATGTAATCGGCTTTTATTTCTAAGATGTCTTTCTCGTTTGATTTACACAGAATTATTTCTTTAATATTGGCTCTTTTGGCCGCCAAGATTTTTTCTTGGATGCCACCTACTGGTAATACTTTGCCACGGAGAGTTATTTCGCCAGTCATGGCTAAGTGCGCCTTTACTTTACGTTGTGTAAAGGCAGAGCAAAGTGCAGTAAGCATGGTAATACCTGCCGAAGGGCCATCTTTTGGGGTAGCGCCTGCAGGTACGTGAATGTGTACATCCCAGGCGTTAAACACGTTAAAATCGATGCCGAATTGTGCTGAGTTGCTGCGTAAGTAGGCCATGGCAATACTTGCAGATTCTTTCATCACATCGCCTAAATTACCAGTGAGAGTTAGTTTCCCCTTACCCGGACTTAAGCTTGCTTCAATAAATAAAATGTCGCCACCAACTGAAGTCCAAGCTAAACCAGTGACCACACCGGCAACTTCATTCCCTTCGTATAAATCTTTGTCAAAAATAGGAGCGCCCAGAATTTTTTCTACCTCGGTTTTTGTTAAAACAGGCTCGTTAGGCTCTTCCATAGCTATTTTGGTGGCTACGCCACGTACCAAAGAACCTATCTTTTTCTCTAAACCTCTAACGCCCGATTCGCGGGTATATTCCTCAATCACTTTTTCAATAATGGCGGGTTTAAGCGTAATGTCTTTTACCTCTATACCATGCTGTTCTAATTGTTTAGGCAATAAATGGCGTTTAGCAATCTCTATTTTTTCTTCAATGGTATAGCCATTTACTTCAATAATTTCCATGCGGTCTAGCAAGGCCGGGTGAATGGTACTTAAGCTGTTGGCAGTAGCGATGAATAATACGTTAGATAAATCGTAATCTACCTCTACATAATGATCGTAAAAGGCATTGTTTTGCTCCGGATCTAATACTTCTAATAGGGCTGAAGAAGGATCTCCTCTGAAATCGTTTCCTACTTTATCAATTTCATCTAATACAAAAACAGGGTTGCTAGCGCCCGCTTTTTTTAACGATTGAATGATTCTACCGGGCATGGCACCAATATATGTTTTGCGGTGGCCACGAATTTCGGCTTCATCGCGAATGCCACCTAAAGCCATGCGTACATATTTACGCCCCAACGATTTGGCAATAGATTTACCTAAGGAAGTTTTACCCACGCCCGGAGGACCTACCAAACATAAAATTGGCGCTTTCATATTGTGTTTTAGCTTTAATACCGCTAAATATTCAATAATGCGTTGCTTCACCTTATCTAGTCCGTAGTGGTCTTTGTTTAATATTTTTTGGGCTCGTTTTAGGTCGAAATTGTCTTTAGTAAATTCGCTCCAAGGCAAATCAAGTAATAATTCTAAGTAATTAATTTGTACCGAATAATCGGCTGCTGCCGGATTCATTCGAGCTAATTTATCGGCCTCTTTTTGGAAATGCTCGGCTACCTCTTTGTTCCATTTTTTGTCGGCCGCCCGTTTTTTCAGATTTTCTAATTCTAAATCCGGAGAGTTGCCCCCCAATTCTTCTTGAATGGTTTTTAATTGTTGGTTGAGGTAGTATTCGCGTTGTTGCTTGTCTAAATCGGTACGCACCTTCGATTGTATTTGGTTGCGCAGTTCGAGCATTTGCAATTCTTGCGTTAAATGCTCCATTACCATTTGTGCCCGCTCTCTCAGCTTGGCTACCTCTAACATGCTTTGTTTGGCTGCCACATCGGCATTCATGTTAGAAGAGATGAAATTGATTAAAAAAGAAGGGCTTTCGATGTTTTTAATGGCAATGGCCGCTTCGCTAGGGATATTGGGCGATAACTGAATAATTTGCATCGCCATCTCCTTAATATTTGCCATAATGGCTTTAAACTCTGCTGTTAGCTTGGGCTTTATTTCTTCAAACTTTTGGATACTGGCTTTTAGATAAGGCTCAGATTGTATTTCTTCTTTTAAAGAAAAACGCTGTTTACCCTGAATAATCACGGTAGTACTTCCATCAGGCATTTGTAGCATTTTAATAATAAGGGCTACAGTGCCAATCGAGTTTAGCTGTTCGAAAGTAGGATCTTCAATGGCTACATCTCGTTGCGAAACCACGCCAATAATACGATCGCCTTTATAGGCATCTTTTACCAATTTGATTGATTTATCGCGGCCAATGGTGATGGGAATAACCACTCCTGGAAAAAGTACAGTGTTGCGTAGAGGCAAAATGGCTAAAACATCGGGCGTTTCTTCGTTGTTCATTTCCTCCTCGTCTTCTTGCGACATGAGGGGGAAGAACTCTGTATCTTCATTGATTAGCGGCATTGCATTGTTAAAATCGTATGGATTGTGATTACTCATAAATTCTTTTGCGTCAATATGGCATTAATATAGCTAATTCTCCGCTCGTAGGAGCGGATTGAATCCTAAGCAAGCGTCGTGCCAATGGCTTATAAGCCATATTGAAGCTGCACCAAGATACCCCTAGCTGCATATATTCTGCTAAAAAGGCAGAGAATGACATGTAGGATATACCAAAGTCAATAAATCAAATAATTAAAATAATAAAATTCAGATGCTCAGAAATTGTTATTTTTACTTGCGTTTTGTGAATTATCTGTCAAGGCGTAAGGAAAAATGACTAAACTATTTCGCTTTACTTTTCTTTTTATTTTTGTAGGTGCTCGTGCTTTTGCGCAAGAATCTTATCAGGAATTGGGTAAAAAGGCTCTTTTAGATGGAAATTTTAAGTTAGCGGTGCTACATCTAGAAAAAGCCATTGCAGCAGATTCTACCAATTTGAATGCCTTGTATATGTTGGGCTATTCCTACTACCATGCCGAAGATTATAAAAACTCGGTGGCTGCTTTTGGGAAACTCATTTCCTTGAAACCAAGCGAAACTTCAGCGTATTACTACCGCGGTAAGGCCCGTAGCTATATGGCTAATTATACACCTAGTATTGCCAATTCGGAGAGAGAAAAACTTTTGTTATCGGCTATTAGAGATTTTAGTAGGGCTATTGATTTAAATAGTGACGACTTGAAATACTATCAAAATAGAGCCGTTGCCTACCACGATTATGGCGTGTTAAAAGCACAAAAGATTCCTCGTTTATACGATAAGCCTAGAGCTATAGAAGCACTCAAGGCTTGTATTGTTGATTTTCAGAGGGTTTTAGAGGCTAATCCTGGCCGAAAAGATATTGCTACGCAATTAGAGGAAGCCCGTTCGCACCTACAGAACGTAAGCAACCAATAAAGCTTAGTTAAATTTCCCGTTGATGGTGTAAAACGTAGTGCCTAGTACTCGTACCACTTGCTTTTTATGAATGCTATATACAGAATCTGGATAATAGCTGAGGGTATCTGTAGACTGGTAAATTATGTTTTTCGTCACTTGGAAAATACGAATGCCAATGGGCTTTTTAGTAAGACCCCAATCTATTTCTACTCGTTGAACCAGCGCTTTTTTACTTAGGGCAGTGTAAAGGGTTTTGCCAGGCAAGCGACTTATTTGGTACATGCCCTTAAAAGCGGGCTTATTAATATCAGCCTCTTTAAATACACTTAGTTCTTTCTCCCAATCTACACTCTTGCTCAGCAATTGCTGTTCTCTATTCTCGTTAACGCCCACGGTTTTTAGTAGCTTGGGCTTGATCTTGTTTAGCCGCTTCGCTTCAACGCTAAAAAATCCCTGCAAATCAATATACTCTGTTTGCTTTGGGCTACTTTCTTTTTGCTGACAGGCTGTAAAGGTGAATATGAAGAAGGCGAAGGCTAGGTTTTTTCTCATCTTAAGATACCAATACATTGCCGGTCATTGCTGATGGAATGCTTAGGTGCATTAATTCTAAGAGGGTAGGCGCAATATCACCCAATTTACCATCTTTTATGTCTGTAAATTCGCTATCTATTAAAATGCACGGTACTAAATTGGTGGTGTGGGCGGTGTTTGGTGTGCCATCGGCATTTATCATAAAGTCGGCATTACCGTGGTCGGCCAAAATGATGAACGAATAACCATGTTTTATGCCGCATTCTACCACTTGTTTTACGCAGCTATCTACTGTTTCTACGGCTTTTACTACGGCCTCAAAAACACCGGTGTGTCCAACCATGTCGGGGTTAGCAAAGTTTAAACACATAAAATCTGGCCAGCCCGAACTTAATTCTTCGCAGGCAATTTCTGCCAACTTAGCGGCACTCATTTCGGGTTGTAAATCGTAGGTAGCCACTTTAGGAGAGGCGGCCATTTTTCGTTTTTCTTGCGGAAATTCAGCTTCTCTACCCCCCGAGAAGAAAAAGGTTACGTGTGGGTATTTTTCAGTTTCGGCAATTCTGATCTGATTTTTGTGGTTCTGCGACAGCACTTCTCCAAGCGTATCTTTCAAATCTTCGTTGCGGAAAATTACTTGTACGTTTTTAAACGTTTCGTCGTAACTAGTAAACGTAATGTAATGTAGCGCCAGCGGGTGCATATCTTGCTCCGGGAAGGCTCTTTGAGTTAATGCTTGCGTAATCTCACGTCCTCTATCGGTACGGAAATTGTAGCAAATAACCACATCATTTTCTGCAATATGCGTAAGCGCTTTTCCTTCAACATCAACCCCTACCAGTGCAGGCATAAACTCGTCGGTAATACCCTCGTTGTAAGATTGTTGTACCGCATCGGCAATGTTGGTGCAGGCTTTTCCCTGCCCCTTAACTAAAAGGTCGTACGCTAATTTTACTCGTTCCCAGCGGTTATCGCGATCCATGGCATAATATCTGCCTACGGCCGAGGCAAGAGTGCCTACGCTTGTTTTTAGGTGTTCTTTTAGTGAATTGATATAACCAAGCCCTGATTTAGGGTCGGTATCTCTGCCATCTAAGAAGGCATGAATAAATACGTTAGATACTCCGTTTGCTTTGGCCGCATCACATAATCCTTTTAGATGATCAATGTGAGCGTGTACTCCTCCATCGGATAATAAACCGATAAAGTGCACATTTTTGCCTTCTTTTTTGGCATAATCGAAGGCGTTGGTTAGCACAGGATCTGTAGCCAAAGCACCATCGTGTACGGCTTTATTAATTCTGCCGAGCTCTTGATATACAATTCTGCCCGCCCCTAAATTCATGTGGCCAACTTCAGAATTACCCATTTGCCCAGCAGGTAGGCCCACAGCTTCTCCCGAAGCTTCTAAACGGGCGTTCGGATACGTTTGTACTAAGTATTTGTAAAAGGGTGTATTGGCTTGGGCAATAGCATCAGAATAGTCGGACTTTCCTAAGCCCCAACCATCCATAATTAAGAGTACAGTTTTTTTTGTTTTCACAGTACAAATATACCAAAATGCTTACTAATATGCCGTGCTTAACCGCTCGAATTAGCGTTTAAAAGTGTTTTTCCGTATACTTGTACCCGCATGATTTCAATTTATTCCATATCGGCACTCATTTTGGCCTATTTATTCGGCTCTATCCCTACTGCGGTATGGCTAGGGCAAGGCTTTTATGGTATTGATATTCGCGAATATGGTAGCGGAAATGCCGGGGCTACCAACACCTTTAGGGTTTTGGGTAAAAAAGCCGGTATTGCGGTAATGGTTATTGATATTTTTAAAGGCTGGACGGCTACCAATTTGGCGGCTTTTATCGGCTTATCGGTTACTGGTCCGCAAGATTCGGTACAATTTGTAAATTACCAATTGGCTTTGGGCATTACGGCGGTATTGGGCCACCTATTTCCCATATTTGCTGGGTTTAGAGGAGGCAAAGGTATTGCCACACTTTTCGGAATGATTTTGGCGGTTCATTTTCAGGCGGCCATGATTTGCGTTTTGGTGTTTATAGTGGTGCTTAGCATTTCGAACTACGTTTCTTTGAGCTCTATATGTGCTGGATTTTCATTTCCGCTGAGTATTGTATTCGTCTTTCATTCGCCTATACGCTCCATTTTATTGTATGGAATGTGTATTTGTGTGCTTATTTTGGTTACTCACCAAAAAAATATAGAACGTTTACTACGAGGGAGCGAAAGTAGAGTAAATTTGTTTAAACGGAAAACACCCTAGTTTTTTTATCGTTATAGCTGTATGAAAAAAAGTACTCCTTTCTTTGCAGTATTAGCCGTGGCTATGTTTGCAGTTTCTTGTGCTAAAGTACCTGTTACCGGTCGTCGTCAGTTGAGTTTGGTAAGCGACGAAACAATTAATAAATCGGCGGTTACGGCCTACCAAGAGTTTTTAAAAGAGCCTAAAACAAAGGTTATTAGCAATACCGCCGATGCAGAACGGGTAAAAGTTGTAGGGAAGAAAATTGCCACGGTAATTGACGCTTATTTGAAAGAAAAATACCCCGATGCTGCCCAAAACTATCAATGGGAGTTTAATTTAGTAGAAAGCAAAGAGATTAATGCTTGGTGTATGCCTGGCGGTAAAGTGGCCGTATACACTGGTATTTTGCCTATTACAAAAGACGATACAGGCTTAGCCACCGTTATGGGTCACGAAATTTCTCACGCCATTGCCCGCCACTCGGCCGAACGCTATTCGCAAACTTTGGCAGCCCAAGCGGGTGGCAATTTATTGGGGGCTATTACAGGCAATCAATCTCAAACTACGCAGCAAGCCATTGGTAAATTATATGGAATAGGCGGATCCTTGGCCTTGTTGAAATATTCTCGTAATCAAGAATCGGAAGCCGATCATTTAGGCCTACTTTTTATGGCCATGGCGGGGTATAATCCAGAAAAAGCGGTAGATTTTTGGGAGCGAATGGCGACGTCTAAAGATGCTAACGGTGCCCCACCCGAATTTTTAAGCACC
>JBJTNJ010000045.1:0-9280 GCA_046074005.1 Sphingobacteriaceae bacterium
CATTACCAATTGTTATATGCCCATACCTTTAGTCCGCTACTTTCCTTGAGTGGGGCATTTCATTATACCTATGGCCGGGGTTATTATGAAGAATATAAAAACGACCAAGATTTTGCCGATTACGGCTTAAGCCCGGTGGTAATTGGTGGAACCACTATTTCTCAAACCGATTTAATTCGTCGCCGGTGGTTAGATAACGATTTTTATGGCAGCACTTTTGCCTTAAATTATACGCCTAAAACAGGGCTTGATATTACCTTGGGGGGCGCTTATAATGAGTATAAAGGCCGTCATTTTGGCGAAATTATTTGGGCTACCTACGCCTCCGATAGTCAAATTCGACAGCATTATTACGATAACGATGGCTTTAAATCCGATTTTACGATCTATGGCAAATCAACCCTACAAAGCGGCCCCTTAAGCATGTATGCCGATATGCAATACCGCAGGGTAGCCACTCATTTTATAGGCTACGATACCAATTTGCAGAACATTCAACAAGCAGTGGTTCTACACTTCTTTAATCCGAAGGTGGGTTTAAGCTACCAATTAAACCCTCAAGAACAGCTCTATGCCTCTGTAGCAGTAGCTAATAAAGAACCCAACCGCGACGATTTTGTGAATTCAACTCCGGCAAGCAGGCCCCTGTCGGAGCGCCTAACCGATGTAGAAGCGGGTTATCGATTTAGCCGTAGCAATTTTAGGGCAGCACTAAACGGGTATTTTATGAAGTACAAAGACCAACTTATTTTAACTGGCGCTATTAATGATGTAGGCGAATATAGCCGCACCAATGTGCCCGATAGCTACCGCTTAGGCTTAGAGCTAGATGCAAGCGCAAAACTTAGTAGCCAATGGGCTTGGAGAGGCACTATAGCTTGGAGCCAAAATAAGATTAAACGCTTTACGAATTATATTGATGATTACGATAATGGTACGCAAATAGGTACCGAATTTACGAATACCTCCATTGCTTTTTCGCCTGCTATAGTTGCTTCTGGCGAATGGGAGTTTATGCCTTTTAAAAATGCCGAAATTGCTTTTATAGGTAAATATGTGAGTCGCCAATATTTAGATAACACCTCTAGTAGCGCTCGTGAAATAAAAGAAATGTTGGTACATAACCTGCGTTTTCAGTATGATTTTAAGCTAAAATCGATTAAAAATATAGGCTTGTCTCTGCTGGTAAATAATGTGTTTAACAAGAAATACGAAGCCAGCGGCTATACCTTTAGTTATATTTATGGGGGAGATTTTACCACCGAAAACTACTACTATCCGCAAGCCACTCGTAATTTCTTAATTTCGTTAAACCTGAAGTTTTAACGATATTTGTGGTATAAGTATACGCCCATGAGCAGAATTAAGAATCTCCTAGTTAGTTGCCTATTTTTTAGCACCTTAGTAGTACAGGCACAGTCTAAATCGGCCAACCCGGCTACTAGTTCTTTACCACGGCCAAAGTTGGTAGTAGGCTTGGTGGTCGATCAAATGCGTTGGGATTATTTATACCGCTATTACGATCGCTACCAAAGTGGCGGATTTAAACGTTTACTAAACGAAGGGTTTTCGTGCGAAAATACGCAGATAGACTACATTCCTACTTTTACCGCCATTGGGCATAGTACCATTTACACGGGCTCGGTGCCAGCCATTCATGGTATTGCGGGTAACGATTTTATTGTTCAAAAAACCGGAAAATCAATGTACTGCACCGAAGACGAAACGGTACAAACCGTAGGCAGTACGTCTAAAGCCGGTCAAATGTCGCCCCGTAATTTATTAGCCACCACCATTACCGATGAATTAAAGTTGGCTACCAATTTTAAATCGAAAGTAATTGGTATTGCCTTAAAAGATCGTGGAGCCATTTTGCCGGCGGGGCATGCCGCCAATGCAGCCTACTGGTTCGATGATTTAACCGGTGGGTGGATTAGTAGTAGCTTTTACATGACCGAATTGCCTGCATGGGTGAAAAAAGTAAACGGCCAAAAACAAGCGGACAGTTATTTAAGTAAGGGTTGGAATACCTTGTATCCATTAGGTACCTATGTGCAAAGCACCACCGATAATAGCCCGTACGAAGGCAAGTTTCCGGGAGCAACTACCCCTACGTTTCCTATCAAATTAAACGGAGCAACTACGCCTAACTATTCTTTGTTGCGCACTACGCCTTATGGCAATACGCTCACTCTTGATATGGCAAAAGCGGCTATTGAAAATGAGCAATTAGGTAAAAATACCGTAACCGATTTTTTGGCGGTAAGTTTATCCTCTACCGATTATATCGGACATCAGTTTGGTCCGAATGCCATAGAAATGGAAGATACCTATTTACGTTTGGACCAAGATTTAGCCACGTTTTTTAGCTATTTAGACAAAACCATAGGCAAAGGAAAGTATACTGTTTTTCTTTCTGCCGATCATGGGGCTGCTCATAATGCGAACTTCTTATTAGACCAGAAAATACCGGCTGGCCTTTGGCCAAGTACCCAAATTACCAAAGACTTAAACAGCTTTTTAGAGTCTAAGTATCAAACCAAAAATTTGGTTTTAAGCTTACTAAACTACCAAGTAAATTTAAATAACAACCTCATTGCCGAGTCTAAGCTAAATGAGCAAGCCATTATTACCGATTGTATTGCTTTTTTAAGCACCCAAGTTGGTGTTGCCAATGTGGTAGATCAACGAGATGTGCAGTCAAGTAGTTTACCAGAAACCTTACGTCCTAAAATTCAAAATGGCTATAACCGCGATCGAAGTGGGATTATTCAAATTTTATTGCAACCAGGTTGGTATAGTGGCTACGGTACTACCGGCACCACCCACGGCACTTGGAACCCTTATGATGCGCACATTCCATTGGTATTTATGGGTTGGGGTATTAAGCAAGGCCACACCAATGCTACTGCACACATGAGCGATATTTCGGCAACATTGGCCGCTTTATTGCATATCCAAATGCCTAATGGTTGTATTGGTTCGCCTATTGCTGAAGTGTTAAAATAAGATGTCGTCGCACCACATTGTTCGAGAAAAACAAGAGCCCGCTTTGCTCATAGTAAGTTTGGCGCATTTTCCTAGCGAACAATTGGGCCAATTATTAGAATGGAGCCCCACGGTACTAGTAACCGAAGAGGTATATGAATATGCCGATTCTTTGGGTATTAAAATAGATGCCGTAGTTACCGATAATCCTAATTTTAATGCCCAAGAACACACTCACATTGTGCTTACCGAGTACGAGCCATTAGAAGACGCCTTGAAATATTTGGTAGCTGAAGGCTATCCAGCGGTAAATATTATTGCCGAAGAGTTTTTGCTGAAAGACTATGTATTGTTTGTGGATTTAATCAATCTGGTAATTTTTACCACTGATAAAAAAATTATGCCTATTCGCTCCGGCTTTAGTAAATGGCAAGTAGGCGGACAAAAAATACACTTAATGCACGATGCGCAACAGCTGCAAACGGAGGGTTTACGCCACCTAGGCTATCATGAGTTTGAGACCGAAAAAGATGGCTTTTACGCCCTTACTTTTGAGCAACCCTTCTTATTTATTGCCGAATATTTATGAGTATAAGTATTCGAGAGGCAAACCCGGTTGATATACCTACCATAGGTCAACTAGCAGAAGATACATGGTGGCCAACCTATGCTTCTTTTATTTCGGCCGAACAAATTAGCTTTATGCTGAAGGAGATGTATTCTCCCGCAGCCTTGGCTCAGCAATTTAGCGAAGGCATAACCTTTTTAGTTGCCGAACGCAACGGACTAGCCGTAGGTTTTGCAGCCTTTAGTGAAACAAATGTAGAGCAACAAGTATTTAAGCTTCACAAGCTTTACCTTTTACCCAGCGAACAAGGTAAGGGCACGGGCAAATTGTTGATAGCAGAGGTAAGTACTCGGGCCAAACAAGCGGGTGGACGTATTTTAGAGCTAAATGTAAACCGAGGAAATAAAGCAGTAGATTTTTATAAAAAACAAGGGTTTGATATTCATCAAACCCTTGACATTCCGTATCATTCTTTCGTGTTAAACGATTATGTGATGCGTAAGGCTTTATAAATTCCACCTATGCACCATTTTATCATACCAATTATTTATTCGGTTCGTTTTTATAGGTATGAAAACGGGAGCGAATTTGGTTGTTTCTGGCTACTTAACAGTAGCCATTTTAAGCTCTGTTGCTTGTAATAAGGTAGATTCACTAAATTCTCAAGATTTGAGCAGTGCTGATGTAGAAGTGCTTGAGGAGAAAAGATTATTGGGCAACGAGATTTATTTACCAATAGGCACCCGGTGGAATTTTACCAATGTAGAACATAGCTCCGTTTCATTTGACCTGCCAGCTGGATACGTTTTTTTAATGATTAATGTTAAGACAAATGAATCTAAACTTGCTAAGGAGGGCGGAGGCTATTCGTGTACAGCTGGAGGTAGTTGTACCACATTTTATAACCAAGATTTAGGTTATGGTTGCTTGCAAAGCACTTGTACGGGTTCTTGTATAGGTAAAAAGACAAAAACAAATTCAGATTGGTTAATTGAAGGAGTGCTCCTAGCGGAAAATGATCTTATTGATATGCATTCTCCACCTAATCCCGCTAGTTTATCAGCCGTGGGCTTAAAAGGATTTTTCAAAATCCCTGAGGTTGAAAAAGAAATTAAGCGCACCTATGATATTATTTATAAACATATCCCCAGGCCAAATTTTGACACTCTTGATTTTGCAGGAAAAGAAGAAAATAGCAAATATGTATTTGCAAAAACCTACCTATATGGGGTGCAAATTGGTTTAGTTGTTCCTAATGACCCAGCCATCAAAACCTTAATGCCAAATTTGCAAGTGCTAAATTTAGCAGAGGCTCCAAAAAATTGTACTTGTAGTGGAGGAGATGTGGCAGGTGGCTGCAAATTAAAGAAAAGTGGCATTTTTGGATACGTGGCTTATTACTGCACAGGCTGTACAACCTGCACCATGAACTAATCCAATAATGTCAGCCTGAGTTTGTAGAAAGTTAAACGTTATACTTCGTCAGGCTCAGCATGATTTCGCCAGCAGATTCCTTACAATTTCGGTATCCGTTTCGGCGTATCTTTTCCACTCACAATGCTTCTAGAGCTTAGTGCAATGGCCTTAATAGTCGCTGTAATATTCGAAACGTCTAGTGTTTCTACTTCATCGTTCACCGTATGGTAGAATTTATCAATATCAATCTGATCGGTAGAAATGGTATGTGCCGGAACGCCTAGAGCAGCTAATGTAGCATTGTCGCTGCGGTAAAAGAGGTTTTGACTAGGGTAGGGATCTGGATAAAATTTAAAATCGGTACCCACTAAATTGCGTTGTAAAATTTCTCCAAAATCTGAACGTTCGTAGCCGGTAATAAATGCGTTGTTTTTGCCAAACTTCGATTCTTTGCCAATCATTTCGATGTTAAACATGGCCACCACCTCATCGGGGTTTAGTTTAGAAGAAAAATACCTAGAACCAAAACCACCCACCTCTTCGGCCGTAAAAGCTACAAAAATTAAGGTACGCTCGTTGTTGTTTAGCTTTTTGTAATACTTGGCCAAGGCAATTACAGCCGTAGTGCCCGAAGCATCATCGTCAGCACCGTTTGCAATAGAATCGCCTTCTACTGCTTTCACAATACCCAAATGATCGTAATGTCCAGAGAAAACCACGTATTCTTTTGCTTTAGACTTTCCAGGAATCATGCCCGCCACGTTACATAGCGGCGCTTGATCGATGCTATTGCTTGCTGTAATGCTGTAAGAAGTAGCCACTTGGTCGCTTAAAATAAATACCACCGAAGTAGCCCTTGGTTTTTCGGCCATCCGGGTTCTTAAAGAGGCATCGCGAAGGCGTTTAAACGCATCGGTATATTGTGGGTCAACCCATACAATGGCCGATTTGTTAGCACGTAAAATTTCGCGGTAGCGATTTACAAAGGTAGCTCCGGCGGCAAGTTGAATGTTTTCTATGCCACTAGCTTCGGTCCAACTTAAATTAGTTTGATCGCTGCTAATAAGTACTTGCTCTGCAAGAAGTGCTTTCCCGTTTACACTCACCGTGCTGCTTAGCGGCTTAATGCGGTTCATGCTAAACGATTGGCGGAAGGTGCTTTCTCCAGCTAGCGGCTGCAAGCCAATTTTTTTGAATTCGCTTTCGATAAAATTGGCAGCCCTGTCAATCCCAGCCGAAAAGGTAGCCCGGCCTTCCATATCGTCGGCTGTTAGGGTTTTGATAATACGGCTTACATTCCTTTCCTTAATTTTTTCGACAGATTGTCCGAAAATACTTAGGCTTGTGCCAATAAATAATAGACTTAGTGCTAATTTTTTCATGTTTTTCATATTTTTTTTAGGAAATCTTGATAGGCCAAAGCCAATCCTTCTTGTAATTCAATACGGTGTTTCCAGCCTAGTTTGTGCAGTTTAGAAACGTCCATCAATTTACGTGGAGTTCCATCTGGTTTGCTGGGATCAAACACCAAATCGCCGGTAAAACCAACTACATCCTTTACTAAAAGGGCCAGGTCTTTAATGCTTAAATCGTGGCCCGTGCCAATGTTTATAAAACCAGCTTCGTTGTATTCTTGCATTAAAAAATAGCAAGCGTCTGCCAAATCATCGGCAAATAAAAACTCTCGTAGGGGGCTGCCCGTTCCCCAAACCGTTACGTTTGTGGCATCGCTAGTTTTAGCCTCGTGAAATTTTCTTATTAAAGCAGGCAATACGTGCGAATTTTCTGGGTGGTA
The DNA here is from genome assembly GCA_046074005.1 of Sphingobacteriaceae bacterium. Classification (GTDB taxonomy): domain Bacteria; phylum Bacteroidota; class Bacteroidia; order Sphingobacteriales; family Sphingobacteriaceae; genus JAIPAN01. The sequence continues at coordinate 6,768 of JBJTNJ010000045.1, forward strand.
ATTATCGTTATAGCCATACAAATTGGTAGGCATTACCGAAATAAAATTACAGCCGTACTGGCTGCGGTAGGCATCGCATAATTTAATGCCGGCAATTTTGGCAATGGCGTAAGGCTCGTTAGTGGGTTCTAGTAAACCGGTAAGTAGATAGTCTTCTTTTAAGGGTTGTGACGCCAATTTAGGGTAGATACAACTAGAGCCCAAAAACAATAATTTTTTCACTCCATGCAGGTATGCTTGGTGAATTACGTTGTTCTGTATGGCCAAATTTTCGTACAAAAAGTCGGCCCGGTAGGTATTGTTTGCTACAATACCACCCACCTTGGCGGCAGCTAAAAATACATAGTCTGGTTTTTCAGCCGTAAAGAAATCGGCAACGGCTTGTTGGTTTCGTAAATCGAGCTCTTGCGAACTGCGAATTAACAAATTGCTATAGCCTTCGGCCTGTAATTTTCTAAGAATTGCCGAACCCACCATCCCTCGATGGCCGGCTACATATATTTTTGCGTTTTTTTCCACGGTTGCTTCAAAGATAAAACTATTTTTGTTGCCCTAAACTAAAGCCATGGGTAAAGATAAACTTCGCAGATTTGCCGAAATAGAAACATTCGCTAATGTATACCAATTAGATGCCGGAAAAGCATTAAAAGGTAGTTGGAGTGCCACGCATTTCAACAACAAGGCTCCCCTGGTGTTGGAATTGGCCTGTGGCAAAGGAGAGTATACCGTAAACTTGGCGCAATTATTTCCCCAAAAAAACTTTATTGGTATCGATTATAAAGGCAATCGCATTTGGCGTGGTGCCAAAACAGCCATCGAAGAGGGGATACAGAATGTGGCTTTTCTGCGCATTCAGATAGAACAAATACTCGATTATTTTGATGAGAACGAAGTGAGCGAAATCTGGATCACCTTCCCCGATCCGCAACCGCAAGTAAGTCGAGAAAAGAAACGTTTAACCGCTCCTCGATTTTTAGAAAAATACAAATCTATTTTGCAGGAATCGGCGCCCATCAATTTAAAAACAGATAATGACGGCTTTTATGCTTATACGCTAGAAACCATTGCGCAAATGGGCTTAAAGCTACACGTAAGTACTGAAGATTTATACCGTTCTGATTTGGTAGATGAGGTATTATCTATTAAAACCTATTACGAGAAAAAATACTTGGCCCACGATAAAAACATTAATTACGTACGTTTTAGCTTTGCTTAATGGATAGAGCCGATTTTTTTGAGCAAGTATACCAAGTGGTCCGTTTAATTCCGCCAGGCCGGGTAACTTCTTATGGTACCATTGCGGCCTATTTGGGTAGCAAAGGTTCGTCGCGAATGGTAGGCTATGCCATGAATGGAGCCCACACCGTGCATCCGCTGGTACCAGCCCACCGAGTGGTAAACCGCCAGGGCTTGCTTACCGGAAAACACCATTTCGAAAGCCCTACTCGTATGCAAGAACTGCTCGAAGCCGAAGGAATAGAGGTACAGAATGATCAAGTGCAAGAGTTTAAATCCCTATTTTGGGATCCTACACTAGAATTAGATTTAGAAGCGTAAATTTAAACCATGGGAAAACTAGTAAACGAATTTAACGATTACCGTAGCCGAATGAACGATCGGATTATGGAAAGTGCAAATACCAATATCAAACGCTTTTTTGCACTCGATACCACCACTTATGCAGATGGCGCCTTGGATGTAAAAACCAAAGAAATGTTGGGGTTGGTAGCCTCCATGGTTTTGCGTTGCGACGATTGCATAAAATATCATTTGGGCAAATGCCACGAAGCGGGTGTAAACTCCGAGGAGATGAACGAGATTTTTATGATTGCCAACTTGGTGGGTGGTTCCATTGTTATTCCACACTATCGTAGAGCGGTAGAGTATTGGGATGAACTGAATGCATAGAGCGTTTAGCAATTTTTAAGTTTATTTTTTACAAAAAACCAATGAATCTTGATTCGATAGTTCGTTGCGGCTGGTGCGGCACCGACCCCTTATATGTAAAGTACCACGACGAAGAATGGGGAAAACCCGTGTACGACGACCGCGTGTTATTTGAGTTTTTGGTATTAGAAGGAGCGCAAGCGGGCTTAAGCTGGATGACCATTTTGCGTCGCAGAGAAGGCTACCGAAAAGCCTTTGCCAATTTCGATCCGGTAAAAGTAGCGCAATTTACCGTAGCAGATACCGAGCGTTTAATGCAAGACACCGGAATTATTCGCAACCGCTTAAAAATACAATCCACCATTCGCAATGCCCAAATTTTCTTAGACATTCAAAAAGAATTTGGGAGTTTTTCCAGATTTATTTGGGGATATCTTCCCGAAAAAAAGCCGATTGTAAACCATTGGAAAAGTTTGAAAGAGGTGCCCGCCCGCACCGAACTTTCCGATAAGATTGCCAAAGATCTCAAGAAACGAGGCGTTAAGTTTTTTGGCACCACCATTTGCTATGCCCACATGCAAGCCACCGGCATGGTAAACGATCATTTAGTAGAGTGTATCTGCCGC
>JBJTNJ010000046.1:0-5324 GCA_046074005.1 Sphingobacteriaceae bacterium
CTTTTTTATAAACTCATCAAAAATATACATCTGCCCGGCCTCTTCCTTTAATTTAAAGGAGTACGACGGAAAAGCTAAAGGCGTTTGTTGAAAGGCGAACATGGCCGCTAATTTCAGAAAAAAATGGTAGAAATGGGGCTAAATAATTTGTAATTTGGCAGCAGTAATGACACTTACCGAAATCGTTAGGGATATAAAAGCCCGAAGTTTTAAACCCCTGTATTTAGTACATGGAGAAGAACCCTATTATATCGACAAAATAAGCGATTTATTAGAAAATACGGTATTAAACGAAGCCGAGAGAGGGTTTAACCAAACCATTTTATACGGCAAAGAAACTGATATTGCCACCCTCCTAAACACTGTAAAACGCTATCCCATGATGAGCGATTACCAAGTGGTACTACTCAAGGAAGCCCAAGAAGTAAAATGGGGCAAAGACGACGACGATAAAAAAGGGAGCGACCCTTGGTTGGCTTATTTAGAAAATCCGTTACCGAGTACCATTTTAGTGCTCTGCTACAAATACGGAAAATTTGATAAGCGCAAAAAAACCTATAAGGCCATAGAAAAAAATGGCGTAGTATTTGAATCTACCCCGCTATACGATTCTAAAATTCCGGCCTGGATTGAAGACTACGTTCGCGAAAAAGGTTTTGGCATGCATGCTCGTGGAGCCGCTTTACTAGCCGAATACCTCGGCAACGATCTTTCTAAAATTGCCAATGAGCTAGACAAATTATTATTGAATTTGGCAAAAGGCCACGAAATTACCCCCGAACAAATTCAAGATAATATTGGTATTAGCAAAGAATACAATGTGTTTGAGCTGCAAGATGCCTTGGCTAAACGAAACGTGGTAAAAGCAAATCAAATTATCGATTATTTTGCTGCCAACCCCAAAGCAAACCCTATACAAATGGTATTAGGCGTATTAAACACTTATTTCAGCAAGGTGTTAAAATATCACTATGCCATAGACAAATCTCCACAAGGCTTGGCTAGAGAATTGGGTGTAAATCCTTTTTTCGTAAAAGATTACGAATTGGCGGGCCGCAGCTACACTAAAGCCAAATTATTTCAAATTATTGGCTATCTGCGCAATTACGACTTAAAATCTAAAGGTGTAGATGCCAGCGGAAATACCACCGATGGCGAATTGCTAAAAGAACTTATTTTTAAAATCATCCACTAATATGAATCATTGGTTAGTAAAATCAGAGCCCTTTAAATACAGCTGGACAAAGTTTAACGAAGATAAACGCACCTTTTGGGATGGCGTTCGTAATTACCAAGCCCGAAACAATTTAAAAGCCATGAAAGAGGGCGACTTGGTGTTATTTTACCACAGTAACGAGGGCATGTGTGTAGTGGGAGTTGCCAAAGTGGTTCGCGAATTTTACCAAGATCCCACTACTGACGACACCAATTGGGTAGTAGTAGATTTGGCCCCGGTAGAGACATTAAAAAATCCAGTTACTTTAAGCCAGATTAAGAGCGATGAATACCTAAAAGACATCGCCTTGGTACGTCAAGGACGTTTATCGGTAATGCCTTTAAAAGCAGTAGAATTCGATCGAATTTTAGAATTAGGAAGCTAATTACTCTTTAGTAAAAAGCGCTTTTAGCTCGGTAGCATCGTCGGCTTTCATTTTACCAGCCAGTACTAAACGCAATTGTCGGCGACGCAAGGCCCCATCAAATAATTTCTGCTCTTCGGCAGTTTCTACCAAAATTGGAGGAACCGGAACCGTTTGCCCCAATTCATCTAAAGCCACAAAAGTATAATAGGCTTCATTCGATTTAAACTTGGTTCCCGATGGAATGTTTTGGGCCCACACATCCAAACGAACCTCTACCGAGGTATTAAATGCACGGGTAATTTTCGACTCAATGGTTACCACATCGCCCAATTTAATAGGCTGATGAAACGATACATTATCTACCGAAGCCGTTACCACAATGCGGTTGCAATGCTTTTGTGCCGATATTGCGGCCGCAATATCCATCCAATGTAATAATCGCCCCCCCATTAAATTATTCAAGGTATTGGTATCGTTGGGCAGTACGAGCTCATTCATTACTACAAATGACGATGAAGCTGGTTTGGCAGAAGTGGTTTCCATATCGGCAAAAATACACATTTTGATTGATTGCTTGTTTTTGACATTGAAATAGAAAATTTAGCCTTACCTTAGGTTTAAAATTAAACACACATGAAAATATTCTTAAGCTTTGCCGTGCTGGTACTTAGCAGTGCCGCCGCCCTATATTACCTTAACTTCTTTCAAAAAGGAAATGAAGTAAACACCGTTTCCGGAAAATCATTTTACGATTTATCCATTATGTCTTTAGATGGAAAAACTAAAATCAACTTTAAAGAGTTTAAAGGAAAAAAGGTATTGTGCGTAAACACCGCTTCTAAATGTGGCTATACCCCGCAATATGATGGATTACAAAAACTTCAGGAACGTTATAAAGATAAACTCATTATCGTGGGTTTCCCTTGCAATCAATTTTTAGGCCAAGAACCAGGCTCGGCACTAGAAATTAGTGAATTTTGCAGCAAAAACTATGGCGTTACCTTCCAAATGACCGAAAAAATTGACGTAAAAGGGAAAAACCAACACCCTGTATACCAATGGCTTTGCCAAAAAGCAAATAACGGAAAAGAAGATGTAACCGTAGGCTGGAACTTTGGGAAGTTTTTAATTGACGAAAATGGCAATTATATAGCCTATTTCCCATCTAAAGTAGAACCCTTAAGCACAGAGATCACGTCGAAATTATAATGCCCGCAACCATTCCACCGGCTAGCGCCCAAAGCCCTACTAGCGCTTTCGACCGTTTATTAACTATTATGAACACCCTAAGGGAGCAATGCCCTTGGGACCAAAAGCAAACCATGGAAAGTTTGCGACACCTTACCATTGAGGAAACCTACGAGCTTTCTGACGCTATTTTAGATGGCGATGTTCAAGAAATTCGCAAAGAACTTGGCGACCTTATGCTACACCTAGTGTTTTATGCACGCATAGCTTCAGAAACACAACAATTTACCATTACCGAAGTACTTAATGGCATTTGCGATAAATTAATATCACGCCATCCGCATGTGTATGGTAATATTAGCGTAAAAGACGAAGCCGAAGTAAAACGCAATTGGGAACAGTTGAAGCTCAAAGAAGGAAATAAATCGGTATTGGGCGGAGTTCCTAGCTCCTTACCGGCACTTATTAAAGCATCACGCATTCAAGAAAAAGCTCGTGGTGTAGGCTTCGATTGGGAAGAAAAAAGCCAAGTTTGGGAAAAGGTAGAAGAAGAACTGCAGGAATTTAAAGACGAATTCAATGCCGCTTCTACCGAAAAAATTGACCTCGAAAAAGCCGAAGGCGAATTTGGCGATCTGCTATTTTCTCTTATTAATTACGCACGCTTCATTAATATCAACCCTGAAGATGCACTCGAAAAAACCAATAAAAAATTCATTAAACGCTTTCAATATTTAGAAAGTAAAGCACAAGAATTGGGGAAAAACCTCAAAGAAATGAGCTTAGAAGAAATGGATGTATTTTGGAATGAGGCAAAATTACTGAAGTAACTCCCATAAAATTTTATAATTCTAACAAGCTTTCTGGTTGCTCATCGGCTATTTATACCGTTCGTCTCCTAAAATTGCTAGGTTATCTAATATTTCTTATTAATTAAATTATTTTACTAATTTTATAAAAAATTGTAAGATAATGAGAATAATATACCAATTTACTGTATTAATAGGACTTATATTAACAGGAATCTGTACATCCACCAAGGGTCAAAATCTTTACCCAAAAGACCCCAAACAAGGAATACTTGGTACCATGTATAATCCCGTAGGAATCGGTTTATATAATGTAGAAACTCTATATCACGGCCTTCAGCCAATTACAGCCACAGTGTATTTACCTTTTTACGAAGAAGAAAAGGGAAATTTTATTGGCATTATTCCCGCTCCATTGGTTACACCCTATACAACAGCCTTAGCCATGTGCGCCGAAAAATCTATTGGAATTTATGCAAACATAGAAGTGGGCGCAGGAACCGAGTCCCTCCTTACACCCGAGAAATTAGACAAATTCTATCCTTTCTCTGGAATAGTTTCACTACCAAATATAAAGGGTCCGTATAATAAGTTAAAAACCTTAAATGAATACGATCCTTCGTTTAGCCACCCCTTTGATCCTAAAGTAGCGCAAAGTATTATGGATGGGGTACAACGATTTACCGAATTCACCCACTTATTTTACGATTGGAACAGTTATGACAAAGCAGGAAATGTGACAATCACTACTGTTGTACATAACATGCCTGAAATTACAGGATACAAGCCATCAAACCGGTGGATCTATTTTTCTACAGTAGAACCACAAGGCTTACTGGTGAGTAGAGATATTATTGGGCATGAAATAACTCATGGAATTTTATATGAAAATCTCAATCTATACCCAATAAGTCCAGATGAGAATACCCCATTATCGGAGAGCACATACGATCCGACCCCAATGCTTGGGGAAACAGAATCACTTATAGAGTCTTTTTGCGATATAATGGGCCTAGCCGCTTATAACTGGTGGGATAACAAGTTTCTAGCACCAAAATGGAAGTATGGGGGTTTTACGAACGATCCTATGGTATGGAGATCTTTCGACGACCCTAAATCAAATGACATGCCCAACACTTATGAAGGTGAACATTATATACCCGTTGGAGATCCACATTACGTGCACAATAATTCCACCGTAATGAGTCATTGGTTTTACATTCTAGTAAACGGGAAATCGGGCTATATAGATGATATTCAAACACCTGCTAATAAGTATACCGTGTATCCACTTAAAAAAGACAAACAAGCATCTTACAAACTAGCCTTGGCACTTAATTTTTTCACCTGTACCCAATTGATGAATTTCATGACTAATTTCTATGTAATGAGAGATAAAACGCTACAAACAATGGATTTAGTTGGATTTCCAGAGGGCTCTTACGAAAATATTCAAGTTTGGAATGCTTGGCATGCGGTGGGAGTTGGAGAAAAATGGGAGCAAGGCCAATACAATGCCGAATGTCATGTACCCCTTACTGCAGAAACCTGGTATAACGGGTCCATTACTTTTCATGGGATGAAGGCTACCGTAAAACCCAGTGCAGGAAGCTTAAAAGAAAATTACCTCGAAGATTGCACGCAAAATATCAAAACACTCGATTATAAAGAAGAAGCAGAAAACAAAACTCTCCCTTTTGCCGATGTAAACGAAGATCTTGTTTATGGATTAGACAACGATACC
>JBJTNJ010000047.1:0-12281 GCA_046074005.1 Sphingobacteriaceae bacterium
CGAATGGTGCAATATTGGTGCCGATTCTAATAATTCGAACTTAAAAAATAATTATACCGAAGTGCGTTTGTGGGAGTATGGCAAACAGAGCTTCCGTAAAACGGGTTTGCAATTTTGCGGTTTAATAATGGCCGATCATGCCAAATGCGGAATTAATACCATGTTTAATACCGGAACGGTGGTAGGAGTGAGTGCCAATGTATTTGGTGCGGGTTATCCCCGAAATTTTGTACCCGATTTTGCTTGGGGCGGCGCTCAAGGATTAGAAGAGTATCCACTGTTGAAAGTGTTTGAGACCGCCGAACGGGTTTATGAACGCCGCAACCGGGTATTTGATGAAGTAGAAAAACGTATTTTAACACATATTTTTGAACAAACACAAGCCTATCGCAGGTTTTAATACAGTGAATCCTTTTATGAGAAAAAAAATTGTTGCCGGAAATTGGAAGATGAATCAAGACTTTACTGCAGGAACAGCCCTGTTTTCTGAAGTATTAACCATGGTTCAAGATGAAGTATTAGGAAGTCAACAAGTAATTGTTTGCCCGCCATTTATTCATTTAAACGCCTTGGCGCAATTAGCCAAGCAAACGCCAAATGTTGCCATTGGTGCCCAAAATTGCCACCAAGCAGCAGCCGGAGCCTATACTGGAGAAGTATCGGCATCGATGATTAAATCGGTAGGTGCAACCTATGTAATTTTGGGCCACTCTGAGCGTCGTCAGTATTTTGCAGAAAGCAACGAATTGCTAGCTGAAAAAGTAGATTCCGTACTAGCTAATAATCTAAAGCCTATTTTTTGTTTTGGCGAAACCTTGCAAGAGCGTGAGTCTGGTAATTTCTTTGATGTCTTAAAAGGTCAGTTGCAAAAAGGCGTATTTCACCTTTCGGCAGAAGCATTCGGTGCTGTAGTATTAGCCTACGAACCAGTTTGGGCTATTGGTACAGGTTTAACGGCATCTCCAGAGCAAGCACAAGAAGTGCATGCTTTTATCCGGAATTTATTGGCGGCACAATACGGCGATGCTGTAGCGCAATCTACCTCTATTTTATATGGCGGAAGTTGCAATCCAAAAAATGCCGCTGAGTTATTTTCTCAAGCCGATATTGATGGAGGCCTTATTGGAGGCGCTTCCTTGAAATCACGCGATTTTGTAGACATTGTGAAAGCGTTTAATGCCTAATGAGCTACCAGGAAGTAGTATTTACGCAAACAGGAGGGGTAGAAGCCTATCGCGATGTAGTAATTGCCGAATTGGCAGATTTAGGTTTCGATACGTTTGAAGAAACCGAAGAGGGCTTTAAAGGCTATATTCCTAGCTCTTTGTATATCGAAACAGCAATTCTAGAGGTGCTTGATACTTACAAAGCCGAGGCCCAATTTAGCTTTAGCCACCTAGCTATTAAGCACGAGAATTGGAACACCCTCTGGGAGAGTAATTTTCATCCTATTTCGGTAGCCGATAAAGTATACGTACGGGCTACCTTTCATGAGCCCGAGCCTAGATTTGCCTACGAAATTGTGATTGATCCTAAAATGGCTTTTGGAACAGGACATCATCAAACTACGGCTTCGGTAATGGAGTTAATCCTGGCCGAAGATTTTACGGGCAAAAAGGTGCTCGATATGGGTTGTGGTACAGGCATTTTAGCCATTTTGGCAAAGAAAATGGGCGCTCAAACCGTTGATGCTATTGATTATGATCCTTTGTGTTTTGAAAGTACGCTAGAGAATACAGAGTTGAATAGTATGACCAATATTCAAGCTATTTTGGGAGGCAAAGACGTTATTCCAAACACTACCTATGAGGTAATTTTGGCCAATATTAATCGCAATATATTGCTTGACCAAATGGAACGCTATGCGGAAGTATTAGCACCCAATGCAAGTTTAATTCTGAGCGGTTTTTACGAACATCCTGATTTAGAAATTATTAAAGAAGCTGCCCACGCATTGGGTTTACGGTATGTAACACACCTTGTGAAACAAGATTGGACTGCGGCAAAATTTATAAAATAAACCATGAGAGTACACTTTATAGCCATTGGCGGTAGTGCAATGCACAATCTGGCCATTGCTCTAGCCAAAAAAGGATTTCAAGTGAGTGGGTCCGACGATGTAATTAATGAACCTTCAAAATCTCGGTTAGCTCGGTTTGATATTTTGCCGGCAGAGTTTGGTTGGTTCCCTGAACGCATTACGGAAGACTTAGATGCGGTTATTTTAGGCATGCATGCCCGTGAAGACAACCCCGAATTGCTTCGTGCCCAAGAGTTAGGCTTGCCTATTTATTCGTATCCAGAATATATTTACGAACAGTCTAAAGAAAAAATCAGGGTAGTGATTGGCGGTAGCCATGGAAAAACAACCATCACTTCTATGATTTTGCATGTACTTCAGTATGCAAAAAAAGACTTCGATTATTTAGTAGGCGCACAGTTAGAAGGCTTTGATACCATGGTAAAAATTACCAACGAAGCACCCATTATTGTAATTGAGGGGGATGAATATTTGGCTTCACCAATTGATAGACGGCCGAAATTCCACCTCTATAAAGGTCATATTGGTGTAATTAGTGGTATAGCTTGGGATCATATTAATGTATTCCCAACCTGGGATTCTTACATTAAGCAGTTCGACTTGTTTATAGATACGTTGCAAACAGGTGGTGCATTGATTTATTGCCAAGAAGATAAAAACTTAGATAAGCTAGTGTCTGCAAAACATACCTCGGTAGAAAAGTTTGGCTACAGTGTTCCAGCCAATCAAATTAGCCAAGGAGTAACCTCTTTGGTAACCGATAAAGGCCTTGTCCCACTCCAAATTTTTGGTGAACATAATTTAATGAATCTATCGGCCGCTCGTTTAGTTTGTGAAAAATTAGGAATAGCAGGCGAAGTTTTTTACGACGCTATTTCTACGTTTAAAGGTGCTGCCCGTCGCTTAGAGTTGGTAGGAAAAACCGATGATTGTGTAATTTACAAAGATTTTGCCCATTCGCCGTCAAAATTAGAAGCCACCATACATGCGGTTAAACAACAATTCCCGGAACGTAATTTAATTGCGGCGATAGAATTGCACACTTTCAGTAGTTTAAACGCCGAATTTTTGAAGGAATACGCCAGTACTATGGATGAGGCAGATCAGCCAATAGTAATAATAGATCAACAAACTTTTAAGCAAAAACAAATGACGCCTTTTGATGAAACTATCGTTAAAAAGTCATTTAATAACGAAAAGTTAATATTTTTTGATAATTTTGAAATATTCGAAGCATATTTGAATACAAATTCTTTTGTAAATACGAATCTTTTGCTCATGAGTTCAGGCAATTTTGGAGGATTAGATTTGGAAAAATTGAAAAATAAAGTATTAAAAAAATAAACTATAACGAAATACACACACCACCTAAACCATACCAAAATGAACACATTAGGAAAAAAAATTCGGCTGCTGAGACACCAGCGATCTTGGAGTCAAGAGGATGTAGCTAAACAGTTAGATATCTCAATCCCTGCATTTTCTAAAATTGAAACCGGTATTACCGATGTTAATTTATCACGTTTAGAGCAAGTTTCTGCACTTTTCGGTTTAACGGTTGTTCAATTGCTAACCTTTACCGATAGCGAAGAACAAGAGAAATATAATAACGAAGTAGAAGTGTTGACCAAAAAACTTCAAGAGCGTGAAACGGACGTAATTGAATTACAAAAGAAAGTAATTGATTTATACGAAGAATTACGTCGTGCTAAAGTAAGTGTTTAATTATAACTACAATCTCTATATTAAAAAGGCCTCTGGGAAATCTAGAGGCCTTTTTTGTTAGAAGATTTTACGCATGGTTAAGTGCCTTTTGCCAAAAGTGGCTCCTGTTGCTTGGTGTATGGCAATCATTTTGTCGTTAAAATCACCTACCCAAGATAGTTCCAACTCGTCGTACTGGTTTTTAGGAATTACATATTGCTTTAACTTAATAAATAAAGCCGATTCTAAACCGTGTTTCTGGAAGGCTATTTTGGTGCCCATTACCACAGCCCGCATGCGCCGAACGCCCTTCCACTTATTGTATACAAATTGAATTTTTTGCCAAAGGCCTAATTTTCCATTGAAAGATTTTATTAACTGATTAGCATCGGGTAAAATAACTACAAATGATACCGGTTCGTTGTTTACATAGGCAAACCAAATCAGTTTTTCATCCATAATGAGCTTCATCTTTCGGAAACTATCCATCACAATATCCTTGTTTAGAGGAACAAAGTTTTCGAAACCTTGCCAGGCGTCGTTGTAAATTTCCATAAAATCATCCGCATAACGATCGAATTCAGTCACTTTTAGGTGCTCAAAGCGATACCCTTCTTTTCCGGCAACCCACTCGGCAATTTTGGTGAAACGCTCCGGGAAAGGAATGCGTAAGTCTAAATGGTTAGTAATTTGTTCGTACTGTTTTGTAAAACCATAGTTTGTGAAAAGTGAATGATAGTATGGTTTATGGTAGTTCATGCCATAAGAGGGCGGGGTAAAGCCCTCTACTAATAAGCCCCAAAAAGTATCGTTTTCGCCGAAATTTATGGGGCCGTCCATGGCTTTCATACCTTTTTTGCTTAACCATTCTTTTGCAGTATCAAATAATAAATCGGCTGCTTTTTGGTCATTTATGCACTCGAAATAGCCAATGCCGCCAGTAGGTACTTCATGTTGATAGGCCTTTTTATCGTTAACAAAGGCGGAAATCCGGCCTATATGCTCTCCTTTTTCGTTGCTTAAAATCCAACGTGTACATGAACCGTGCTGAAAAAAGCTATTCGTTTCTGGGTGAAACGTAGCCTCCACATCTTGATCTAAGGGGCAAATGAAATTGGCATCATCTGCATAAATTTTTCGAGCAATATCTAGAAAGGCTTGTTGCTCTTTTGGGCTGCTAACTTCGGTTATAGTCATAGGGTGCTGTATGCAAAAAAGCATTCGATTGTGCTTCGAATGCTTCATATTAGTATTTTATAGCGTACTAGAAATCCTCGTCATCGTCATCTAAGGAGTCGAGACCATCTAGTTGTAAATCATCGTTTAGTGATAAGTCGAAGTCATCATCTTCGTCGCCGGCCACAAAGCCTAAAGGTGGCTTCGGCGTAGCTTTCTTACTTACTGAATTTTTCTTGACATCGGTGCTTTTGGTAGCACCTTTCTTGTTTGGCGTTTTCATCAGAAATGAGAATCTAGTTGATGACTTAAAATTAGTAAGAATTTAGTTTCTAATAGCTAGAAAAATAAAATTCTCAAAAAATTAATCTTGTTGTTCGCCAATTTCGTTGGTCTCGGTAACAAAATCTTTTAACTGAGGTAAATCAGCTATGCTTTTAAGGCCAAAATAATCCATAAACAAGTCGCTGGTTTGATACAATAGCGGCTTTCCAACAGCATCGGCCTTTCCCGCTAAGCTAATAAGTTCTTTTTCTAAAAGCTTTTGAACAGTATAGTCACAGTTAACCCCTCTAATTTGCTCAATTTCTAGCTTAGTTATGGGTTGGCGGTAGGCAATAATGGCTAGCGTTTCTATGGCAGCTTGACTTAATTTTTTCTTGGCTCGGTGGAGGTGTAGCTGGTTAATGCTTGCATGAAAATCTTTTTTGGTAAGGAATTGATATCCATTGGCTACTTCTACCAACTCGATGGCTACGTTAGGAAGGCTATATTTTTCCTCAATAAGCGCAATACATTCTTTAAGCTCCTTTTCGCTAATAGATTGTTCAAAAGCGGCTTCGCAGATGGCTTGTATATCGCTTAGCCCAATACTATGCTCAGAGGCAAAAATGAGGGCTTCTATATGTAAGGCTAGCGTATCCAAAATAATTAATAGTTGATTATTTGTTCTTCAATTTGTTTTGGTAAAGGGATGAAATCGTACTGTTGGTTACGGAGTTGGGGCTCAAAGCCAGCTTCTTTAATGGCTTCTTGAATGCCATTGGCGGTAAATCTATGTGGGGCGCCCGCTACCGAAACTACATTTTCTTCAATCATAATAGAGCCGAAATCGTTGGCGCCTGCATGTAAACATAATTGCCCTACTTGTTTACCCACGGTTAGCCACGATGCCTGAATGTTTTTTACATTGGGCAGCATAATGCGGCTTAAGGCTAACATTCGTAAATATTCATCGCCAGTAACTTGGTTGGTTATGCCCCGTACTTTTTTAAGTAAAGTGCCATCATCCTGAAATGGCCATGGTATAAAGGCCAAAAACCCTTTCGCATCAACTGGTTTTTCTGCTTGCACTTGGCGTAGCCATACCAAGTGCTCAAAACGCTCTTCTAGGGTTTCTATATGCCCAAACATCATCGTAGCCGATGTTGTTAAGTTTAATTGATGAGCAGCTCTCATTACATCTAGCCATTCTTGGCCACCACATTTGCCTTTAGAAATTAATCGGCGAACCCGATCGTTCAAAATTTCGGCTCCTGCGCCGGGTAAGCTATCTAAGCCGGCTTCAATTAAAGCTTTTAGTACTTCGGTATGACTTAAGCCTTCCAACTTTGCAATGTGCGCAATCTCTGGCGGACCTAAAGCATGAAGCTTTAGATTGGGATATAATTGTTTTAATTGTTTAAATAAATCGACATAAAAGTCCAAGCCTAAATCGGGGTGATGGCCTCCCTGTAATAGTAATTGCTCTCCACCATATCTGAAGGTTTCTTCAATTTTAATCTTATAGGTCTCAATATCGGTAATGTAACTCTCTTCGTGGCCCGGGCGACGAAAAAAGTTGCAGAATTTGCAATTGGCAATACACACATTGGTGGTATTTACATTGCGGTCTATAATCCAGGTAACCTTATTGTTTGGAACTTGTTTTTTGCGCAATTCGTTGGCGGTATACATTAGATCGGCGGTGGCTGCTTCTTTGAATAAAAAAACCCCTTCCTCTTGGCTTAAGAATTCGAATTGTAAAGCCCGGCTCAATAAATCTGCTACATTCATATAGCAACAAAGATACAGTTGATTTTTTTACCTTCTATACTTTCAAGTTAATTATGATCAATTCTTGAGAATTATAAGCCGCTGAGGAATTAATAAACCTCCTAAATGCGTACATTTGCGCTCTATTTTAGCATATGGTTTCTTTTGAACGATTTACTTTAGCCAACGGATTGCAGGTGTTGGTGCACGAAGATTTTACCACCCCCATGGCGGTACTTAATGTGTTGTACGATGTAGGTGCCCGAGATGAACAACCTAATCAAACAGGTTTTGCTCATCTATTTGAGCATTTGATGTTCGGCGGTTCGGTGAACATTCCTTCTTACGATGAACCTTTACAACGAGTAGGAGGCGAAAACAATGCTTTTACTAGCAACGATATTACCAACTATTACATTACACTGCCGGCTGTAAATTTAGAAACAGCTTGTTGGTTAGAGAGTGATCGGATGTTAAGTCTGGCTTTTTCTGAAAAGAGCCTCGAAGTGCAAAAAAATGTGGTGTGCGAAGAGTTTAAGCAACGTTATTTAAATCAACCTTATGGAGATGTTTGGTTGAAAATGCGCCCATTGGCGTATACTGAACATCCGTATCAGTGGGCAACCATTGGTAAAAACTTAACTCAAATAGAAGAGGCCACCATGGAAGACGTGAAAGCCTTTTTTACTAAATTTTATGTGCCCTCGAACGCTATCTTGGTAGTTGCCGGTGCAGTTAAAACGGCAGAAGTTAAAAAATTGGTAGAGCAGTGGTTTGGACCAATACCTTCGGGGCTAAAACCTACACGTAATTTGCCGGTAGAGCCTGCCCAGTTACAAGAAAAACGACAAGTAGTAGAAGCAAACGTGCCTATAAATGCTTTGTATATGGCCTTTCACATGCCTTCAAGACAAGGTGCCGGTTTTTACACTACCGATTTACTTTCTGATATTTTATCTCGGGGAAACTCTTCTCGTTTATACCGCAGCTTGCTCAAGGAACAACACTTATTTTCAGATATTAATGCCTGCCATTTAGGCAGCATAGATCCCGGCTTATTTGTTGTAGAGGGAAAACCTGCTCCAGGTGTATCTATGGAAGCTGCCGAGCAAGCCATTTGGCAAGAACTCGATCGCTTAAAAAGTACACCTGTGGCAATAGAAGAGCTTACCAAGGTGAAAAACAAAGTGGAATCTACCATGGAATTTGCTGAAATGAGCTTATTGGATAAAGCTATGAATTTGGCTTATTTCGAATTGCTAGGCAATGCAGAAAATTTAAACCACGAAACCGAAAAATACTTGGCCGTGAGTGCCCAAGAAATCCAAGAACAAGCCCAGCAAATTTTCCGTAAAGAAAACGTATCAATTTTAAGCTATTTAGCCAAAAACTAATATGGACAGAACGCAAGCCCCTGCATTTAAGCAGGTAGAACACATCAGTATTTTAGATGCCCAGCAGTATCCTTTAGATAATGGCATTCCGCTCTTTTTTATCGATGCCGGAGAGCAAGACCTGCTTCGTATTGAATTTATTTTCGATAATGTGGCATGGAACCCAGCTAGCCCTTTGCAAGCCTTTGCCACTAATGCACTTTTACAAGAGGGTACTTCAAACTACACGGCCGCTCAGTTAGCTGAAAAGTTTGATTATTATGGCGCATTTTTGCAAAACGACTATTCCTATGATCAATCGAGTGTGGTGTTGTATACACTTACAAAGCATTTGCCCTCAGTATTACCTTTGCTTCGCGAAATCTTAACCGATGCCATTTTTCCACAAAACGAACTAGATACCTTTATTCGCAATCAGCAACAAAAATTGAGTGTGAGTTTAGAGAAAAACGATGTTCTGGCCCGTCGTTTATTCAACCAAGTGTTGTTCGGGAATACCTTGTATGGTCATGCCCCTTTAACCGAAGACTATGCGCATTTGGAACGTTCGCAGCTCTTGGACTATTATAAAAAAGCGTATCAGCCGGCTAATTGTACCATAGTATTATCGGGGAAAGTATCTGAAACAACCTTAGCCAGTATGAATGCTGCCTTTGGTACGGCATGGGAGGGGAGTGTTGCTGTTGTTAAAAATGACTTTGCTTTTGCTCCCGGTAGTGGTGCTAGGCACTTTTTGGAGCGCCCCGAGGCGTTGCAGTCGGCCATTCGCTTAGGGCAATTAGCTATTAATCGTGCCCATCCCGATTTTCCTGCTTTACAAGTGTTAAACACCATTTTTGGTGGTTATTTTGGTTCTCGTTTAATGGCAAACATTCGAGAAGATAAAGGATATACCTACGGTATTGGCTCTGGTATTGCTTCTTTAAAAGATGCTGGTTACTTTTTTATCGCCTCAGAAGTAGGGGCAGATGTGTGCAACGCAGCTATGGGCGAAATTGAAAAAGAAATGAAACGCTTGCGCAGCGAATTGGTTTCTCCTGCAGAATTAGACTTGGTACGAAATTATATGTTGGGTTCTTTATTGGGTAGTTTAGAAAACGCATTCTCTCATGCCGATAAGTTTAAAAACACCCATTTCTTTGGTTTGGATCAATCGTATTATGAGCACTATGTGCAAACCGTGCGCACCATTAGTCCAGAAAAACTACTAGAATTGGCCAATACCTATCTTCAGTTCGATAAACTAGAAAAAGTGATAGTGGGTAAACAATAAATTCGTCATTTTCAGAAAAATACGATAACTTTGCCTGGCAAATAATATCACCTAATACTATTTGCTATGGCGCTCGATTCCCAGAAATTTGTTGCCGAAGGGCTCACCTACGACGACGTACTTTTAATCCCTGCTTATTCTGAAGTTTTGCCCCGTGAAGTGGATACCTCCACTTGGCTAACCCGTAACATTCGTTTAAATATTCCTATTGTTTCGGCGGCTATGGATACCGTTACCGAAGCCGGTTTGGCTATTGCTATTGCCCAAGCTGGAGGTTTAGGTATGTTACATAAAAACATGTCTATTCAGGCCCAAGCCGAAGAAGTGCGTAAAGTAAAACGCTCGGAGAGTGGCATGATTCAAGATCCTGTAACCCTTGCAGAAGAAGCTTTGGTAAGCGATGCCTTTCAAATTATGAAGGAATTTAAAATTGGGGGCATCCCGGTGGTTAATGCCGATAAAAAATTAGTGGGTATTATTACCAATAGAGATTTACGCTTCCAAAAAGATATGAAGAAAGCCGTGAGCCAAGTAATGACCAAAGAAAACTTGGTTACCGCTCCGCTAGGCACTACCCTTTTACAAGCAGAGGTAATACTTCAGGATTGTAAGATTGAAAAACTCCCCATTGTAGATGCAAAGGGTGTTTTGGTGGGACTAATCACCTTTAAGGATATTCAGAAATTTAAAAATTTCCCCAAAGCCTGTAAAGACGAACAAGGTCGTTTACGGGTTGGTGCGGCAGTAGGTGTTACGCCCGATACCATGGATCGGGTAGATGCTTTGGTGAAAGCCGGCGTGGATGTACTAGCTATTGATACCGCTCATGGTCACTCTAAAGGCGTAATTAATCAACTTAAAGAAGTAAAAGCAAAGTATCCGAACTTGCAGGTAATTGCAGGAAATATTGCTACCGGAGCTGCTGCAAAAGCCTTAGCCGAGGCAGGTGCCGATGCCGTAAAAGTAGGTATTGGACCGGGTTCTATTTGTACTACCCGAATTATTGCCGGTGTGGGCGTTCCGCAACTTTATGCTGTATATGAATGTGCCAAGGCTTTAAAAGGTACGGGAGTGCCGGTAATTGCCGATGGGGGTATAAAGCATACCGGAGATATTGCCAAAGCCATTGCAGCCGGAGCCAGCACCATTATGGCAGGCTCTTTATTTGCAGGAGTGGAAGAATCGCCGGGCGAAACCATTATTTATGAAGGACGTAAGTTTAAATCGTATCGCGGAATGGGTTCTATTGAAGCCATGGAGCAAGGCTCTAAAGACCGTTATTTTCAAGATGTTGAAGACGATATTAAGAAGTTAGTGCCCGAAGGTATTGTAGGAAGAGTGCCTTTTAAAGGTAGTTTGGCCGAAGTGACTTATCAATTTATTGGTGGTTTAAAAGCCAGTATGGGTTATTGTGGTGCGGCAACCATCGAAAAATTGCAAGAAGCGCAATTCGTACGAATTACCGCATCGGGCATTCGCGAAAGCCACCCACACGATATAGCCATTACCAAAGAAGCACCAAACTATTCTCGATAATATGAAGAGCATTTGCGTTTTCTGTGGCTCCAATTTTAATGGAGATCCTCAACTTTTAGCGGCTATAAACGAGTTAGCAAATCAATTGGTTAAACAAGATATTACCTTGGTGTACGGAGGAGGAAGAGTAGGTGTTATGGGGTTAATGGCCAACGAAGTATTGAAAAACAGAGGTAAAGTAATAGGAGTTATTCCCGAATTTTTAATGAATAAGGAGGTAGGGCACGAAGGTCTTACAGAGCTCATTATTACCGAGAATATGCACGAACGCAAACAGAAAATGGCTGATCTATCGGATGGGGTAATTACACTACCAGGCGGTTATGGCACCATGGAGGAGTTTTTTGAAGTGCTTACCTGGTTGCAATTAGGCTTGCACCATAAACCAATTGGCTTATTAAATGTAGGCGGTTTTTATAATCCCTTGTTGGCACAGTTAGATGTAATGGTAGCGCAAAAATTCTTAAAACCAATTAATCGAGACTTGGTTTTGAGCAACGACAAGGTGTCGGATTTGCTGGTACAAATGGATACATTTGACGTTCAGCCCGACGAGGTTTGGTTTAAAGACCGCAATCTTATTTAGTCGAAAAAAATAAAAAGCAATAATTTTTGCCATTTGGAACGATTTTTGTGCGGGTGAAAAACACCAAATTATTGCGAAATTTTTACCAAAAAGCATAAAAAAACTCGATTTTTCGACGTTTAATGTTAACTTTGCTACTTGTTAGAAAAATAGCATCACCCAATTCCCATAGATGAGACAACTCAAAATCACTCAATCCATTACCAACCGTGAGTCGCAATCGCTTGATAAGTATTTGCACGAAATTGGTAAAGTTGATTTAATTACCGCCGAAGAGGAAGTAATCTTAGCCCAGAAAATTCGTGAAGGAGACCAAGCTGCTTTAGAGCGCTTAACTAAAACCAATTTGCGTTTCGTGGTATCGGTTGCAAAACAATACCAAAACCAAGGCTTAACCTTAGGCGATTTAATTAACGAAGGAAATTTGGGCTTAATTAAAGCAGCAAAACGTTTTGATGAGACCAAAGGATTTAAGTTTATCTCCTATGCAGTTTGGTGGATTCGCCAGTCTATTTTACAGGCTATTGCCGAGCAAAG
>JBJTNJ010000048.1:0-11104 GCA_046074005.1 Sphingobacteriaceae bacterium
CTTTTGGTAAAATTGTAACTGCTTTGGTTGATGATGTGTTGATGCCGCCGATAGGATACCTTACCGGGGGTATTGATTTTGCCAACAAAAAGATTGTATTAAAACCTGCTGACGAATTACATAAAGTGAGTGAAGTGGCCATTAAATACGGCAACTTTATTAATACGGTAATTCAATTTTTAGTGGTGGCTTTCTGTGTATTCTTGCTCGTAAAATTTATTAATGCCTTGCAGCGAAAAGAGGATGCACTACTTGGAAAAGATGGTTTAAGTAAAGATCAAAAACTACTTACAGAGATTAGAGATTTATTAAAAAAGCAAAAAGCTTAAAAATTGCGCCATAAAATTTGAATTAAATAAAAACAACCCTATATTTGCACTCTTGTTTTCAAGCGCAAATTATTATAAGTAATGAAAAGAACATTTCAGCCTTCACAGAGAAAAAGAAGAAATAAACATGGGTTCAGAGAACGCATGAGTACTGCTAACGGAAGAAGAGTATTAGCCTCTAGAAGAGCTAAAGGCAGAAAAAAATTGTCAGTATCTGACGAGCGTCGTCATAAAGCATAGTGTATGGTTGCTTGCCGCCCTTGGTGGTTGTAGCAGCTCAGAACTATTCTGAACCAGCGCAAGCAATCTATTCATGCATACTTTTAAAAAAGAAGAACGGTTATGTAGTATAAAGCTTTTAGATAAGCTTTTTCATAGCGGTTCTTCTTTTCTTTTATATCCCTTTAGGCTTACATGGTTGTCTGTAGAAGAGCAAGGTGTTCCGGTTCAGGTGGTTATACAAGTTTCTAAACGTAGGTATAAACGGGCGGTAGATCGAAATCTCATTAAACGCCGCATTCGAGAATTGTATCGTATTCATAAATCAAGCCAGTTATATTCTTTTGTTCAACCACAGCGACCTATTTGCCTAGGTATTAGCTATGTTGGAAAAGATATAGTATCTTCTAAAGACTTGGAGCCAAAATTGCTAAGTGCCTTAAAAACCCTGGTAAAAGAATATCAGAAAGCAGAAGGAGGCGCATTATGAGGTATCTATTAGGTCGTTTATTTTTAGCACTCATTCAGTTGTACCGTTGGTTTCTTTCGCCATTATTAGGAGCAGCTTGCAGGTATACGCCTACTTGTTCTCAATATGGTAAAGAAGCTATTGAAAAATACGGCCCCTTTAAAGGTGGCTGGCTAACTATAAAACGTATCAGTCGTTGTAATCCATGGGGTGGACACGGACACGATCCTGTTCCTTAAACTAGTTATATATGGCACTTATCCTTCAATTAGAAACCGGTACCAGTTCTTGTTCGGTTGCCTTGGCAGCCGATGGGCAGGTATTAGCCATTAAAGAGCAACACGAAGCCAATATTCATGCGTCACACCTCACTTTGTTTATAGACGAGGTGTTAAAGGCTGCCAATAGAAGCTATGAGGAGTTAGATGCCGTAGCCGTAAGCATGGGTCCGGGATCTTATACCGGTTTGCGCATCGGGGTGTCTACGGCCAAAGGTCTTTGTTTTGCTTTGGATATTCCGCTGTTGGCCATTCCTACCCTGCAGGCCATGGCCTCGGCTAAACAGCACTTAGCTAGCAAAAATACCTTGCTTTGCCCCATGATAGATGCCCGTCGGATGGAAGTATACTCAGGCGTGTATGATGCTAACCTGATTGCTCTAGAAAACGTTAAAGCAGTAATTTTAGACGAGCATAGCTTTGATGCTTTTGACGAGTATACGCTTATTTTTTTAGGAGATGGCGCCGAAAAGTGCAAAACACTATATTCAGACCCTTTGCGCTACCGTTTTGAAGCCCACGTAAATTCTGCGGCAGATATGACTAGCCTTGCTTTCGAGAAGTTTACAAACGGGGAAATAGAGGATTTAGCTTACTTTGAACCCTATTACTTAAAAGATTTTATGGTTACCCAGCCGAAAAAGAAGTAATTATTTCTTCCCCAAGAGTTTTCTGAAGAAGCTGTTTTTAGTATCCTTAGGCTGCTCAATGCCTGGAATGCGGTTCGCATTAAGCGGATGTTCCATTAAGCGCCCTATTTTGGCCGATAAGCCCATGTAGAAGCCCGCACTTAAGCCATTACCTTTTACCGCACTAGCATCCGAATTTATAGCACCTTTAGCAAATTGTATGGTCTGAAACAATTGATCGCTACCTATAAAAAATTCAAAGTTGGGCGTTTTATATAGATACTGACCGCCCATATTCATAAACTTTAAAAAGTTATACGAAGGCGTAAGACTTAGTACGTGGTTTTTGAGGAAGAAATTATTAATTAATGTGGCCTGCCCACCTGGGTACCAAATGTTTTTAGATAGGAGTACATTTGGGTGGTAAGCGCCGAAATTTTTACTTACCAATACCTCTAATTTTCCATTAATGGGTGTATAAAAACCTTCTTTTTGGTACTTGCTTGCTTTTAGAGTGTTTTCTATAGAGTCAGCTAAGCGTTCATCGGAATTCGCAGCATTGGCATTATTGATAGTGATGCTTTTATTTATGCGATATACTTTAGTGCCGCTTTTGTTCCAATGAATAAATCCTAAATCTTTTACATTAGCCAATAGCATCCATCCTTTTTTT
This sequence comes from Sphingobacteriaceae bacterium, assembly GCA_046074005.1. GTDB lineage: Bacteria > Bacteroidota > Bacteroidia > Sphingobacteriales > Sphingobacteriaceae > JAIPAN01. The sequence continues at coordinate 2,598 of JBJTNJ010000048.1, forward strand.
AACTGGAAGTTGGCACTAGTTGTAAAAGCCAGTCCTGGATTCTTAAAAGTAGGTAAGATCGCTCGATTAATAGCACTATCCTTAACTATAGTAGAACGAAAGTTGGCGATATAGCTAGCTGTAAATGAATTGCTAACGTGGTTAATGCTAATATCTGAAGAAGTAATCTTAGCACCGCTATACGCAATACCGCTTAATAAACTCAACTTTACACCTAAGCCCACCGTTTTGGTGTAATTTTCTCGGTAGGTAAAGGCAAATTGATGAAAGGTTTGTTGATAACCCTTATTGTTAAAAATATCATGGTAGTTGTTGTTAGAAAAGCGATTGAAGGTATCGAAAATAGAAAAACTAGGGTTGCTTACTCGGGCCCAACTGTCGTTACGTATTTGCCAAGAAAAGCCCGCTTCTTGTTGGTATTTAACTCGTTTAAACCATTTAAAACTGAGTAAATACACGTTGGTATTGCTGGCAAAATGAGTATATTTTTTTCCGTCAATCGGCAAATTTCCACTATCGTTAAGATTGCTAAAAACTATTCCCTTGAGTGTAGTAATAGCCGCCCCTGAGGCTGAGCCACTAAAACTTACCGTAGGGAAAAAGAAGTTAAAGGCAAACTGCTTGCTGCTATCGGTATAAAATGCTTTTTGTGCTGGATTATCGAAACTATCAAAAAGTGTTCGGCTATTAGATAACGAAACCTGGGCTGTGCTGGTATTAGCAAAAGCAAGGCAACAAAGCAGTATAAAAAGTATACGTTTCGTCATGTGTTAAACAAATTTAAATTTTTATTTACAGCAAAAGAATTGAATCCCTATTTATTAACTTAGCAAGACCATGATTCCTTCCATCTCAGTTCGTAGAATACGTCAGATAGCCACCATTTTTGGCGCCATAGCCGTAGTTTTGGGCGCTTTTGGCGCACATGCGCTTAAAGCCCAACTCAGTGCAACGGCACTCGAAAATTGGAAAACAGCCGTTAATTATCAATTTGTGCACGCCTTGGCACTCTTGCTGTTAGCAAATCTTCCAACAAACTCTTTTGTTCGGCTATCGGTTTGCTTTTTTGCCTTGGGTATTTTATGCTTTTCAGGATCTTTATACCTACTTTCTCTCAGAGAGATTTTAACCATACAAACAGCCTTTTTGGGTCCAATTACTCCTATAGGCGGCTTATTCTTTATCTTAGGGTGGGTGTTTTTATTTTTTAGCGCCTCTAAAAAGAACTAAATGTTTGCTAAAAGTACCGAACGCCAAACCTTTTTTGTAGAGGTTGTATTGCCCTTGGCCATTAGCAAGGCCTATACTTATCGGGTGCCACAAGCTCTGGTAGCTAGCATTGCCCTTGGCAAACGTGTGGTGGTTCAGTTTGGTAAAAATAGGGTGTATACGGCGGTTATTTTCGCCATATCAGAAAAAGCACCGCAAGGTTACGAGGCCAAATACATTTTAGATGTGTTAGACGAATTTCCTATTGTTACCCAGCAACAGTTGGATCTGTGGCAATGGATGTCGAGTTATTACTTATGCAGCTTAGGCGAAGTAATGCAAGCAGCATTGCCATCAGCCTTAAAATTGGCTAGCGAAACCCGGGTGACTCTAAATGCCGAGTTTGACTACGATAAATCGACCTTAACTGATAAGGAATTTCTATTACTTGATGCCTTAGAAATACAACCCGTATTGACCATTGCGGAGATTGCGAAAATTCTAGATCAAAAAACAGTGTTTCCTATTCTTAGAACACTTCTTGCTAAAGGAATCATCACCATATCGGAAGAATTAACCGAGAAGTACCGGGCTAAAACAAAAACCTATATTCAGCTGAACAGTTTTTATGCCGATGCCGCCAATCGGAAAGCATTATTTGAGGTACTAGAACGAGCGCCAAAGCAATTAGAAGTGCTAATGGCCTATGTGCACTTGGCCAAAGCTCAAACAGAAATAGCTAAAGCCGATTTGTTGGAGGCTAGTGGAGCTTCCTCGGCTACACTACAGGCTTTGGTAGTAAAAGAGGTATTTACCCTTGTAGAGCAAGAAGTGAGCCGTTTATCGGGGGTAGAAGCAGACCTCGATGCTAATTTTACACTTAGCACTTCTCAGCAAGAAGCTCTAAATCAACTTAAAGAAAACCTGCAGAAAAAAGAAGTATGCCTGATGCATGGTGTAACCGCCTCGGGTAAAACCGAAATTTATATCCGCTTAATTGAAGACTATCTGGCCAAAGGAAGGCAAGTGCTTTACTTATTACCTGAAATTGGCCTAACTACCCAAGTAATTCAGCGTTTACAAAAAATATTTGGCACCAAAATAGGTGTTTATCATTCTAAATTTAATGATAATGAGCGTGCCGAAATATGGCAAAAAGTGCTTAATGGGGAGTATAAGATAGTGCTGGGTGCCCGCTCGGCTGTGTTTTTGCCCTTTACTAATTTAGGTTTGGTAGTGGTAGATGAAGAGCACGAAAACTCCTTTAAACAATTTGATCCGGCTCCACGCTACCATGCACGAGATACAGCGGTTTTCTTAGCGTCGGTATTTAAAGCCAAAGTCGTATTGGGTTCGGCAACGCCAAGTTTCGAGTCGTATTACAATGCTAAAATTGGAAAGTATGGCCTTATTGGCCTTTCTGAGCGCTATGGAGGCGTGCAGTTGCCCGATATTCAGGTGGTTTCTATTCCCGAAGAAACGAAGCGAAAAACCATGCAATCGCACTTTACGAGTTTGCTTTTAAGCGAAATTAAAGGCGCTTTAGCTCGTAAAGAACAAATTATACTTTTTCAAAACAGAAGGGGTTATGCCCCCGTGCTATTGTGCGCAACCTGCGGTTATACCCCTAAGTGCATTAACTGCGAAGTGAGCTTAACCTACCATAAAAGTAGTGGTAAACTTCATTGCCATTATTGTGGCTATCGCCAAGATACGGTGCCTGTTTGTCCGGCTTGCGGGTCTGCCAAAATAGAGCATAAAGGCTTTGGTACCGAGAAAGTAGAAGATGAATTGAGTCTTATTTTCCCCGAAGCCCGTATTGCCCGTATGGATGTAGATGCTACTCGTACCAAGTATGGCTTTCAGCAGCTTATAACCGATTTTGAAGATAAAAAAATAGACATTTTGGTGGGTACCCAAATGGTAGCCAAGGGGCTCGATTTTGCCAACGTAAGCACCATTGGTATTTTAAATGCCGATTCGATGCTCAATTTCCCCGATTTTAGAGCCTTTGAGCGAAGTTTCCAACTCTTGGCTCAGGTATCGGGTAGGGCCGGCCGACGAGATAGTAGGGGCAAAGTGATTGTGCAGGCCCACGATATTCACCATAGAGTATTACAACAAGTAATAGACAATGATTACCAGGGATTATTTCAAACGGAACTCATAGAGCGTCGTAATTACCACTATCCGCCCTTATATCGCTTAATTAGCTTGTGTGTTAAGCACAAAGATCCGGTAAAGTTGAATCAAATAGCCGAATATGTAGCCGCCTTGTTGCGCCAACAATTTGGCGATAGGGTGTTGGGCCCCGAAGCTCCTTTTGTAAACCGTATTCGAAATTATTACTTGCAGGATATTCTGCTGAAGGTAGAGAAAGAAGGACTTTCGGCACAAAAAGTAAAAATGGCTCTGCATAAAATTTTGCAAAGCTTTGAGCAAGAGGCGCTTTCAAAAGGCTGTATTATTCAGGTAGATGTAGACCCTTATTAAGCTTTTTAATCTGATTAAAACACGTATTTTTGCGTAAATGGCCTACAAATTTGTTGATAAGTATAGAGAACAGGGTGCCCGTAAAAAGTTGGTGGTTTTACTGCGTGAGCGTGGCATTTCCGACGAACGGGTATTAACGGCCATTGGTAAGGTACCCCGTCATTTTTTCTTCGATGAAACGTTTTGGAACCAAGCCTACAAAGATATTGCCTTTCCCATTGGCGATGGACAAACCATTTCTCAGCCTTATACCGTAGCCTACCAAACCGAGTTGTTGCACATTCAAAAAGGCGATAAAGTTTTGGAAATTGGTACCGGGTCTGGCTATCAAACCTGTGTGCTTTTAGAGCTCGGAGCAAAAGTGTTTACTATTGAGCGTCAAGAGAACTTATTTAGACGTACCATTCAGGTATTGCCCAAAATGGGTTATCATCCTCAATTCTTTTTAGGCGATGGATCTATGGGTATTGCCGAACAGGCTCCTTACGATAAAATAATTGTAACGGCGGGTGCGCCTTTGGTGCCCGAAGTATTGCTTAAGCAACTAAAAATAGGCGGTATTTTGGTTATTCCGGTGGGTGATTCCAACGAGCAAAAAATGGTTACCGTTTTGCGGCTAAGCGAAACCGAGTTCGAGAAAATTGTATTAGATACCTTCCGTTTTGTGCCTTTGGTAGGCGACCAAGCTTGGTAATTAGCGTTTCATTGCCCGATCCATTTCTATCTTAGAATCCCGATCTTTGAGTGTTTCTCGTTTGTCGTAAATCTTTTTACCCTGAGCCAATCCAATTACCACTTTGGCAAATCCGCGGCTACCTACAAACATTTTTAGCGGAATAATAGTAAAACCTTTTTCTTCTGTTTTAGCTTTAAGCTTTGCTAATTCCTTTTTGTTTAACAATAAAATGCGGTCTCTTTTAGCTTCGTGGTTGTAAAAAGAACCATGTGAATATTCGGCAATATGCATGTTTCGGATATACAAATGCTTGTTTAAAAAGGCGCAAAAAGCATCGTTAATATTCGCTTTTCCATCACGAATAGATTTAATTTCGGTGCCTAGCAATTGAATGCCGGCCGTAAACTCTTCGAGTATGTGGTACTCAAAATAAGCTTTCTTGTTCCGAATGTTTAAATCGTTGCTCATGGTGGCAAATCTCGTGTTTATATCTGAATTTTTAGGCTGCTCGGCTTAATTAATAATGAGCACAGGTGTTTTTACTTGGTGACGTACCTTGTTAACGGTGGTGCCAAATAGTAAATCTTTTATATTTCGGTGGCCGTGAGCGCCCATTACCAATAAATCAAATGCTTGGTTGTTTACAATTTTAACAATCGCTTTTGCGGCGGTTCCGTAACCAATTATGGTTTCTACGGTATAGCCAAGGGTCGCCAAATTATCCTGATACTTTTTTAGATTTTCAATATCCAGATTCGTTTCTAAATCTGATACTTGATCTCCATAATAACGAGCTCCGGCTGTTTCTACTATGTGAATTAAGGTGTATTTAGCTTCTTTTCCACCCTGCAAAATAGCATGTTGTATGGTATTTACATCCTTATCGGTAAAGCCAATGGTTATGCCAATATGACGATAGCTAGCAGGAGTATTCTCTATAAAGTTAAGCGCTTCGCCATGCGGTACTTTAGCCTTCTCGACAGCGCTATGTAAGAGAGGGTAAGCCAATATGTAGAGCAATAGCCCGGCAATACTCAGTACAGCAGGTATTACTAAGCAGTAAATCCACCAAGTATGTTCTGCAGTGTGTACCCATTTATAAATTTCTTCTACTACTAGTTTTGCATTCAAGCTAATAATGATGATGGCGCTAATCCAGGCTAATGCTTTTACCCAAAAACGTATAGCAAACTCTTGCATTAATTTCTTACTAGAGGTAAAATGAATAAGTGGAATTACAGCAAAGCCTAATTGTAAGCTTAGTACTACCTGGCTTAATATGAGCAATTTCCCTAGCGCCGATTCTCCAAAATAGAGTATCGTAACAAAGGCCGGAATAATTGCTAAAAGTCGGGTAATAAGGCGTCTAATCCAAGGTTCAATACGGAGATTTAGATGCCCTTCCATTACAATTTGGCCGGCTAGGGTGCCTGTAATTGTAGAACTCTGCCCGGCAGCAATAAGCGCAATGGCAAAAAGGGTAGGTGCCATGCTGCCGAAAATATCGTTTAGTAATTTATGTGCATCCTGAATTTCAGCTACTTGAAATAAACCGTTTTTATAAAATGCCGTGGCGGCTAAAATAAGGATGGCAGCATTTACAAAAAAAGCTAAATTTAAGGCAATAGTAGTATCAAAGAGGTTGTATCGTAAGGCCTCCCGTTTGCCTTCATAGGTTTTTTCGATACGACGGGTTTGTACCAAAGAAGAGTGTAAGTATAAATTATGGGGCATTACTGTAGCCCCAATAATACCGATGGCAATATATAAGGAATTGCCCGAAAGAATGCTTGGTTTAAATGCTTCTATAATTTCTAATCCCGAGGGTTTTACAATAAACATCTCTAGTAAAAATGAAGCACCTACTACAAAAACCATCGAAATGATAAAGCCTTCCATTATTCTAATGCCCTTATGGAGTAAGAAAAGGAGCAAAATGGTATCGAAAATGGTTATGGATATACCCCAGATTAGCGGGATGTTGAATAGGAGATTTAGGCCGATGGCCATGCCGATAATTTCAGCTAAATCGCAGGCAACAATGGCAGTTTGAGCCAATAAATATAAAGGAATGTTCGCCCATTTAGGGTAGGCATTTCTAGAGGCTTGAGCCAAATCTAGTCCGCTTACAATGCCCAGCCGAGCACTTAAGCTTTGTAACAAAATGGCAATAAGATTTGAGAGTAGAAGTACCCAAATTAGTTGATAGCCAAACTGGCTTCCTCCAGCTAAGTCGGTAGCCCAATTGCCCGGGTCCATATAGCCAACGCTAATAAGGTATGCTGGGCCAAAAAAGGCAAACAGTTTTCTCCAACCAACTTTGTTACCGGTTTTTACAGAAGAGTGTACTTCAAAGAGAGAACCTTGGGGCCTTGAATCCATATTTTAGTAGAACGTATCTGTACAAATGTAGGAGGATAATGTCTATTATCTAAAATTGTGTGAATTATTTAGCAATTCGTAAATTGTTATTTCTAGATAAAATCTATTTTTGACCTATGGCATTTGAATTAGATAAAACCGACCTCCAGATTTTAAAGATTTTGCAAGAGAATGGCAGAATTACCAACCTTCAACTATCTACTGATGTGGGTTTGTCGCCAGCACCTACGCTAGAACGAGTGCGCAAGCTAGAGCAAACAGGGTATATTAAAAGCTACCATGCTTTGGTAGATGAAGAGTTGGTGGGTTTAGGAATTAAATCCTTCATTCAAGTACAGCTAGATTTTCATACTAGCAATGCCATTCAAACCTTTTTAGAAGAAATTCAGGCAATTAAAGAGGTTACCGAATGCCATCACGTAACCGGCCAATGCGATTTTTTATTAAAAGTGTACGTAAAAGACATTAAGGCTTATGAGACTTTAATTATGGAAAAAATTAGCAAAATTTCGGTGCTGAAGACCTTCCAAACCATGATGATTATGTCTACCAATAAGAAGGAACCCGTAGTGCCCTTGGCCTATTAGTCTAATGCCCAAGAAATAGGTTTTTCTCCTTTAGCAAGGAGGTAGGCGTTTGCTTTTGAAAAATGCTTGCAGCCGAAAAATCCATTGTAAGCCGAAAAAGGAGAAGGGTGGGCCGCTGTTAATACAAGGTGTTTTTCATTATCGATTAGGGCTGCCTTTGCTTGTGCATAGCGCCCCCAAAGCATAAATACCAGGCCTTCTCTTTGTTCGCTTAAGGCTTGTATGGCCTGGTCGGTAAACTGTTCCCAACCCATTTTTTGGTGCGAACCTGGCTCATTTGCCCGTACCGTTAAGGTTGCATTAAGTAATAATACTCCTTGTGTAGCCCAGTCTGTTAAATTGCCATGATTCGGGATTTTAAACCCAGGAATATCTGTTTGCAGTTCTTTGTAGATGTTTTGCAAAGATGGGGGAATAGCAAGACCTTTTTGTACCGAGAATGAGTAGCCATGTGCCTGATTTGCTCCATGGTAGGGGTCTTGGCCTAAAATAACCACTTTAACTTCATTAAAGGGCGTTAGATTAAAGGCATTGAATAGGTCGCTGCCTTTTGGATAAACCACATGGCCCTGCTCTTTTTCTTGTACTAAGAACTGCTTTAAGCCCAACATATACGGCTTCTTAAACTCGTTTTGCAGAGCTGGGAGCCACGAAGGATGCAGTTGTATGGACATAAACGATGCGTTTGTTCAAATATAGCATTTTAGATGCCGTTTATTTGAGAGATAAATCGGATATTTGTAAGCTAAAAACCTTAGATATTATGCCAAATAGTATACGATTAATTGCTGCCCTTGCTTTATTAGGTGGATCTATAGCCCTTATTATTTTTGGATCTTGGGGATGGGGAATCTTGGGTATTTTGTTAGCCCTATTGGTGTTTGTAACCTTTTTCTTTAACGAAAAGATGCTCTTAGCGCAATATTATTTGCGTAAAGAGAATATGGAAAAAGCCGAAGCGTGGTTGAACAAAATTGGAAATTACGAGCGTGAATTAATTAGTGTACAATACGGCTACTATCATTTATTGTTAGGCTTAATAGAATCTCGGAAAGCACCCATGCAATCCGAGAAATATTTTAAACGTGCGCTTTCTTTGGGTATGACCATGGATCATAACGTGGCACTAGCTAAATTAAGTTTAGCAGGCATTGCCATGG
>JBJTNJ010000049.1:0-16432 GCA_046074005.1 Sphingobacteriaceae bacterium
GGTGAAAAATATTTTAGGTAAAATGGACCAAGCAGAAATTAATTTAGATCAATTTGCTGCCGTAGCTGTTGCGCCTACTTCCTACGTCATTCAGGGCCAACCTTATACCGCCGAAGTATTTTTAACCGCTTCTAGTTCTACTTTAAAACAAAACATCACCGTAGGTGGCTCAAACTTACCTATTAGAGATGGCAAAGGTGTATATAGTATAAATACCAATAGGGAAGGAATGTTTAGCTGGGTAGGTACCTTAACAGTAATTGGTACCGATGGTAAACCTAAAACCTACCGTACGCCTGAACAAAAGTACCAAGTGGCTCGTCCTTCGGCGGTTGTATCGCCAGATAAAATGAACGTGTTTTATATCGGTGTACCTAACCCGGTATCGATTTCGGCCCCAGGTATTCCAAAAGAAAAATTGAGAGTGAGCGTAAATTCTGGAAGTATAAGTGGGGCCAACGGCCACTATACCTTTACCTCTAATACACCTACTCCGGTAGTGGTAAATGTATCGGCAGAAATTAACGGAAAGGTACAAGCCATTGGTTCTAGTAATTTCCGTGTAAAACGAATTCCAGATCCGAAAGCAAGATTTGCTGGTAAATCTAGCGGCACCCTAAGTGCAGCTGCCATAAGATCCCAAAATTTTGTTGCCGCCGTATTAGATGGTTTTGATTTTGATGCGAAATTTACCATTGTAAGATATACCCTATTAATTGCAAAGCCACGTGCCGACGTAATTGTAGTACAAGGGAATGGTAATAACTTAGAAGGAAGTGCTAAATCGGCTATAAATACAGTTTCACCTGGCACTCGTGTAATTTTTGATAATATTATTGCTATTGGTCCTGACGGTTCTCAAAGAGGGTTAGATCCAATTGTATTAACTGCAAACTAATTGTATATGAAAAAGATTTTTATTGGTTTCGTATTGGTATTGCTTTCTACTTCTTTATTTGCGCAGTCTGTCAACCCTAGAATTACTAAAAAACCGGTTGCTAAAAAAGAGGATAATCTGCAGAAAACGGCCCCAGAAACCACTTCAGTAGCTGCTGCTGTTTCAGTTGCAAAACAGGTAGATAGACCTATGGATGGCTATTATAAAAAAAGCAGTATTCTTCAGGCGAAAGTTACCCCTTTAGCCAATATTAGGGAAGCGGATGTTATTTATAGCAAACGTATTTGGAGAGAAATTGACGTGCGTGAAAAAATGAATCAGTTTTTTGTTGCACCACAATCTAGCTTAATTAATATTATTAAGCGTGCCGTAGAGGCCGGTGAACTAACTGCATATGATCCTACTCCTGCACCCGAAAAAGATGATTCGAATGGAGATGCCTTTTCTACTCCACTAAGTGTGCAAAAAGCAGTAGCAGTTTTCAATGATAGTACCTTGGTGCCCGATTTTAATGAGATGGGCGAAAAAATTGGGGATCATATGGTAGCTAATTTATTTACTCCCGAGGTATACGCAAATTTTAATTTTAGAATTAAAGAAGATTGGATTTTTGATAAACAACGTTCAGTATTTGAGCCCCGTATTATAGGTCTAGCAATTCTCAGAAAGAATATCGTAAATGGAGAAGATCAGGGGCAAAATGTCCTTTTTTGGTTGTATTTCCCTGAGTTGAGAAATATTTTGGTTACTCAAAAAGTAGCGAACAACCACAACGATGCCGCAAACTTATCCTACGATGATATTTTCATGAAGCGCATTTTCTCTAGCTATATCGTAAAAGTATCAAATGTAAAAGATCAGTTTATTCGTGATTATATTACGACCAGTGGCGTAGATCGTTTGAAAGAAAGCGAACGCTTAAAGAAAGAATTATTAGATTGGGAACACGACCTTTGGTCCTACTAATCTTTAAAGAAAAAGGCTCCCGAAACGGAGCTTTTTTTAGTTTAGGGCTTTTGGAAATAGTTTTGCAGGGCCTGTAGTTGTTTTTTGTTTAACACCTTGGCTAGCTCTTCTGGCACAGCTTCCCTCACTTTTTTTACCGATTTAAAGGTGCTCAATAATTTTTGAGCGGTACTAGGCCCAATGCCCGGTATAGCAGACAATTCGGTTTGTAGTGTTCCTTGATCTCGTTTTTTTCGGTGAAAAGTAATGCCAAAGCGGTGGGCCTCGTCTCGTAACTGTTGCAGAATGCGCAAACTTTCCGACTTTTTATCTAAATGTAGGGGATAAGGATCGCCAGGGTAGTACAACTCTTCCAATCGCTTGGCAATGCCAATTACGGTAAGTTGCTTGCTAATGCCCAATTTCTTTAAACTGGTTAAGGCAGCCGATAGTTGTCCTTTGCCACCATCAATTACTACAAGTTGAGGCAGGGCTTCTCCTTCGTCCAGCATGCGTTTGTATCGGCGGTACACGGCTTCTTCCATAGTGGCAAAATCGTTGGGGCCTTCTACGGTTTTTACGTTAAAGTGCCGGTAATCTTTTTTAGAAGGCTTGGCATCTTTAAATACCACAATGGCCGATACTGGATATTGCCCCTGGAAATTCGAATTATCGAAACATTCGATGTGTTTGGGCAGTTGGTTAAGACGTAAATCTTTCATCATCTGCGTTAAAACACGTTCGGTTTTTACCTCGGGGTTTAATTTTTCGTATTGGTTTAGGCGCTCCTTTTTGAAGTATAACACGTTCTTTTGAGAGAGTTCCAATAGTTTTTTCTTTTCGCCTAGTTTGGGCACGGTAAAACGTATGTTTTCATCTTGCAGCTCCAGGGCAAAGGGCACAATAATTTCTTTCGATTGGCTGTTAAAACGAGCTCTAAAATCAGAAATGGCAATGCTGAGGAGTTCCTCTTCCGTTTCGTCGAGTTTTTTACGCAGCTCAATTGTTTGCGTTTGAATAATAGTGCCGTTCATTACCTTGAGGTAATTTACAAAGGCATAGTTGTTTTCGGAGGCAATGCTAAATACATCTACATTGCTAATGGCCGCACTCACCACCGTAGATTTACTTTGATAGCCCTCTAAGGAATCTAGTTTTTCTTTTAGAGATTGTGCTTGTTCAAATTTCAGGTCGGTAACGGCTTGTTTTAGCTCGTGATTTAGGCGTTTAATTACCGAGCTAATTTTACCAGTTAAAATGTCTTTAATCTCTTCAATAGCTTGGTTGTAGTCTACTTCGCTTTGTAATGCTTGGCAAGGACCTTTGCAATTGCCAATTTGGTATTCAAGGCATACTTTAAATTTCTCGGCAGCAATATTGGCTTCACTTAGCGCCAAATTACAGGTACGTAGTGGGTAAATTTCTTTTATCAAGCCTAAAATGGTGTACATCATGCCAATGGAGGCATAAGGGCCAAAGTAGGTAGAGCCGTCTTTAATAACTCTTCGGGTGCTAAAAATTCGAGGGAAACGCTCGTTTTTAATAACAATCCACGGGTAGGTTTTGTCATCTTTAAGGAGTACGTTGTAGCGGGGTTGATGCTTTTTAATCAGGCTATTTTCTAATAACCACGCATCAATTTCGGTATCTACCAGTGTAAAGCTAATGCGGGCAATTTTACTAACCAATACCCGAGTTTTGGCATTTAGCCGTTGGTTGGCGGTGTTAAAATAAGAACTTACTCTGTTTTTTAAGCTCTTCGCTTTGCCAATATAAATGAGTTCTTCTTCGGCATTCCAAAATTGATATACCCCAGGCTTTTGGGGTAAATTTTTAAGAAAGGAAGAAAAATCACGAGAAGTGCTCATTGTGTAAGTGGAGTAGCCTAGTGAGTTAGTTTTCTTCTACCGGGGCTGGTGGATTGGCATAAGTATCGCAGTCAAACGTGATGGTTTGTTCTCCTTTTGGGGGTTCAAAATCCCCTTTACTATATTTTAGTTTGCCATCGGCATATACTTTTTTCATGTAGAGTGCAAAAATAGGCAAGGCAGAATTGGCTCCCTCCCCTTGGTTGGTAGAATAAAAGTGAATGGCCCGGTCTTCGCAGCCGGTCCAAACGCCTGTAACTAATTGTGGCGTAATGCCCATAAACCAACCGTCGGAGTTATTTTGGGTAGTTCCGGTTTTACCGCCAATAGGGTTTGTGAGTCCGTATTTATAGCGTAAACGTGAACCCGTTCCATTTTCTACTACGCCCTTAAGCATTTGGGTCATTACGTAGGCAGTTTGCTCGTTTAAGGCAAATACTACTTTGGGTTTACGCTCGTAGAGCATGTTGCCATTCTTGTCTTCAATGCGTAATAAGTAAATCGGTTCGGTCCAAGTGCCGTGGTTTACAAAGGCCGAATAGGCTCCCACCATATCATATACCGAGGCATCGAAGGTGCCCAAGCAAATTGAAGGGTAGGCGGGCACATCGCTGCTAACACCCATTTTTTTAATAAGAGTAGATACGGCTGTAGCGCCCACTTGTTTCATCATGTAGGCAGTTACATAGTTTTGAGAATAAGCTAAGGCCTTTTTAAGGGTAATGCTTCCGGGAAGTGGTTTATACGCTTTGGGCGTCCAACCTTCTACTTCTACGGGTTCGTTTGGTACCGTAAGGCAGGGCGAATAGCCATTATCAATGGCTACAGCATAGGTAAATGGCTTGGCTGTTGAACCTACTTGGCGGGTACCCATGCGCACTTGGTCGTATTTAAAATGCTCGAAACTTGTACCACCCACCCAGGCTTTCACATGGCCGGTTTGTGGTTCCATTGACATTAGTGCATTTCTTAACAGCAGTTTATAATATTTAATGGAGTCGATAGGGCGCATTAAAGTATCAATTTCACCTTTCCAGCTAAAAATAGTCATTCGTGCAGGGGTGTTAAAATCTTGCTGAATTTCTAAATCGGTTTTCCCGAGTGTTTGTAGTTCTTTATAACGGTCAGAACGTTTAATGCCCTGGTCTAGCAATTGCTGGTATTCTTTAAACGGATCTTGACGGCCTTTCCATTGTGCGTTAAATTGCTGCTGCAGGTCTTTCATGTATTCCCGTTGCGCTTCTTCGGCATATTTTTGCATGCTGGCATTAATGGTGGTATAAATTTTTAGTCCATCTCGGTCTAAATCATAGGGCGTGCCATCGGCTTTGGTAATAGATTGTTCTTCGAATATTCGTTGAATTTCTTTCTTAAGCATCGCCCGGAAATAAGGGGCCAAGCCTACATTATAATCAGATAGGTTGAATTTTAGATTAAGTGGTAATTGTTGAAATTTCTCGGTTTCCTCGTCGCTTAAATAACCTGCTTTGCGCATATTGTCTAGTACGGTATTGCGTCTAGCTAGGGCCCGCTCGGGGTTGTGGGTGGGAGAGTAATACGATGGCCCTTTTAGCATGCCAATTAACACAGCGGCTTGGTCTGGTGTGAGTTTATCAGGGGTAGTATTAAAGTAGGTTCTGGCAGCCGATTTAATGCCAAAGGTATTGTAAGCACCAAAATCTACCGTATTAAGGTAAATGGTTAAAATTTCTTCTTTGGTATAGTTGCGTTCTAGCTTTACGGCAATAATCCATTCTTGTAATTTTTGAATAATTCTTTTTGCTGGATTTTTTGCCCGTTCCGAGAATAGGTTTAAGGCCAATTGCTGGGTAATGGTACTTGCCCCTTGCTTTCTTCCAACAAGGTTGTAAAATAAAATGGTAAATGTGCGTCTAAAATCGATGCCTGAGTGGCTGTAGAAACGAATATCTTCTGTAGCAATTAAGGCATTAATTACGTTTGGAGAGATTTGTTCGTAGCGTACATTCGAGCGGTTTTGCACGTAATAGGTGCCCAAAACTACATTGTCCTCAGAAAGAATTTCAGAAGCTAAATTGCTTTTTGGATTTTCTAAATCTCTAAACGTGGGCATCTTCCCAAATAGGCCTAAGCCAATACAAAAAATAAATATGGCAGCAAAAGCAATAGCCCCAATGAAGATCTTCCATAGGAGGCTCGTGTAACGTTGTAATTCTTGTCTATTCAGTGGCTCACTCATCGTTTTATTGATAATGGTCGGTATAAAATTTCTGATACTGGTTTAGCAGTTCACTACTAGTAAGTAGGTCTAAATTGGCTTTGGTGCTTAAAAAAATCGAATAGCTTTGCGCCGGCACTTTCATAATGTCGGGTAGGAGGGTTTTGATATTTTCAAGGTAGTCTGCAGCCGTAGCTTTACTGTAAAATTCGCCAATGTAAATTAACTGATGTTCATCTCCTGCTTGTTTTAATTGATGTTTAATAGCGCCCTCTGCAAAGTTGGCCCTGTTAAATTGACCAACACCAAATCTAGATGAACTCAGATTTACACCGCCATTGGCTACATCAATTACCACATAGTAGTGGCTGCTATCTGCTAAGCTAAACACACTTTTGGCCTCAGTTTCTAAAGTTTTGGTTGGTTTATTTACGTTGGTATCGGGTTTGGCTTCTTCTACTAAGGCGTAAACCAATAGATCTTTATCGGTAAGTACCGCTAATTTTGCTGCCAATGCTTTTCGGTTTTTCTCAATAAAATCGAGGTGATTTTTTACCAAAGGGGTAATGAGTTTATCTTCTGGATAGGTGCTCACAATTTTTTTCAAGGAAGTTTCAAAGGGCGCAAGAGCTTCTTGGTGTCCTTCGGCTATAGTTTTTAAATAAGCCAACTGTGGCGAAAACTTGTTTTTGCCAAATTGGGCGTTAAGTTCCTGAATGCACACTAGGGCGTTGGTGTAACTTCTTCGGGCAAACTCATCGAATGTTTGATTATAGGCACGGTTTAGCGCTATGGCTTGTTCGTCTTGTTTTTGGTTAAACTCTGGATCTAGAATAACCTTGGCATATACGCTGTTGGGATAATTGTTCAGGATACTCACTTTGTAAGCGTCCGATTTTTTGGCATCTAACTCTGCATATAAACGGTATAAATTGTAGCATACGGCAACTGTATTTTCGTAAGTTGGAAATTTAAGAAGGAGTTCTTCGAAGGAGCGTATAGCTGCCATTTGGTCTTGCGCTATTTCACGGTAATAATTTCCTATTTCATAATAGGCCTTGGCTATACGCAAATTAGATTGTGCTAATTTATCGGGGCTGTTAGGCAGTGTGAATAAAATAGCATTTACCTGATCATTAATAGCCTCGGCAGCATTTGCTGCTTCTAAATTGCTCGACGAGGCCGCGGTACTAGGATTTGTAGAGTTGTTTGGAATAGTAGCCATGCCTGCTGTTTGACTTCTTCGCCAATCGTCTGCTAATGGGCGGCTCCCCCAACGTTTTTTAAAATCGGCAAAACCTTGGCTCAAGGCAGCCGAATTGTTGAAGTAAAATTTGGTGTCTATATTGCTGTTAGTATTATCGTTTGTAGGAATGTAGGTTCCTGTGTTTTGAATGCCAGCCGTCTGTTTTTTTGCAGCATCTTTTTTTGCCTTTTGCTCTAGTTGAGCCACAATCTTTTGACGTTGGGCTGCCGCAGGTAATCGGGCTAGGGCTTGCAAACTATCTTCTGTAGCTATAATAATGAGGTTGCTGGTTAATAAATCGAGGTTCGTGTTTTTCTTTCGAATGCTCTCAAAGCTCGGGTGATCGGTAGGTAATACACTTAGCGTGCTATCGTAGTAGCTTTTGGCAGCCACATAATCTGCTTGGTTAAAATACAAATTGGCTAGGGCTAAATAGGAGAGCCCCTTTTGCGTTTGGTTACGGGTATTTTTACGAACAGAGTGCTCGTAATTTGCAAGGGCTTGTTTGCTATCGCCGGCTTGTTGGTAGCTACGGCCAATTTGAAAATAAATTTGGTCGAGGTTGTCACTGTTTTTGTCGTCTTTAAGCAGAGCTTTTAGCGCCTTTATACGGTCGATTTTTTTACCACTATTTTGTTCGACAATACTCAATTGGTTTAAATGTGCATTAAAGGCCATATCAAAAGGTGCATTGCTTTTAAACACTTGCTCAAAATGAGTGCCAGCCAGTGTATTTTTCCCGGTTTCAAGCTCTAGCTGAGCAAGCAAAAAAGTCCAGCGGATGCGTTGTGCTTTGCTCTTGCAGGTTTTAATAGCCTTGTTTAACAAAGGAATAGCAGGCTCGTATGCTTTTGTACGGATATACCATTGCGCTTTGCTAGCATAGGCTTCGGCCACCATTTTTTTAGATTTTTTCAGATATTTTAAGGCGGTATCTAAAGAAGCTTCAGCCTCCGGCAAGCGATTAAGTTGCATAAAAGCTCTCCCTCTCCAAATTAAGGCTGCTTGGCGGTTGTCTTTCTCCTCGGGATAGTTGTTGTATACATAGGAGAAAAATTCCACTGAATTGTAAAAATCAGCCTTAAGATAATTGGCAACACCAATTAACAAATAGGCATCATCTACAAAATGGCTTTGTGATTTTTCATTAGCTACGATATTGGCTTTCAGAATGGCTTTATCTAGGTTTGTAGTTTCGGCCTGGCCCAATTTTTCGTTTGGTTCGCAAAATACACTTATAGGCTGGTCGTAAGTAGTGAGGTAAGCTTCCTGAATACGCTGTTCGCTTTCTTTTACCAAGGTGCGGGCATTGTATAAAATATTAAACTTGGCAGTTAAATTTTGCATCTCACGACTACTCAAGTTCTCTTTTTGCGAATTGCAAGCACCAATACTAAGGGTGCCTATTAGCAAGAATAGTGTGTAAAAAAGTTGCGGTAGTTTTTTCAAGCCTTATAAATGTTTTGCCTAACAAAAATAGCATATTCAGTGCTATAATTCAGATAAATGTTTAAGAGATTTCGTTCTATATAACGCCCTAGTACCGCGAAATTATTTCGGCCTTCAAAAGGGCAAAGCCACCGAAAATAGTACCTTTGTAGGATTAAGTATGGAGACAAAGAAATCGGGTAAAAAAACCAAAATTGACGGAACAGATTCGCTGAAAGCCTATGCCCGTTATGCCGGTATTGGTTTTCAGATGGTGGCTATTATTGGACTTTTTACCTTTATTGGGCTTAAGCTTGATGATAAATTTGAAACTCATTCGCCCATTTTTACAGCTATTTTTGCCTTGCTAGGCGTTTGTTTGGCATTATATCAGGTTATTAGGTCGGTATTAAATACAAAAAAGTGAGCCTAACTAAATTTTCCTTTCTTTATGGTCTGTTTACGCTGGTTTTAGGGTCAGTTGCCTACGGCCTGCAGGTATATATGCCCCAAGAACAGCTATTTATCCCCAAATTTTGGGTAATTTTTGGTGCCATAGCGGTGCTAACCTTGTTGGCCTACATTTCCTCGTGGATTGGTATTAAAAAAGGAGGAGAATTCTCTATCCTAGCTATGATGGGGGCCATGCTTGTAAAACTCTTATTTTGCATGGTATTGGTCTTAGTCTACCTTCAAAAATTCAAGGTAAACGACATTGTATTCGTCGGAAATTTTATTTCGCTATATTTCTTGTTTACGGCCTTTGAAGTTTATGCTTTGTTATGTAACTTGCGCCACCAAAATAAACACCTAAAAAACACGCCTTGATGGATTTTAGCCACATTTTAAACCTTAAAAAAATCGGAAATTTTGCGATTATCGCTGTTTTTTTAACAGTTTTTAATTTAGGTGCCAAAGCTAACACCGAAGCGGCTGCTCCGCAACCTGCTCATGCTGAAGCAAAAAGCATGGAAAAACCCTTCGATACCGGCGAATTTATTCTACATCACATTGCCGATGCCCACGATTTTCATTTTTGGGGAGAGGGAGAGCATAGTGTAAGCCTTGCTTTGCCGGTAATTTTATATACCGAAAAAGGTTTGGTAAGCTTCATGTCTACTGCTTTTCACCACGACGATGAAGGAAAGCATGTGGTTCAAGTGGCGGGCCAGCGTTTTGTGAAGTTGCACGAGAAAATCTACTATGCTGCGGCTCAAGCCAATGAGCACGGAGCCTTTGTAACGCTAAATGATAAACACGAAGCACTGAATGCCAAGCCATTAGATTTCTCCATCACTAAAAATGTGTTTTCGCTATTAGTATCAGTTAGTCTTTTATTAGTTGTATTCATCAGTGTTGCTCGTGGCTATGCTAAACGCAAAGGCCAATCGCCAAAAGGAATACAATCTTTATTTGAACCTATTATTTTATTTGTTCGCGACGATATTGCAAAACCAAACTTGGGTTATAAATACCAAGGATATATGCCTTACCTTTTAACCGTATTTTTCTTCATCTGGTTTAATAACCTGTTGGG
Organism: Sphingobacteriaceae bacterium; assembly: GCA_046074005.1. Lineage (GTDB taxonomy): Bacteria > Bacteroidota > Bacteroidia > Sphingobacteriales > Sphingobacteriaceae > JAIPAN01. The sequence goes on from JBJTNJ010000049.1 coordinate 10,120, forward strand.
CTTAGTGCCCTTTTTCCCAGGGGGTGCTAACGTAACCGGAAACATCGCGGTAACAATGGTATTGGCGTTGATTACTTTTTTAATTACCACCTTTAGTGGAAATAAACAGTATTGGAAGCACATTTTTATGCCTCCAGTGCCTTGGTGGATGTACCCAGTAATGGTACCGGTAGAGATTGTGGGTATTTTTACCAAACCCATTGCCTTAATGATTCGTTTGTTTGCAAACATTACGGCAGGTCACATCCTCATGTTATCGTTAATTTGCTTAATTTTTATTTTTAAGAATTTAGCTATTGCCCCTATCGCGGTTCCATTTGCTGTATTTATCAGCTTAATAGAATTGTTGGTAGCATTTATCCAGGCGTTTATCTTTACCATTCTATCGGCTTTGTTCATTGGAATGGCAATTGAAGAACACCACGATCATTAATTCATGAATTATTTTTGTTTCACTTATATAAATTAATCAAAATGGTAGGAAGTATCGCTGCAATTGGTGCAGGTTTAGCCGCTATCGGTGCCGGATTAGGTATCGGAAGAATTGGTGGTTCAGCTATGGAAGGTATGGCTCGTCAGCCAGAAGCCGCATCAAAAATTCAAACAGCCATGTTAATTGCCGCTGCCTTCGTTGAGGCGGTAGCGTTATTCGCGGTTGTAGTTGCGTTATTGGGAAATAATCCTCAATAATTAAACCAATTAACTAAGCGTACAGCGATTGGCGGTACGCTTAGTTTTACACTTGATTGATTAAAAAATAGTAATTAAACAACACCATGGAATTAGTAACCCCCAGCATAGGTCTTATTGTTTGGCAAACACTTGCCTTCTTATTGTTATTTTTCTTATTGGCTAAGTTTGCTTGGAAACCGGTAATGCAAGCCATTAATGAGCGTGAACGCTCCATAGATGATGCCTTAGAGGCCGCAAAAAAAGCCAAAGAAGAAATGGCTCGTTTAACTAGCGAAAACGAAGCCTTATTGAAACAAGCCCGTGTCGAGCGTGATGTGATTTTGAAAGAGGCAAAAACGCTAAAAGATCAAATTGTAGCCGAAGCAAAAACAACTGCCCAAGTAGAAGGCGCAAAATTGATTGAAAAAGCAAAACAAGAAATTGATAGCCAAAAATCAGCAGCTTTAGCCGAGGTAAAAAACCAGGTGGCTAGCTTATCATTAGAAATTGCCGAAAAGGTATTAAACAAACAATTCGAAGACCAAAAGAAACAAGAAAGCTTGGTTGGCGAATTACTGAAAGAGGTTAAATTGTAAGCTCAAAACTTCCAAATAAAAAGAAATGTCTGAATTACAAGTTGCATCAAGATACGCCAAATCACTCATCGATTTAGCCACCGAACAGAAGGTGTTAGATCAGGTGAATGAGCAAATGTTGCTTTTTGTGCAAGTTTGTTATGAAAACCCAGAATTAGTAGCGGTACTCAAAAATCCAATTATCAGTTTGGATAAAAAAGTAGCCGTATTGCAAGGGGTTTTTGGTAGCAAAGTGCACAGCATGGTAAATGCTTTTTTTGCCATTATGGTAAATAAAGGTCGTGCGGCAGTATTATTACCCACAGCCAAAGCATTTATTGCGGCATATCAACAATATAAAGGCATTGTAACAGCTAGGGTAAAAGCAGCAAGTGCATTAAGTGATGATGCGAAAAAGCAAATCATTGCACTTGTAAAATCAATGGGTGCCAATGAGGTGGTGTTAGAAACCACCATAGATCCGGCAACTATTGGCGGTTTTGTATTACAGGTAGGCGATAAACAAGTAGATGCCACCCTGAAAACCAAACTGAATAAATTAAAAAAAGAATTTGCACAAAAAGTAGTTGCTTAAACGGTTTATGCAACAACACATAGATTAACACGAAAATCATATACAATTATGGCAGAGGTTAGACCAGACGAAGTATCGGCGATTTTAAGACAACAATTATCGGGCTTTAAGTCAGAAGCCGAACTCGAAGAGGTAGGTACTGTATTACAAGTGGGCGATGGTATTGCTCGTGTATACGGCTTAACAAAAGTTCAATCAGGTGAACTTGTTGAATTCGAAAACGGATTGCAAGGTATCGTTTTGAACTTAGAAGAAGACAACGTGGGGGTGGTATTATTAGGCCCTTCTGACGAAATTAAAGAAGGCGATACCATTAAACGTACCAAAAAAATTGCCTCTATTAATGTAGGCGATGGCATGTTAGGCCGTGTGGTAAACACCTTGGGTCAGCCAATTGATGGTAAAGGCCCTATTGCTGGTAAAACCTACGAAATGCCTTTAGAGCGTAAAGCTCCCGGTGTAATTTACCGTCAGCCGGTAAACGAACCTTTGCAAACAGGTATTAAAGCTATCGATGCCATGATTCCAATTGGTCGTGGTCAGCGTGAGTTGGTAATTGGCGACCGTCAGACCGGTAAAACGGCCGTTTGTATTGATACCATTATTAATCAAAAAGAATTTTACGAAGCAGGTGAGCCTGTATTCTGTATCTATGTAGCTATTGGTCAGAAAAACTCTACTGTAGCACAAATTGTACGTACCCTAGAAGAAAATGGCGCTATGCCATACTCGGTAGTAGTAGCCGCTTCGGCTGCCGATCCGGCTCCACTACAATTCTACGCTCCGTTTGCGGGTGCAGCTATTGGAGAGTTCTTCCGCGATACAGGGCGTCCGGCATTAATTGTGTATGATGATTTATCTAAACAAGCCGTAGCCTATCGTGAAGTATCTTTATTGTTAAAGCGTCCTCCGGGGCGTGAGGCATATCCTGGTGACGTATTCTACCTTCACAGTCGTTTGTTAGAGCGTGCTGCAAAAATCAATGCCAACGACGATATCGCTCAAGCCATGAACGATTTGCCAGAATCAATTAAAGGCATCGTAAAAGGTGGTGGTTCTTTAACCGCATTGCCAATTATCGAAACCCAAGCGGGCGACGTATCGGCCTATATTCCAACCAACGTAATTTCTATTACCGATGGCCAGATTTTCTTAGAATCGAATTTATTTAACGCAGGGGTTCGCCCAGCTATCAACGTAGGTATTTCGGTATCACGTGTGGGTGGTAATGCGCAAATCAAATCGATGAAGAAAGTAGCAGGTACTTTAAAATTAGACCAAGCACAATACCGCGAATTAGAAGCATTCTCTAAATTCGGTTCAGATTTAGATGCCGCTACCAAAGCCGTATTAGATAAAGGGGTGCGCAACGTAGAAATCTTGAAACAAGGCCAATTTGCACCGGTAACCGTTGAAAAACAGGTAGCCATTATTTACGTAGGTACTAAAGGCTTAATGCGTAACGTGCCGGTAACTAAAGTGAAAGAATTTGAAGCCGAATACTTGCAACAATTAGAGCAACGCCATCCAGAAGTATTAACTGCTTTAAAAGCGGGTAAATTCGACGACAGCTTAACTAGCGTATTAGAAAGCGTAGCGAAAGAATTAGCAGGTAAATATTAATTGAGTTTAAAGTTGAAGGTTGTAGGTTTTAGGCCTGCAACCCACAATCTGTAACATACAACCCCTGAAATGGCGAATTTAAAAGAAGTACGAAACAGAATTGCATCGGTAAGTTCTACACAGCAAATTACCAAAGCCATGAAAATGGTTTCGGCTGCTAAATTAAAGCGTGCTACCAATGCTATTGTGCAATTGCGCCCTTATGCCAATAAATTAAAAGCCATTTTGGCCAATTTATCGGCAAGTTTAGAAAATGCATCGTCGCCTTATACCGCTGTTCGTGAGCCTAAAAAAGTGCTAATTGTAGCCGTATCATCTAATCGTGGTTTGGCTGGTGCGTTTAATATGAACGTGATTAAAGCCGTTAATCAGTTAATTTCGGGTAGCTATGCTACGCAATACCGCGAAGGAAATGTGAGCATTGTAGCCATAGGTAAGAAAACCCAAGATTATTACGAAAAACGTAAATACAACGTACTAGGCAATAATAACGACTTGTTTCAGCACTTAACGTTTGAAAACACGGCAAAAATTACCCAATCTATTATGGAGGCCTTTAAAGCCGGCGAATTTGATAAGGTAGAATTGGTATACAACCAATTTAAAAATGCAGCCGTACAAGTAATTACTACCGAACAATTATTGCCGGTAGCAAAAGTAGCCGATGATTTAGTAGCCGATACACAAACCGACTATATTTTAGAACCTTCGCAGGAAGAAATTGTAACGGAATTAATTCCTAAATCAATTAAAATCCAGTTATACAAAGCGGTATTAGATTCTCATGCCTCAGAGCATGGTGCTCGTATGACCGCCATGGATAAAGCCACCGAAAATGCCGGCGACTTATTAAAAGCACTTAAATTATCGTACAACCAAGCCCGCCAAGCGGCCATTACTACCGAATTAACAGAGATTGTAAGTGGAGCAGCGGCGCTATCAAACGGCTAGGTGAATAAATCTTTTATTTAAAAGGCTCTCCTAAAATTGGAGGGCCTTTTTTGTATACCTATTTCTCCATAAAATAAACAGAAAACTGTGCTCAGCTTTTACTTTGAGAAATAATGATTCCTTTTACCGTAGCCTCCATTGTCTTGAAAAATATTGTAATAAACTAGGTTATGATCGTCCAGCTTGCTTATAATGTAATATATTTCCATGTCACCGTCAAAATGTAACATAGTGCCGTCGTTAAGTACGTGCCATGTATCTGAGTAGGCGTTATTGCCATCTGTAATTGCTAAGTTATGGTCACTTTTAAAATCAAAATAGTAATTTGTATAGTTTGTGAAACTTTCTGCTGCTCCTATTGGCCGTTCATCACCATATTTTTCGTATTTCCACTTGCCCGTTAGTTTGGTTGCTGTTACCACATTTTGGTTTACGGGATCTTTTTTGCATGCCAACATGCAAATGCTGCTTATTAGTAAGGCAGCTACTACAAACTTTTTCATAATAGTTATATTTTAGGAAAAACGTTTCTTTTTAAGAAATGTTTTGTGTCAAACTCTGCACTAAGAATTTAGTAGAGTTAAATTATACAGGTTTAACTGTGCTGGTAAAAAAGATAACTTATTTCTTTTTCGCTTTCTTGGGCACCTCAGCTCCTACCTCTCTTGCTTCGGATAAACCAATGGCAATAGCCTGTTTAGGATTGGTAACTTTTTGTCCACTACCGCTCTTCAGTTTACCCTCCTTCATCTCATGAAGTGCTTTTTCTACCTTTTCTTGGGCCTTTTTACTGTATTTCATTATCTGTTTAAATAAGAATAATATCTAATCGTATTATTGTTAACATCTTTAATATCACTATAAAATATAAGAGTGTGCTTATCTAATTGTGTAATGATGTATTTGTTTGAGTAATTTTCAATTATAAATTCGGTGGTAGAGCCTACAGAATGCTTCCAATTGGCATTGAATAGTAGTCCATCTTGCTTTTGTTCAAATGAACCATTATTTGCAAATGTTATATAAGACCCCGCTTGATTAGTTTGATATGTTTTTGCAGCCCCTACCGGTGACTCATAGCTGTACTTTTCCCAATTCCATTTTCCAATAAGCAAATCTTGATTATTATTTTTACAGCTGAGACATGCTGTTATTAACAAAGCTAGGAGATAGTGGGTGATCGTCTTCATGCAGGTTTTTTATGGCTATTTAAACTTTAACGGCTAATTACTTTGATTATTTTAGCCTGCTCAACATGTTCTAAATTTTCTTATTTTTGGACTTTAATACAAGAACATGGCAAAAGCAAAAAACACCCAAGGAACTATCCAAAATAACAATGCGAACGAAACAGCGCATTATAAATTAATGACCTATGGTATTATCATTGGTTTAGCAGGCGTTTTCGGACGTTTTGTTCAGGATTCTAGCCTAGCTAGCGGCATTGCCAATGTGTTATTGGTAATTGGTTCGGTAATAAGCATTAAAGCGGTACTTAATATCTTAAAGTAAGGCTTTAGTTAAGCGAATAGAAGCACCGTGCTGCATCCATTTTGGGTGTTAGAACGGTGCTTTTTTATTTAGGTTTGTAACCCGAGTCTTTTAAGAGTTGTTGCGCATCGTGAAGCACCAATAAGTCTTTTGGGGCTAGCTCGGGATGTTTATCCATATACTTTTTTACAATTTGCCAGCCTACCCACACGCCTAATTTGGGTGCCGATTGGTTGTTTTCGCCCAAGCCTGGCGTAAAGGGGGCATCGGTTAAAAATTTCTGAATTTTAGGATAATCGCTTTCAAAAATCAGTTTTTCGTCAATAAAATAAGCCCAAATATCGGCTTCATAGGTTTTACACCAATTGCTTTGTGTGTCGGTGTAGCCTATGAGTAAGCTATCGGG
>JBJTNJ010000050.1:0-12891 GCA_046074005.1 Sphingobacteriaceae bacterium
GAATTTACTTATACAATTGTACACGTAGATGCTACTACCTTGAAATTATCATTTACCTATTATCAAAATGGGGTGGAGGGTAAAAAGTATAAATACTTCACCAAAATTCCTTAAAGGGTTTGCCGCTTGTGTGATCTAAAAACCTCTCGAAAGTCCTCGGGAGGTTTTTTGTGCTGATTCCAGCCATAATGTTAAAAATCTTTACATTCGTGCTATGAATGCTTCTTACGGCGTATGTAATTTAACGGTAATACCCCTGCGGGCCGAACCTTCTGATAAAGCGGAAATTAAAACGCAATTGCTCTTTGGCGATGCCTTTAAAATTTTAGAGCGCCAAGAAAAATGGATATTGATTGAAACCCTTTATGAAAATTACCAAGGGTGGATGGACCCGAAGCAATATGCGCCCATTTCGGAGGCTGACGCCCAAGACTGGTTGCAACAAAAAGCTATAGTTGATTTAAGCTTAACTGCGACGGTACAAAAACCCAATGGCGAAACTATTCAATTAGTGCCAGGCTGTACTTTGCCTTTTTTTAAAGATAATCAGCTGCGTTTGGGCGAAACAACCTATCGTTTTAGTGGGGCCGCCCGCATACCTCAATCCGATTATTTTGCGCAAGAAGTGGTTATTGCAGCTCGTTTCTTTTTAAATGCACCCTATTTGTGGGGTGGCCGTACACCTTGGGGTATAGATTGTTCGGGTTTAACGCAACAAGTGTATAAACATTTCGGTATGCCCATTCTTCGCGATGCATCGCAGCAGGCTACTCAAGGAGAAACGGTTGATTTTTTAGCAGAAGCTAAGCCCGGTGATTTGGCGTTTTTTGACAATGCCGAAGGCCGTATTATTCACGTGGGCATTTTGTTGAGCCCCGAAGAAATTATTCATGCTTCGGGAAGGGTGAAAATAGAAAGCATTGATAATCAGGGTATTTATAGCGAAGAATTAGGTAAGCGTACGCATCAGCTGCGCATTATAAAACGATTTTACCAAACTCCAGCGTATCAATAAATAGTTTTTCTACTTTCTTACGAGCCCAATCGGTTTTTCGTAAAAATTTAAGGCTAGATTTAAGGCTAGGGTTCGAGTGAAAGCAGTTAATTCGAATCAATTGGTCTAATTCTTCCCAAGTATAGGTCATGAGTAAGTACCGTAAAATATGCTCTAGGGTTATACCGTGTAGCGGATTGTTTTTTTGTGTCTCCTCCATTTTATTCAACTGCGGAAATAGCCCAAGTTAAAATTAAGCGGTCGTCTCCTACCGAAATTAATTCGTTATTAAAGCTACTCCATGCTAATTTATTTACCGAATGGCTGTGGGTGTCAAAACCTTTTTCACGGCTAATAGTTTTAAGTAGTTTAAAAGTTTCTGCGTCCCAAATTTTAACGCTTTTATCTCGACTAGCGGTAGCAAAATAGGCTCCATCTGGACTATATTCAATATCGTAAATGGCAAATAAATGCGCTGCTATGTTCTGCTTTAAGCCGAGCGTAGTCATGTCCCAAACCTTTAGTTGTGCATCTCGGCTACCCGAGAGTAAATAACGTCCGCAAGGGGAAAAGGCTAGCGATGTAATAGGCAGGCTGTGCGACTCCAATACACAAGCTAAGCTATAATCGTGGGTATTATAGAGGTAAATGTGGTGGTCTTTGCAACCGGCGGCCACATAGGACTCGTTGGGGCTAACACTCAGGCAACGCACGGTGCTGGCACATACTTTCAGGTGGTTTTTTTGTGTGAAAGTGTCTATATCCCAAATGCTCATGCTTCCATCTTCGGAGGCTACAACTAGCTCTTTGCGCTTATTTAAGGAAGTGATATCAAAAATAGGCTCTGTGTGAAAATCTAGTTCGTGCGTAAGTTCTTGGTTGCTGAAATTAAATACACTCAATTTGCCGCTACGCTCACCCGAAACTAGTACGGGTGCTCCTGTGGGGCAATGCAGTGCATATACCGATTGTTCTACCCGAAACATCACTTTTACCAAATCGTGCGTTTTTAGGCTCCATTCCACCACTCCTTTATCGTTGCCGGCGGTGAAAAAAATGTGTGCTTTCTGCGAATTTACTACCGTATAAATGGGCTCTCGGTGGCCTACTAGCTTGGCGCTTAGTTCTACCTGTATCATTCCTGCAAAACTATTCTTTTTTTACTAAAGCTCCTTCCTTTTTGCCCCAAAAAAGCCGGTAAATAAATTCTATTTTCAGATTTTTTTGTACTTTTGAGTTTAATGAGAAGCATCCAGTATTTCGTATCGCTACTGAATCTACACCAGCTTGTCGACTATTGCGCTCATTCCCCCTTTTTAATTCTCCTATTTTGTGAACTGTCCAGCGTTCGAATCGGTCACTATTCGCTTCTTTATTCAAAAATAGCTAGGCCATGAAGAAAGTATTCATCCAATCGGCCACCCTTATAGATAGCCAATTAAAGAGCCATCCGAATACCGACGTGTTGGTGGTGGATGGAAAAATAGCCGCCATAGGCAAAGACTTATCGGCGCCCCCTGATGCGGAGTTCATAGCTGTCGCCGGTGCTATTTTGGCGCCAGGTTTTTGCGATTTAAACGTAAATGCCGGAGAGCCCGGTTTCGAAACCAAAGAAGATTTACAGAGCTTGGCTCGTGCTGCCTTTGCAGGAGGCATTACCGCATTGGCCTTGCAACCCAATACCAACCCGCCTTTACACTCTAAGGCAGAAATTTCCTACATCTGCAACACTGCAAAAACATTGCCGGTGGCTATTTACCCTTTGGGAACTATTAGCCACGAACGTAAAGGAGAGGCCTTGGCCGAATTATTTGATATGCACCAAGCCGGAGCCTTGGCATTTAGCGATGGCGATAAGCCTGTAGCGCATGCAGGGGTAATGAGCAGGGCCATGCTTTATGTAAAGGGTTTTGGCGCTCGAATTTTTTCTTATGCCGAAGATGCTAGTGTAGCAGGTAATGCACCGGTAAATGAAGGTGTGGTGAGTACCTACCTAGGACTGAAAGGAAATCCAGCCTTGGCCGAAGAGCTAATGATTTCACGAAATATTGAATTGGCAGCTTATAACCAAAGCCCCATTCATTTTAGTACCATCTCGTCTGCAAAGAGTGTACAGCTAATTCGCGAAGCAAAAGCGAAAGGCATTGCCATAAGTTGCGATGTGGCTGCCCATCACTTGGTACTAAACGAAGAGGACCTCTTAGGCTTCGATTCAAATTATAAGGTAAAACCGCCTTTGCGTACCGAAGAAGATCGTAAAGCACTACTAGCAGGCTTGGCCGACGATACTATCGATGCGGTAGTGTCGCAACATACCCCTCACGAAATTGAATACAAGGCGCTCGAATTTGGCTTGGCTGCTTATGGCATGATAGGCCTGCAAACTTTATTGCCTTTGGCGCTTAAAGCCGGTTTAACCACCCGAGATATTATTAAAAAACTAGCTTTAGAGCCACGAAAAATTTTAGGCTTAGCCCTTCCAAAAATTGCCGAAGGCGAAGCTGCCGATTTGGTATTGTTTGATCCGGAGGCGCTCTGGGTGTTTGATGAGCAAAGCAATCTCTCTAAATCGGCAAACAGTCCGTTTATGGGCCAAGAACTAGTAGGGCAAGTGCGTTGGGCTTGTGCCAACAACCAGTATTACACGTCAAAAAAATAAATATGCAAAAAGCTATAAAAGCCGCCCTGGGCGCATTTTTATCTTCCTACACTCAAACCTCGGGTATAGATACCACGGGTGTTTTATCCGAACTTAGTTCTGTATTTCAGTCTACTCAAGATTTTATGTCTAAGGTAGCGGCCGTAGATAAGGTGGTGGATGATCATCCAAAATTAGAGGAATTGAGAGAGTACATTATCGATTTATTATTTATCCATTTTTTTACAGAAGATGTAATAAAGTTGGAAGAAGATTATTTGGATTCGCCAGAATGGGAAGCTATTGAAGAAAAAACTTTGGATAGAGGCTCGGAACTTCTAAACGTATTGTTGTATTTAAAGGAGTGCCAAGACGAAGATATTGAGCCTGAGTTGAGCGATTTCTTGAAAGAGTTTTTATTGGTAGACGAAGATGAATTTCAGGACGAATACCGCATTTATGAACCGGTAATAGCCAATCAAATTTTACTGGAAAGTTCGGCAACTGAAATTGCTAAAGTGGCTAATGGCTTGGCTGGTGATGCAGAGTTAAAAGAGCTGTTTTATGCTTTACTTTGTTTTTTCAGAAACCCATACCCATCGGTAGCAGAACAAGAGGAAATATTGGCAGCTAGTGTAGTCCCAGCCACCGATCTTGCTGTTTACCAACTTTTACTTAACTTTAATAAACCAATTTAATTTTATGGAATCGAATTCTAATCAATTAGCCATCAATAACGGATTGTTTATTGGTGGTATCTCTACAATTTTAGGCATTTTGGTGTACTACGTGTCACCACAGTTAATGGGAGCAACCTCTTTTGGTATCATTATGATGTTGATTTCTTTGGGTTTGTATATTTTCTTTACGCTCGATTTAAGAAAAAAAGTAGGGGGCTTTTGGTCTTTCCGCGAAGCCTTGAAAGGTATCTTTTTGATGTCATTTATTGCCGGTTTGGTAAGCATTGTTGTAAATTTTGTGTTCTATAAATTTATCGAGCCAGGTGCTTACGATAAGATTGCAGAAATTGTGACTCAAAACTTAACCAGTACCTATGAAAAATTAGGGATGGATCAGGCTGCTATTGATAAAGCCATTCCAATGGTTATCGAAAAAATGAAAGCACAATTCGACCCAAGTTTTACCGATGTGCTTAAAAATTTAGGAATAGCTGTGTTGGTTCAATTTGTGATGTCGCTTATTTTTGCAGCCATTTTCAAAAAAGAACAACCTATTTTTACCTCTACCGAAGAATAAGTAAAAAGCCGTTTAAAGCGTGCAAATTTTATCGATATTTTGATGAAATTTGCACGTTTGTTTTTCACACCTATGGATATATCGCTAGTAATACCCCTATACAACGAAGCAGAATCGCTGCCCGAATTATGTACTTGGATTAAACGAGTGCTTGATGCACAAGGGTATTCGTACGAAATTATCTTGGTTGATGATGGAAGTAAAGACAATTCTTGGGCCGTTATTAAGTCCTTAAAGACCGATTTCTCCGAAATTTCGGGTATCCGTTTCCGCAGAAATTATGGCAAATCGGCGGCCCTAAATGTGGGCTTCGAAGCGGCAAAAGGCGACGTGGTAATTACTATGGATGCCGATTTGCAAGATAGCCCGGATGAGATTCCGGTACTTTTTCAACGTATAAAAGAAGAAAACCTCGATTTAATTTCGGGCTGGAAAAAGAAACGCTACGACCCGCTTACCAAAACTATTCCTACTAAATTGTTTAATGCCGTTACCCGAAAAATGTCGGGCATACATAACCTTCACGATTTCAACTGTGGTTTAAAAGCCTATAAAATCGAGGTGGTTAAAAGCATAGAAGTGTACGGAGAAATGCACCGTTATATTCCAGTTTTAGCCAAATGGGCAGGCTTTAACCAAATTGCTGAGCAGGTGGTAGAGCACAGGGCTCGTAAATACGGCACCACTAAATTCGGTTTCAGCCGATTTATCAATGGCTTCTTAGACCTGCTATCTATCTTCTTTGTAGGTAAATTTGCCAAACGCCCCATGCACTTTTTTGGCACCATGGGCATGCTTAGCTTCTTAGGCGGTTTAGGAATTACCACCTGGCTTATTGTAGATAAGTTAATAGACATTTCTAAAGGCGTAGCGTATCGCAACGTAACCGATCAGCCTTTGTTTTATATTGCCTTGGTGGCCATTATAGTAGGCTTTCAGCTGTTTTTAACTGGCTTTATTGCCGAGCTGGTTTCTCGTAATGCACCTGAGCGCAACCATTACCACATTGGCGATAACGTATAGCTAGCACAGCACCATGTTTTTCTCTATTATTATTCCACTATACAACCGTCCGCAAGAAATTGACGAATTGTTGCATACGCTTACGCAACAAGAATATAAAAATTTTGAGGTATTGGTGGTAGAAGATGGGTCTACTATTGATGCCCGTAGCTTGGTAGAAAGCTACCAATATACCCTAAATATTCGCTACTTTGTAAAAGAAAACGAAGGCCAAGGGTTCACCAGAAATTTTGCTTTTAAACAAGCAAAAGGCGATTATTTTGTGATGTTCGATTCCGATTGTCTCATTCCAACAGACTATTTAGCAACTGTAAAAGCACACCTAGAGCTCAATTGGCTCGATGCCTACGGTGGTCCAGATGCTGCTCATAGTTCGTTTACGCCAACTCAAAAAGCCATTAGCTACGCCATGACTTCTGTGTTTACGACTGGCGGAATTAGAGGAAATAAGAAGCATGTAGGGCAGTTTCACCCACGTAGTTTTAATATGGGCATATCTCGGGCAGTTTGGGAAAAAACCGGAGGGTTTATACTTACCCGTTTAGGAGAAGATATTGAATTTAGCATTCGTATACAATCGCTGGGCTTCAAAATCGGCTTAATTCCAGAAGCCATCGTTTTTCATAAACGTCGCACCAATTTTGTGCAATTCTTTAAACAATTGCATTTTTTTGGCAGAGCTCGTATCAATATTTACAAACACTTTCCGGCCGAACTTAAATTGGTCCACTTTTTTCCAAGTGCCTTTGTTCTCTTTTTAGTTGCCAGCTTGGTGCTAAACCTATTTAACAGACCTTTGGCAAGTGTCTGTAATGTGCTAGTGGCGCTATATGTATTGTTAATATTTTTCCATTCCTGGGCTAAAAATAAGTCTGCAAAAGTCGCATTTTTGAGTATTATTGCAGTGTTTGTACAACTCAGTGCCTATGGCCTTGGTTTTATACAAGATTTTTGGAAACGAGTCCTATTAAAACAACAATAAATCAATGAATACCTCTTTCTCTATTAGCGAAACCTTAAGCACGGCTTGGGCCATAGCTAAAAAAAATGCATGGATTGTAATGGGCTTTACCGCCGTACAATTTGTAGTAATGTTTTTGTTTACCACAATTATGGCTTTGTTCTTAAATGAAACTAGTGCTACCGGAGCCTTGGTACAAAATGTAATTATACAACTGGCCGATACCTTTATTGCAGTGGCTATGTACCAGGTATTTTTTAAATTATTAGACGATGAAGGAGAAATTGAATTCCCCGATTTTGTCCCCAATTTTTTAAAAGCCATTAACTTTTTACTAGTTAAATTAATTATGGGAGCTATTGCAGTGGTGCTTATTTCTATACTGGCCGGTTTGTATTTTATGAATACGCCCGATATTGATACCACCAACCCATTAAGTTGGAAAATGTTGCCCATTTTGGTACTCATCATTATTCCTATTTTTTATATGAGCATTCGTTTGTTCTTTGTATTATGCTTCATTGTCGATCAAGAATCGGGCTCTACCGAATCTATTAGCCAAAGCTGGACCATTACTAAAGGTAACTTTTGGGCCTTGTTTTCTTTGTTTTTGGTCATCCTAGGAATCAATATTTTAGGCGCCTTGGCACTTTTCGTAGGTTTGTTATTTACGATTCCATTTTCTAGTTTAATTCTTATGGTAGCCTACCGTCAAATGGTAAATAACTACACCGACGAGGAGGAAATCCTTATTGAAGGTTCAGATAAAAACTAAGTATGGGGCTAAAGTCGGCACTAAGTAAGCCCTTTGCGGCCTGGGTGAACCGGCAGGTAAATCGCTGGAAAAATAAGCCTATTGAAGCGCAAGAGAGGGTGTTCCAAACCTTGCTTCGCAAAGCAAAATCCACTGCCTTTGGGCAAGACCATGGTTTTGATACGATAGTAACCTATCAAGATTTTAAGAAAAGAGTTCCTATTAGAGATTACGAGCAATTGCGCCCCTATATCGATAGGGTAGTAGCTGGCGAAGCCAATGTGTTATGGCCGAATAAGCCTCTTTACTTTGCCAAAACATCGGGCACTACCTCGGGTGTAAAATATATCCCCATTTCTAAAGAATCAATGCCCGAGCATATTAAAGCTGCTCGTAATGCGCTTCTGGGGTATATTTATGAAACAGGCGATGCTTCTTTCGTAGATGGGAAAATGATTTTTTTGCAAGGAAGTCCGGTGCTGGAAAACAAATCGGGTATAGATACCGGGCGTTTGTCGGGCATAGTAGCGCACCATGTGCCGGCCTATCTTCAAAAAAACCGCTTACCCTCTTACCAAACCAATTGCATAGACGATTGGGAAACAAAAGTAGACGTCATTGTTGCCGAAACCCTATACCAAGATATGCGCCTTATTTCGGGCATACCACCTTGGGTGCAAATGTATTTCGATAAGCTTAGTCAGGTTTCTGAAGGCAAAAAAATAAAAGAAATTTTTAAAAACTTTAACCTTTTTGTTTACGGAGGGGTGAACTTCGAGCCTTATCGAGCTAAATTAGAAGAAGCTATTGGTAAGAAAGTGGCTAGCATCGAAACCTATCCTGCATCAGAAGGTTTTATAGCTTACCAAGATTCGCAAGCAGATAAGGGTTTGTTATTGCTAGCAGATGCCGGTATCTTCTTTGAATTTATTCCCGTTACAGAATATTTTAACAAAAACCCTACCCGATTAAGCTTAGCCGATGTGACCTTAGATACCAATTATGCCTTAATATTGAATACCTCGGCCGGGTTATGGGGCTATAGCATTGGCGATACGGTTAAATTTGTATCAAAGCAGCCCTATAAAATTGTGGTTACTGGGCGTATAAAACATTTTATATCGGCTTTTGGCGAACATGTAATAGCCGAAGAGGTGGAATCGGCTTTGTTAGAGGTGGCTGCCAAACAGGCCGTTCAAATCACCGAATTTACGGTGGCTCCACAAGTGAACCCGCCCGAAAATGATTTGCCTTACCACGAATGGTTTATAGAATTTGTACAGCCTCCAATAGATATGGCCGCTTTTGCAGCAGCCTTAGAGGAAGCTATGCAGAAAAAAAACTCCTATTATCACGATTTGATAGCCGGTAAAATTTTGCAACCTTTACACATTCGTTTAGTACAGAAAAACGGTTTTGTAAATTACATGCGTACGCAAGGCAAATTAGGTGGCCAAAATAAAGTGCCTCGTTTAGCCAACGATAGATCATTGGCCGATGGCTTAAACAATTACATTAACTCATAAAAATTGACTAGCAAAACCATAGCCATTGTAGGCTCTACCGGGAGCATAGGCACGCAAGCCTTAGAGGTAGTGCGCCAAAACGCTCAGCGTTTTTCGGTGGCTTTGTTAAGTGCACAACAAAATGTCGAGTTGTTGACAGCTCAAGCCTTAGAATTTAATCCTAAACAAGTAATTATTGGCGATGAAAGTCTACTTTCAGAGCTAAAAGCACGCTTATCGGGTACCACCATTAAAGTTTCGGCAGGGGCAGCGGCCCTAGTAGAGGCGGTTGTTGTTCCCGAAATAGACTTGGTACTTACTGCCTTGGTAGGCTTTGCAGGCTTGGAACCTACCCTTGCCGCCATTACGGCCGGAAAAGATATTGCTTTAGCCAATAAAGAAACTTTAGTAGTAGCTGGCGATTTAGTAACTCGATTGGCCAAGCAGCATGGCGTTCAACTTTTACCCGTTGATTCAGAACATTCGGCTATTTTTCAATGTTTGGTAGGGGAGCACCAGCCTATAGAAAAGCTTATTTTAACCGCTTCGGGTGGTCCATTTAGAGGAAAAGATACCTCATTTTTAGGATCGGTAAGTCCCGAGCAAGCCTTAAAACACCCCAATTGGGTAATGGGCGCCAAAATTACTATCGATTCGGCTTCGCTGATGAACAAAGGCCTCGAAGTAATTGAAGCGAAATGGTTATTTGATGTACAACCCGAGCAAATTGAGGTGGTGGTGCATCCGCAATCTATTGTACACTCTTTAGTACAGTTTACCGATGGCTCCATAAAAGCTCAACTAGGCTTACCTGATATGAAATTGCCTATTCAGTATGCTTTGGGATACCCTGAGCGTATTGCTAACACCTTTAAACGTTTTAATTTCATCGATTATCCAACACTCAGCTTTGAGCAAGCAGATACTAGTACGTTCAGAAATTTAGGCCTTGCCTATGATGCTATTGCCAGAGGAGGAAACGTTCCTTGTATATTAAATGCAGCAAATGAAGTGGTGGTATCGGCATTTTTAGCCAAGCGCATAGGCTTTCTAGCAATGAGCGACGTAATTGCTACCTGCATGGATAAGATAGCCTATGTTCAGTCGCCCAGCTTAAGCGATTATTTACAAACCGACAAAGAAAGTAGGCAATTAGCAGAGCGTTTGGTAACTAATTAACCATTTACACATCTAAACAAAAACGATATAGACTACATGGACGGATTAATTATGGCAGGTCAGCTGCTACTCGGACTTTCAATTTTAGTTATTTTACACGAAATGGGTCATTTCTTGGCCGCCAGAGCCTTTGGTATTAAGGTAGAAAAATTCTACCTATTCTTTGATGCCTGGGGCGTAAAACTCCTCCATTTTAACTATAAAGGGTGTGAATACGGCATTGGTTGGTTACCCTTGGGTGGCTATGTAAAAATTGCCGGTATGATTGATGAGTCGATGGATACCGAACAACTAGCCGGGCCACCTCAAGAATGGGAGTTTCGATCAAAACCAGCTTGGCAACGCTTAATCGTGATGCTGGGTGGGGTAACGGTAAACATTGTACTGGGCATTTTTATTTTTTGGATGCTTACGTTAAAATATGGCGAAACCTATATTCCTAATGATAAATTACCCTTTGGTATTGCTCCCGGAACGGTAGGCCGAACCATTGGTTTACAAGCTGGTGATAGAATTATAGCTGTAAACGGAAAATCCATAGAACGTTTCGAAGAAATAAGTAGCTCCAAAGTGCTATTGGGCAATAGCCAACTTACCATTCTTAGAAATGGCTTAGAGCAACAAATTCAAGTTCCTGGAAATATCTTAAACGAAGTGGCCGACGAGGGAATTGCAGAATTTATTCAGCCACGTATTGCCCTTGGGCCTATCAAAGAAGTAGCGGTGGGAGGTGCAGCCAAAAAGGCCGGAATGAAAGTAGGTGATCTAATTGTGGGGGTTAATGGCCAAGCCGTAAACTATATAGACGAATATCAGAAACAGCTAAAATCGGTAAAAAACAAAAATGTACAATTGGCTCTAGTCCGTGGAGCAGACACCATTAACGTGAATGCAGAATTGAATGCTGAGGGTACGTTAGGAATTGTACTTCCTTTAAAAGGCTTGCCCACCGAAACAAAAAACTATGGTTTTGTACAAGCCTTGCCTGTTGGCGCTAGTAAAGCCTGGGGCTCTTTTGCAGATAATGCAAAAGGAATAGGCAAAGTGCTAACCGGTCAAATAAAAGCTAATAAAGCCTTTACAGGGCCAATTGGTATTGCCACCATGTTTGGCAGCACCGTTAACTGGGCCAAATTTTGGAGTTTAGTAGGCTTATTATCGATGGCCCTAGCTTTAATGAATTTATTGCCCATACCAGCTCTCGACGGTGGTCATGCTGTATTTTTGGTAGTAGAAATGATTAAAGGTAAACCCCTAAGCGATAAATTTATGGAACGTGCCCAATTGGTAGGTTTTGTGATTTTAATGGCCCTAATGGTCTTGGTGTTTGGTAACGATATTTTTAAGCACTTTATTAAATAATAAGTCCCACTATGAACTATTTCGAGTGGTTTGATCTGCCTATTTCTTTTAACCCGGATCAAGTGGCTGTAAAAAAGAAATTTTACGAGTTAAGTAAAAAGTATCATCCTGATTTCTATGTTAACCAGTCGGCAGAAGTACAGGAAGACGTTCTGGGAAAAGCTACCATTACCAATAAGGCCTATCAAACACTCTCTAAACCCGAAATTTGTTTGCCTTATGTATTAAGCTTAAAAGGCCTATTGCAAGAAGGTGAACAAGTACAGCTCTCTACAGATTTCTTACTAGAAATGATGGAAATAAACGAAGCTCTAATGGAATTAGAGTTGGATGCCGATGCGCAAAAGCTAACTGCACTAGAAGTTGAAATCGCACAACTAGAAGCAGGGTTGGTAAAAGAATTTGAGCAATATGCCCACGATTTTGAAACGCTATCTAATGAAAATCAGACTGCTAGTTTAGAAAAAATTAAAGACGCTTATTTTCGTCAAAAATATGTGTTGCGAATTCGCGATAGTTTAAATAGATTTGCGTCCCGCTGAAAAGCAATGCCCAGCTGGCGGAATTGGTAGACGCGTCGGTCTCAAACACCGATGGGAAACCGTGCCGGTTCGACTCCGGCGCTGGGTACATTTGCAGAAGAGCTAACCAAAATGGTTGGCTCTTTTTTTTAAATCCATTCAATTTGACAATTATATTATAGATGTTCAAACATCTATATCTATTTTTGTCTTTCAAAAAAGTGAAAATATGAGCAACTATATAGAAAAATTAAATTGGCGTTATGCCGCAAAGCGTATGAACAATACGCCAATTGCTGAAGATAAATTAACTAGAATTGTTGATGCTATTCATTTAGCACCAACTTCTTTAGGTTTACAACCTTTTAACCTTTTGGTTATTAAAGATGCCGCAACTCGTGCAAAAATAGCTCCGGCTATTTACAACCAACCCCAGGTAACTGAAGGGGCGGCGGTATTGGTATTGGCTGTTTGGGCAACCGCTGGCGAAGCAGAAGTAGATGCTTATATGAGCCAAATTGCTCAAGAGCGTGGAGTGCCTGTAGAGTCATTGGCCGATTTTAGAGCCATGGTAGCAGGTGCTTTACAAGGTAAAACGCCAGAAGAGTTACAGGCATGGTTTGCCAAGCAAACTTACATTGCTTTAGGATTTGGTTTGGTTGCAGCAGCTATTGAAGGGGTAGATAGTACCCCAATG
>JBJTNJ010000051.1:0-20428 GCA_046074005.1 Sphingobacteriaceae bacterium
TTTTAATTTTTTCATTAATTCAATTTGGTTTATAGTTAGTTTCACACCGTCGTTGGTTAGCCCGACAATGCTATACCTAAGTTGCAGATTGTTGCAAGTCAAAAGAAATGCACTATACAAAAGTGCTAAATGCTATATCTAGAGAAAAATATAGCCAATAAATCAATGTATAATCGAGTTTTTTAGTGCTTAAACCGCTCCCATTTAATCAGCATATACTTGTCGCCCAATTCGGTAACCATCATCCCGGCCCCCTTCAAATTATCGGGGTTCTGGTAAAATTCAAGTAACTCCTGATGGCGCAAAATCTTATAGGTAGGCCTATATTCTACTTGCGTAGGCCGGGTAATGTGGTATTGTTTCACCCAATTCATAACCGATACATGGCTCACGCCCAAAATACGCTCAATTTCTCGATAGCTCACGCCCTCAACATAAAGCTGTAAAGCCTTTACGATATAGTAGCTGTCAACCTTTTTTCCCACTTTATTTACAGAGAAAAAATAATTGCATGCTTTGCACTTATAACGTTGGCGGTTATCAACCACGCCACTTTTTACGTAATTTTCGGAGAAACAACGCGGACAATGAAGATCAGATACAGGATGTGCGTTCATATATAATAATTTAGCAAATATATAGCAATTTAGCAAAGTATAGCTAAAGCAGCAAGGTCAAAATCAAAAAAAGTGAATAATTTTATTAATCGCTTGCTTATTACATAATTATTCTAGATATTTGCAAGCCCTAAAAAGGGGATAGTTTTAAACAGATACATAAACAAAAGTCATGTCGAGAGTTTGTGATTTAACAGGAAAAATGCCGATCAAAGGCCACCACGTATCGAATTCGAACGTGAAAACCAATCGTAAATTTTATCCTAACCTACAGGTGAAAAAATTTTATATCCCTGAAGAAGACCGTTGGATTACGTTGAAAGTAAGTACTTCAGCGATTAAAACCATTAGTAAAAATGGTATTACTGCGGTAATTAACAAGTTCCTTAAAAAAGGATACATTTAGGCTAAGAGATTTTAAAAAAATACAGCAATGGCTAAAAAAGGAAATAGAGTTCAGGTAATTTTAGAATGCACCGAGCACAAAGAAAGCGGCATGCCAGGAATGTCTCGTTACATTACTACTAAGAACAAGAAAAACACTACTGAGCGTTTAGAATTGAAAAAATTTAACCCAGTATTGCGTAAAGTAACCGTTCACAAAGAAATTAAGTAATAAAATTGGGCAACCCAATTTAAATTAAAATACAATGGCTAAGAAAGTAGTTGCAACACTAAAAACTGGTACTGGTAAAGAATATTCTAAAGTAATTACCATGACTAAATCTCCAAAAACAGGGGCATACAGCTTTAAAGAACAAATCGTGCATAACGATCACATTAAAGATGCTTTGGCCACTGCTAAAGAACAAGCTGCCGAGTAATTAGCAGTAAAAACGTATTAAAAGCCTCCCCGAAATAACGTGGGCGGCTTTTTTTGTTTAAATTCGTACCATGGGATTATTTGATTTATTCAGAAAGAAAACACCTACTCCGGCACCTGTAGAAGAAAAGCCTATTCCGCAAGAAGTGGAAGCTTTTGAGCCCGAGAATGTTCTGCCTAGCACAACTACAGAGCCAGAGCCGCTTCCTAGCATTCAAGAAAATAGTGTGACGGAACCCGTTATCCCAGAACCTAATTCAGCAGTAGCTGAACCGGTGAAGGAAGCCGCTCCAGAACCAAATGAAACGCCCGAACCAGCGACCGTAGTTAGCCATGTTGTAGAAAGCAGCATTGCCCCAGAAGAATTAGAAGATAAAGAACAACTCCAAAAAAGTTTAGCCAAAACCAAAGAAGGCCTATTTGCCAAAATTACCAAGGTAGTAGTAGGCAAATCAACGGTAGATGCCGAAGTGTTAGACGAATTGGAGGAGGTACTTATTACCTCAGACGTAGGCGTAAATACTACCTTAAAAATCATCAAACGGATAGAGAACAGGGTAGCAAAAGATAAATACCTAAATCCTGCTCAATTAAACGAATTATTAAGAGACGAAATACAGCAGCTCCTAGCTGAAAACAATAGTAACGATTTCGAAAACTTCGAATATGGCCAACAAAAACCCTACGTAATTATGGTGGTTGGCGTAAATGGAGTAGGCAAAACCACTACTATTGGCAAATTGGCCCATAAACTAAAGGCCGCTGGCAACCAAGTAGTATTAGGCGCTGCCGATACCTTTAGGGCAGCCGCAGTTGATCAACTAAAACTATGGGGCCAACGCGTAGGCGTCAGAGTGGTCGCACAAGCCATGGGCTCAGATCCGGCATCGGTTGCCTTCGATACCATACAGTCGGCCGCTGCTAATGGCGACGATGTAGCCATTATTGACACTGCCGGTCGTTTGCACAATAAAGTTACCCTCATGAACGAACTAACCAAGATCAAAAACGTGATGGATAAAATTGTTCCGGGAGCTCCGCACGAAATTTTATTGGTTTTAGATGCCTCAACCGGCCAAAACGCCATGGAACAATGTCGCCAATTTACCGAAGCAACGGCTGTAAATGCCTTAGCCCTTACAAAACTAGATGGCACCGCCAAAGGAGGGGTAGTTATCGGCATTTCCGATGAATTTAAAATTCCTGTAAAATATATTGGAGTTGGCGAAAGCATCAACGATTTGCAACTCTTTAACAAAAAAGAATTCGTAGCCTCTCTATTTAAAGCCTAAATGAAAACCAAGCACAGCCCTGTAGCGCCCACAAAAAAGCCAAATGTAAACGTTATTACCTTAGGCTGCTCTAAAAACATATACGATTCTGAAGTGTTAATGGGCCAATTAAAAGGTAGTAACCTCAATGTTAGTCACGAATCGGGAACTTTAGGCAAAGACGATATTGTAGTAATTAATACCTGTGGCTTTATTGATAATGCCAAGCAAGAATCTATAGACACTATTTTACAATACAGCGCTTTAAAAGAGGAAGGTAAAATTGGAAAAGTACTAGTAACCGGCTGTTTATCTGAACGCTACAAACCAGAACTACAAGCAGAAATTAGCAATGTTGATGCCTATTTTGGCACCAATGACTTGCCTGACTTATTAGCTAGTCTTGGAGTAAATTACAAACATGAACTCATTGGCGAACGCCTACTCACCACCCCTTCGCATTTTGCCTATTTCAAAATTGCCGAAGGCTGTAACCGCCCCTGTTCATTTTGCGCCATCCCTCTAATGAGAGGCCAACACGTATCTAAACCCATAGAAGAGTTGGTAAAAGAAGCCAAATTATTGGCCAAAAACGGCACCAAAGAACTTATTCTCATTGCCCAAGATTTAACCTATTACGGCCTCGATTTATACCAAGACCGAAAATTGGCCGATTTACTTCGTCAATTATCTGATGTAAATGGCATTGAATGGATACGCATGCAATATGCCTACCCTTCGGGCTTTCCGATGGAGATTTTAGACGTAATGAACGAACGGGAAAATATTTGCAAATATTTAGACATGCCGCTGCAGCACGTATCAGAGAATATGTTAAAATCAATGCGACGTGGCATTACCAAACAAAAAACTATCGATTTAGTTAATCAAATTCGTGATAAGGTACCCAACATTGCCTTACGCACCACTTTAATTTGCGGCTACCCAGGCGAAACCGAGCAAGATTTCGAAGAAATGAAAAACTGGGTGGAAGAAAGCAAATTTGACCGCTTGGGTTGCTTTACCTACGCTCACGAAGAAAAAACACACGCACACACTTTAGTAGACGATATGCCGGAAGAGGTGAAACAACAACGAGTAGAAGAGATAATGGATATTCAGCAAGAAATCTCTTTAGCCAAAAATCAAGAAAAGGTAGGCCACACATTTAAGGTGCTTATTGATAAAAAAGAAGGCGATTTCTTTGTAGGTCGCACACAATACGATTCGCCCGAAGTAGACAATGAAGTGCTTATTGATGCCAGCAAGCATTATGTACCAGTAGGGAATTTTACAGAAATAATCATAGATAGAGCCGAAGATTTCGACCTATACGGACACCCAAAAAGCTAGTACTTTTTGGCTATTTTTAAACGGATGAAAGCAAGCTATATTGAGTATTCCGAAACCGGACAATTTGCCTCAGGGGTATTGCGCTACTTAGCACAAGATCCTGAAGCAATGAGCTTTGCTAAGTATCCGCCCAGCCTTGCCGGCTTTAAAGAATTACTGAACACCAAACAAGTGCGGGCCAATCGCTCCGTTTTAGTGGAGATTCTTCGCCAACAATATAGCGGCTTAGAAACCAGCGGCGGCATTACACAAAACATCGAAGCGCTAGCCCAAGAAAATACCTTTACCATTACTACCGGCCACCAGCTAAACCTCTTTACCGGTCCGCTTTATTTTATTTATAAAATAGCCAGTGCTATTGCCCTAAGCAAAGAGTTACAGCAAGCATTTCCAGACAAGCACTTTGTGCCTCTGTATTGGATGGCCACCGAAGATCATGATTTTGCCGAAATTAACCATACCTATATTCAAGGCAAAAAACTAGTTTGGGAGAAGGAAACTAGTGGAGCCACCGGCCAACTACCCACCAAAGATATTGGGGAAACACTGCAAGCCTACCAAGGTATTTTGGGAGCAAGCCCCCATGCCCTGCAATTAGCAGAATGGGTAGAAAAAGCCTACACCCAACACGATAACTTAGCCGATGCAACACGCTATTTGGCAACTAAGTTATTCGAGAAATACGGGCTCCTTATTTTAGATGCCAACCACCCCGAGCTCAAAAAGCAGTTCAGCACTATAATAGAAGAAGATATCTGCCGACAGCATAGTTTTCACTTAATTAACAAAACCAATACCCGCTTACAAGCGGCCGGCTTTGATACGCCAGCCAATCCCCGAGAGGTTAATTTCTTCTATTTAAAAGAAGGTCTTCGAGAACGCATTATACAAGAAAATGATCAGTACCGTATAGCGAACACTGATATAGTATTTACAGAAACAGAACTTCGCACACAAATACAAAAACATCCAGAAGAGTTTAGCCCCAATGTGGTAATGCGACCACTCTACCAAGAATGTATTTTACCCAACATCTGCTATATTGGCGGGGGTGCCGAGCTTAGCTACTGGCTGGAGTTAAAAAGCACTTTCGAACACTATAGGTTAGATTTTCCCATCATTTTATTACGGAATTCGGCACAGCAATTAGGAACAAAAATTGCCAAAAAACAAGAGAGTCTAAACCTCTCATCCGAAACATTATTTAAACCGCTAGACAGTCTTAAAAAAGAATGGATACTAGCCAATGCCGGCAAAAGCTTAAGCCTAAAAACAGAGCAGGAATCTTTTTCTGCGCTCTTTAACACCCTCGAGAACCGAGTAAAAACCATTGACCCTAGCTTGGTGGCTAGTGCCGCAGCCGTAGAAGCTCGACTAAAAAAAGCCCTCGAAAATTTAGAGAAAAAACTGTTAAAAGCAGAGAAACGCAAACATGGTGGCGCCCTGGAGCAACTCGAAAAAATACACGCACATATCTTTCCTAAAGGTGGTTTGCAAGAACGTTCCGAAAATTTTGGGCCTTACTTTGCAAGCTATGGGCCTGCTTTTATTGATACCTTAATTGAGAATTTCCATCCATTAGAAGGAAAATTCACCCTATTTCAAGCCAGCAATTAATTATGAGTACGCATACGTTTACCGAAAGTCGTTTACGCAGTTTTACCGAGAACATTTTCACCAGCATGGGCTGTTCGATAGAGCATGCTAAACTAGCTGCCGATGTATTAATTAAAGCTGATTTACGAGGAATAGATTCGCATGGAGTAGCCCGCCTAAGCGGCTATGTACGCTTGTGGGAGAAAAAACGAATTAATACCCAACCCAACATCACCATAGTGCACGAAACGCCTAGCACTGCCACCATTGATGGGGATGGTGGACTAGGTTTAGTGGTAGCTCCCTTTGCTATGAAAATAGCTTTAGAAAAGGCTAAAAATTGCGGCTCAGGATGGGTATCGGTACGCAATTCCAATCACTTTGGCATTGCCGCCTACCATACCTTATTGGCTGTGGAGCAAGATATGATTGGTTTTGCCATGACCAATGCCAGCCCCTTGGTTGCCCCAACGTTTGCGAATGAGCGCCTACTAGGCACCAACCCCATGTGCTACGCATTCCCGGCAGGCAGCCATGCTCCGGTAATTGTAGACATGGCTACTTCGGCAGCTGCCAATGGCAAATTAGAAATTGCCCAACGCACAGGCAAGGCCGTGCCCGAAGGCTGGATTATTGATAAAGATGGAAATTCTTCCACCAATCCACACGAATTAAAAGAAGGCGGTTCTTTACTGCCTCTTGGTAGCGACACTGCTCACGGTAGCCACAAGGGCTTTGGTTTGGGGGCAACTGTCGATATTTTATCGGCCGTACTTTCGGGTGCCAATTATGGGCCCTGGGTGCCACCCTTTGTTGCCTTTTTAGATCCACCAGCCGACCCGGTAGGGAAAGGTATAGGGCACTTTATAGGCGCCCTTAGAGTAGATGGTTTCCGCCCGGTAGCTGAATTTAAAAAGCACATGGATAATTGGGTAGATCGATTTAAATCGGCTAAAACCATCGATCCTAATAAACAGATAATTATTCCGGGGGAGCCCGAGTTAGCCGCAGAAATAGAGCGTACAAAAAACGGCATCCCACTAGTGAATGCCGTTGTTGAAGATCTGAATCTCTTAGCCGATAAGTTTGAAATAAAGCACTTATCCTAATGCAAATCAATACTTAAAAAGGACTGGGCAGACAGAACGGCGGGCCAGCCAAGGCCTTGTGGGGCGAAGCTTCGTTCTGTCTTGATTTTTTGCTTACTTTTTCATCAAGGAAAAAGTAAGAAGCTTAGTTTGCACCTTTAAAAATTCGGTTCCACCTAATTTTATCAAAGAAGGTACCTTCGCTATCCCAACTCATCCACACAAATAGGGCCTTTCCTACAATGTGATCCTCGGGCACAAAACCCCAGAACCGAGAGTCGAGCGAATTATGGCGATTATCGCCCATCATCCAATAATAATCCATTTTAAATGTATAGCTAGTAGCTTTTCTACCATTAATCACATACCTATCTCCTTCTTTTTGCAAGGCATTGCCTTCGTATACTCTAATGGCTCGTTCGTAGAGCGGATACGTAGTGCTATCTAACTTTACTGTCCAGCCTTTTTTGGGCACAATTAAGGGACCAAAATTATCTTCGTTCCATTTGTACTGTGGCGAATGTGGAAATACTTGAGCCTCGTATTCCCCCTGAGGGCGAATAATAGGCTGTACCAACTTCACATTCGTCCATTTCTTAATGGTAGCCGCTTCTTCAGAAGTCATATTAAAATAATACTCATCGGCGGAAGCACGTTGCACCTCAATACGTAAATCTTCTAATGCAGTAGGATTTAAATCGGTACCGTCAGTACGCACTATGTAAGTAGTTTCTCCCGATAACGGATTTTCGGCAGCTTTACCGTTTACAAATACTTGTGTATTTACGATTTTGAGGGTATCGCCGGCAATGGCTATACAGCGTTTAATATAATTTTCACGTTTGTCTACCGGACGATTATAGGGCTCATCGGCTTCCATAGGGTAGTTAAAAACCACGGCATCGTTTCGTTTAATGTTGGATAAGCCAGGCAATCTGCGGTACTTCCATTGTACACCATCCCAATAGGCTTTAGTGCCAATAATAGGCATCGTATGATGCGCAAATGGAAACGCTACGGGCGTCATTGGTACACGTGCGCCATAGTTTACTTTGCTTACAAATAAAAAGTCGCCTACTAACAAGCTTTTCTCCATAGACCCTGTAGGAATGGTATAGGCTTCAATAAAAAAGGTGCGAATAAGCGTGGCTGCAACTACGGCAAACAACACGGCATCGAACCATTCTCGGCTAGCACTTTTTTTAGGTTTCTCTTCGTTCTTTTTGGGGGTGGCTTTTTGCCAAAATTTCCAGTTCATTATCTGTTATGCTAGTTTAAAATCAAACATATCTTGTATAGAGTAAAAGCCCTTTTTATCCTGTAGCCATTCGGCAGCCAAAATTGCTCCCAGGGCAAAGCCTGCTCTACTGTGGGCGGTGTGTTTAAATGCTAGTTCATCTACTTCCGAACTATAAATCACGGTATGTGTACCCGGCACTTCTTCTATTCGGTGCGATTCGATAAGCAATTCACTCGGTTTGGTTACCGCATCTTCTTGCTGACCTACCACTTGGTTTACCCATGTATTTTTACGTTCCAATCCGTCTAAAATACCTTCGGCAATAGTAATGGCGGTGCCGCTTGGTGCATCTAGTTTTTGTGTATGATGAATTTCTTCTACTTGTACATCGTATTGCGGATAGCGATTCATCAACTTAGCCAATACCTTATTCACGTAAAAAAACACATTTACCCCAACACTAAAGTTAGATGCATACAGCAAGGTATTGTTACCGGCCGTACATTTTTGCTGAACGGTGGTCAGCTCATCGTACCAACCGGTGGTGCCTACCACAATGGGCACACCTGCTTCAAAAGAATCGTAAATATGCTCCAAGGCTGCATGGGGTACGCTAAATTCAATGGCTACATCTGCCTCTTTAAATCGGTCAGAACGAATATCGGAGGCATTATCGGCATCAATAGTAATGCAAATTTCGTGGCCACGTTCTTGGGCAAAACGCTCTAATAGTTTTCCCATTTTACCGTAACCAATGAGGGCAATTTTCATAAGCGGAGGCTAAGTTTTAATCCGGGTTGTGCCGCATAAGCCTGCAGGCCTCCCGGATTGGTTTGCAATGTAGGTTTGAGTTGCAGGCTTAAGTTTTCGCTAATATCGAAACGAAAAAACTTGGCATCTACATAGGCATCAATAATATTAACGGCATATACAACTACTCCACCTATAATGGACAGTTCTTTGTTTCTTCTAAAATTATCTTTGATTTTAACCAAACCATCAAAAGAATAAGCGGCATAGTCTGGGTTACTCGGAGTGCCGTTGTTAGCTAGGCGGTATTGCACTTCGCTCAAAAAAGTGTGGTATTGCGAATTGTTGTCTTGATAAGACTTTACAAAGGCAACAAAGCCCCCATAAATCAAAGGCACTTTCCACCAGCGTTTGTTGTACACTTGGCCTAAGCCTGGCACAATTGCAGAGCCCCAGCCTGCTTTTTTAGGCATTTTTTCGAAAACTAAACGGAGAGAGTCTTTCACTGGGCCCTCGGCCACCGGAGCTTTATTTGAGATGCTGTCTGTTTTGGCTACCGTTTTCGCAGACTTTTTTTGGGCAAAGGCCGAAAAAGCAAAGGCACAACTAAAAAGTATAACGAAAGCGGCACGCATATTTACCAATCTAATAATTCCAACAGTCTATTCAGGTCGTTTTCTGAAAGAAATGGGATTTCTATAATTCCAGAGTTTTTGCCTTTCATTTTCAGTTGCACCCGAGTACCAAATCGCGACGCTAAATCGTCTTGTACTTTTTGGTATTGGAAAGAAATACCCTCTACAGACGAGGCAGGTTTGCTTTTCTTTAGCCCAATTTTTTGGAGCTCACGCACCAATTCTTCTACTTTACGAACCGACAGTCCTTTGCTAATAATTTCTTTGTGTATAAACAATTGTTTATCTACATCTTCTACACTTACCAAGGCACGGGCATGCCCCATAGATACTTTGTTTTCGCGAATAGATGCCTGAATACTTGGCGGCAATTTCAGCAAACGCAGGTAATTAGTTACCGTAGATCTGTTTTTACTCACTCGTTCGCCCAACTCCTCTTGCTTTAAGGCACATTCATCTAACATTCGTTGAAGGCTAAACGCCACCTCCATGGCATTTAAATTTTCACGCTGTATGTTTTCTATGAGTGCCATTTCCAGCATTTGCTGATCGTTGGCAGTACGCACATAGGCCGGCACTTCGGTTAACCCTGCCATTTTAGAGGCTCTAAAACGACGTTCACCCGAAATTAATTGGTAGGCATTTTGCCCCACTTGGCGTACAGTTATAGGCTGAATAAGACCCTGTAATTTTATCGAATCGGATAAATCTTGTAGCGCTTCGGCATCAAACTCGGTACGGGGTTGATAGGGGTTTACCTCAATTTGGCTAAGCAATACGGGATGTATGTGGTTTAAGCCGCCTACTTCGTTACCTAATGATTTATGCCCTTGCTGAACAACTTCCGTATCGTCTAATAAGGCACTCAAGCCTCTCCCAAGTCCTGTTTTCTTTTGGTATGTCATGCTTATAACGTAGCTGCTTGTTCAAGTTCTTCTTTAGCCAATCCGTTTTTGCGAATAATTTCGCGGGCTAAGTTTAAATAATTGATGGCTCCTTTAGAATTGGCATCGTGCATAATTACCGATACCCCAAAACTTGGCGCTTCACTTAAACGGGTATTGCGCTGAATAATGGTATCGAACACCAAGTCTTGGAAATGGGTTTTCACCTCTTCTACCACTTGGTTTGCTAAACGTAAACGCACATCGTACATGGTTAATAGTACACCTTCAATAGCCAATTCGGGGTTTAAGCGATTTTGGACAATTTTTATGGTATTTAACAATTTACCCAATCCTTCTAAGGCGAAGTATTCGCATTGGACGGGAATAATTACCGAATCTGCAGCGGTTAACGAGTTAATGGTAATTAAGCCTAAGGATGGCGAACAATCGATAATAATAAAATCGTAGTCGTCTTTTATTTTGTTGAGCACGGTTTTCATGCGGTATTCCCGTTCGTGCAAATTAATCATCTCAATTTCGGCACCAACTAAATCAATATGAGCCGGAAGCAAATCCAAATAAGGGGTTTCTGTTTTCTTTATGGCATCTTTCGGATCAATGTCGTTAATAATACACTCGTAAATGCTCGATTTAATGGTTCTTGGATCGAACCCTATGCCCGAGGTAGAGTTGGCCTGTGGATCAGCATCGACCAATAAGGTGCGGTATTCTAAAACAGCCAAACTGGCGGCCAAATTAATAGACGACGTGGTTTTTCCTACACCTCCTTTTTGATTGGCCAAAGCGATAATTTTGCTCATTGAATTTATTCTGGTTAGCACTAATATCTTTACAACTGCTTTTATTAAGCTTTTAATGGCCTAAAAATGGGCAGCGTATGAACTTACTAAGATACGAAATAAACCGGGCTTAAACACCCGAAATGGGATAGTTTTTGCACACGTTATCCACAAAAATGGGGATTATCTACGCCCTAATTTCTACCCAGGCTATACCTTGGTGGCCAAACGTAAAGAAATTCGGATACACGATTTCGGCCAGACACTCTAATTGCAAGAGGGCATCTGCCTGTAAAAACCATTCTTCATGGAGCAAATAGGCTCTATTTTTGTCGTTCGCTTGCAGGTAGGGTATTTGCAGAATCTGCGGGATAGCATTCATTGCCTCTGCTAAAGATTTACCCGAGAGACAGCCAATCAGAACCATTGCTTCGGCTTGTACAGGATTTACTGGCAATAAAACCGCTCCAATTTTTTGCGCAATCTGCTCAAAAATGAACGAAGAATGTACCTGCAAGGGTGCTACATCACCCAGCACTACAACTGATGTCTTTTTGGACAAAAAACGCAATTTGTGGGCAATTAATTCTTCTAACTCTTCGGTAGCTTGCATGTACACAAAGGTACAAAAATGGCACTTATTGTTTTATAATAAGTACCGTAGCACTTCCTACAGATTTGGTAGCATTAACAGTACCCACTGTAACACTCCATTCGGAAGCAAATACATACGATTTACCAGCCGTAAGTGGATATACCTTAGCAACACTCAAGCACACCGCACCTCCCGACATATTACCCATAGCAAGATTACTTATGGGAGTAAAAGTGCCAGAATTATCAATATCTACCGTGGCTGCCAACTGAAACAAGGTATTTGCAGTAACCGATGGAAACAAGCTAGCATTAATAGAAATAACCGCCACTTCTCCATCTCCAGCTGTATAGGCTGCTGTTTGACACTTAACAGGCACCACTGGAGTGCCCGCAACTAAAGGAGTACCGGCCATAACGGCTGTAGCATCAAAACCCAATACCTTTTTAATACCCCCCAGAGCAGGAGTTGCAGCTACCGGGGCTGCAGTATCTTTTTTACAAGCGCTTACAGCTACTAAACAAAAAACGAAAACAAAATAAAGAATGTGTTTTTTCATAACATTAAGGATTTGGTGAAGATTGTACTACAACATACGGACCAAACTCTTTGAAACAGTCACTTTTCCGACCAAGAGTCTTAAACTGTAGATGAAGTACAATATTTGCCGACAAAAAAAGCCACTCGGCTTTTTCGAGTGGCTTTTAAAAGCAGTTTTTAGGCAAGAGCTTATTGCATACCGCCTTGCTCTCCTTGTTTTAAATCGTCGTTGTTTACGCCTTTTTTCTTTTTGGCTTGCGCCGCATTAAAGTTCATTTTACCGAAAGACCAGCTAAAATTGATACCTACCGAACGGAAAGGGATAGCTACTTTAGAAGTTTGCCTAAAGGTACCTGTTGTGTAGGAAGAATCGAAGTGTTTGCGCTCGTTAAACGGATCAATGATATTTAGCCCAATACTTCCTTTTTTCTTCAAAATTTCTTTCTTAAACCCAATGTTCCACATATTAAACGAAGGGTTGGTACCCTGAGCCGTTCTGCGTGGCGAATTTAAAATAAAGAAGGTTTCGGCACTTAAGCCGCCTTTGAGCAACAAACTAGCACTCACAAATGCATTGTACATAAGGTAGGTGCGGCTGCCCAAGGTAGTAATGTTGCTATTGGCCGAATTGGTACTTAGGCTATAGGTATAGGTGTTTAAATTTCCTCTTAAGGTTAATTTAGTTATAGGATTTACCGAACCAAACAAGTTCATTCCAAAAGAACTGTTAGTCCCCACATTTTTAAAAGTGGCTAAGGAAATATTTGCATTGGTTACAGGATCTACCGCAGGGCTTACCACCGTTTCAATAATATCTTGTGTATAGCGGTAATACAGCGATGCATTAATAACCGTAGTTTTTACAAAGGTTGAATAGCCCAGCTCCACATTGTGCGACAATTCGGGGGATAAAGATGGATTTCCTTCTTGCTGATTCAAGGGATCGGCCGTATTGCGGTACGGGTTTAGATAAAATAAACTTGGTCTTTGAATACGCTGGTTATAGCTTAACTTAATAGTTTGGTAATTTTTTAACGAACGAGAAATAACAATAGATGGAATAAAATTGTGGTAATTATTACTAAAACTTTGGTTTGCATTAGAAAGTCCATCTATTTGAGTAAGCTCTAAACGGCCCCCTACTTTTACCTGATATTTTTTACTCAAACTAAACCCAAACGTAGCGTAAGTGGCGTACACATCTTGGGCATAATCATAAGAGTTTGATAAAGATGCACTAGGCACATAACTGCCGTTTATTTCTTGCTGCACAAAGGTTGGACTCGTAATATCTCTCAAAATAACTTTAGCACCCGTTTCAAACGTTACTTTTTTAAAGGGGTGGGTGTAATCTGTTTGCAGGGTTACTTCTTGGTTGGTGGCATCGTTATTGCCAATTTCGTTTGGCCTAAAACCACCCGAATAATCGGTAGTATAGTCTTGCGTATTTTTATTACGGGTAAGCTGTGCTGCTAGCGACCATTCTTGACCTGCTTTTTTGAATTTATGAGTAAAATCGGTATTCCAATCAAAACCGCCCATGCTCATGGTTCTATCGGTTATACTGTTGGCACTTGTAGTTACCCCACCACTATAGATATCGGAAAAAACTTCGCCGCTGAAATTATTTTTAAACTTATTCAGATTCAGCGTAGAGGTAATGCCATTGTAGTTATTGATATCATAATCTACACCCACAGATCCACGATAACCCAATCGGTAGCTTTCGCTGGCGCTGCGTTGCGAAAAGGTAGGCGTACCGGAAGCATCTATCCGCTCTACCTTCACATCCGTTTTTTGTGGCCAAGAACCATTACCTCCCATATTTGCGGTAATGCCCAAACGCCCTTTTTTGATGTTTAAATTAGCATTTCCGTTATTTTGACGCAAGCCTAAGCCGCCGCCAATGGTTCCGCTAATTCCTTGTGCGTTACGCTTTTTTGTAATAATATTAATAATGCCCGAAGTGCCCTCCGCATCGTATTTAGCCGACGGGCTGGTAATTACTTCTACATTTTTAATCTGATCGGCGGGTATCATTTTCAAAGCATCGGCAATATTATTGGCCATAGAGCCCGAAGGTTTGCCATTAATAAGCACTCTTACATTTTGGCTACCACGTAACGATACGTTGCCATCCATATCTACCGATAGCATGGGCACTTTACGCAACACATCGCCAGCATTTCCACCACCCACGGTTACGTCCTTTTCAGCATTATAAACAATGCGATCAATTTTATTTTCTACTACCGCTGCTTGCCCCTGAATAACCACTTCGCCTAGCGCATTGGCATTGGGCGACAATAGTATCTTGCCTAAATTTAGATCCGGTTTTTGCAGAGTGGTTTTTACCGCTTCCATAATTTTGGTTTGGTATCCTAAAAAACTAATGGTAATGCGGTAGGTACCCGGATTTATATTTTCTATTTTAAAAACTCCTTTTTCATCACTTAATGAGCCATTGGTGGTTTTTGTAGAACCCGAACGGCCCAGGCCTACGGTAGCATAATCTACCGGTTTTTGCGTTAGCGAATCGATAATAACCCCACTAATTTTACCGGTAATGGAGGCGCTGCCACTGGGTACTTGCGCAAAACTTGCTTGGATGCCTATAAAGGCAAAAAGTACACTAAAAAAATACTTCATAGATTGTTGTTTCATATATATAAGGCGCACGAAAGAGGCCTTTGTTACAAGCGTGTCGTAACAAAGTGTTTACAAAGAAAGACCGATTTTTAGACAACTAGATTGATAATCTTGCCCTTCACAACGATCACTTTCTTCGGCGTTTGGCCATCCAAATAGCGCTGTACATCGGCATCTGCTAAGGCCGCTTTTTCAATATCGGCTGGATCTAAACTCAAAGAGAGGGTCAAATTCATTTTCATTTTTCCGTTGATAGACACCGGGTAAGCAAATTCATCTTCCACCAAATAATCGGGGTTAAATGCAGGATAGGCAGCTTGGCTAATACTGCCTTCGGGATGGCCCAGTAAAGACCAAATTTCTTCGGCAATATGTGGTGCATAGGGCGAAAGGACCACGGTTAGTGGTTCTAAAATAGCTCTTTTGTTGCATTTTAAATCGCCTAATTCGTTTACACAAATCATAAAGGCCGATACCGAAGTGTTAAACGAAAAACGTTCGACATCTTCTTCAACCTTTTTAATGATTTTATGCAAGGCTTTTAGTTCAGCTTTGGTGGCCGACTCTTCCGAAATTACAAAGTTAAAATGCTCATCGTGGAACAAACGCCAGTATTTACGCAAGAACTTAAACACCCCCTCAATACCATTTGTATTCCAAGGCTTGCTTTGTTCTAGTGGGCCTAAAAACATCTCATACAAACGTAAGGTATCAGCACCGTAGCGTTCCACCATATCGTCGGGGTTTACCACATTGAACTTCGATTTAGACATTTTCTCTACTTCGTAGCCACACAAATAGTTGCCATTTTCGAGTATAAATTCTGCATCAGCAAAATCGGAACGTGAAGCTTTAAATTTGTCAATATCTAAGCAATCTTGCTCTACACTATTTACATCTACGTGAACTGGAATAGTTTTATATTGGTCTTTTAAGCCAAGAGAAACAAAGGTATTGGTTCCTTTACCTTGCTCATCAATTTTACGGTATGCAAAATTAGATCGGCCTTGAATCATCCCTTGGTTGATGAGTTTTTTGAAAGGCTCTTCCTTAGTTACATAGCCTAAATCTTTCAAAAATTTATTCCAAAAGCGGCTGTATAATAAGTGACCGGTTGCGTGTTCAGAGCCACCAATGTATAAATCTACATCTTGCCAATAGTTAATGGCCTCTTTCGAAGCAAATTCCGCCAAGTTCCGTTCTTCTGGCGAAGCCATATAGCGGTACCAGTACCAGCTAGAACCTGCCCAACCAGGCATGGTGCTTAATTCGTATTCGTAGGCGTCTTCGTATTTCCAATTTTTAGCTCTTCCGAGAGGTGGTTCTCCACTTTCAGTAGGTAAATATTTATCTACTTCGGGCAATAACAAAGGCAATTCCGACTCTTTAATTAAATAAGGCAAGCCATTTTTAAAGTATACAGGAACGGGTTCACCCCAATAGCGTTGGCGACCAAAAATGGCGTCGCGTAGGCGGAAATTCACTTTTGCTTTTCCTTGTCCGCTGGCTTCTAGCTTGGCAATTAACGTTGTTGCGGCTTCTTTGTATCCTAAGCCATTAATAAAGGCAGAATTGATGTATTTGCCCTCTTTCGTAGGGTCGGCCTGGTTGTCTAAGTCTTGTTGAGCATCAGAAATAGCCACAATGGGCAAGTTAAAATGCTTGGCAAATAACCAATCACGTTGGTCGCCCGAAGGCACGGCCATTACCGCTCCCGTGCCATAACCTGCCAATACATAATCGGCTATCCAAACCGGAATAGGTTCATTCGTAAAGGGGTGTTTTACATAACTGCCCGTAAAAGCACCCGACACTGTTTTGGTATCGGCCATGCGGTCTAGTTCCGATTTTTTCTGCGTTTGGGCAATATAATCGGCTATTTCTTTGCTTTGTGCGGGTGTAGTTAAGCTTTGTACTAATTCGTGCTCGGGAGCCAATACCAAAAAGGTGGCGCCAAAAATAGTGTCTACTCGGGTGGTAAATACTTCAATACTGGGTTGTGGGTTGTGAGTTGTAGATTGTGGGTCCTTAGACTCAAAACCTGCAACCTGAAACTTTACCAAAGCTCCTACGCTTTTACCAATCCAGTTGCGTTGTATTTCTTTTAGCGGCTCTGGCCAATCAATATGCTCTAAGCCTTGCAGCAAGCGATCGGCATAGGCAGTAATGCGCATGCTCCATTGCATCATTTTCTTTTGCACAACTGGATGTCCTCCACGCTCTGAATAGCCGTCTTTCACCTCATCGTTGGCCAATACGGTACCCAAGGCAGGGCACCAGTTTACAGTGCTTTCTTTTAAATACGCCAAGCGATATTTTAGCAACTCACGTTGTTGTTCTTCCTCAGTAAATGCGGCCCATTCTTGCGCAGTAAAACTTCTTACATCGTCGTCGCAAACAGCTTTTATGCCGGCAGAACCCGATTCCGAAAATTGCGCAATAAGGGCATCCATGCTTTCGGCTTTATTACTTTGCACATTGTACCAAGCATCAAACAGTTTCATGAAAATCCACTGCGTAAAGCGGTAATATTCAGGGTCGCTAGTACGCACCTCCCTACTCCAATCGTAGGAAAAGCCTAAATTATCTAGTTGTTCGCGGTAGCGATTAATATTGGTTTCGGTGGTAATGGCCGGATGCTGTCCTGTTTGAATAGCATATTGTTCGGCAGGCAAACCAAAAGAATCGTAGCCCATAGGGTGCAATACATTAAAACCCTTGCTACGTTTGTATCGAGAAAAAATATCGGAAGCAATATAGCCTAGCGGATGGCCCACGTGCAAGCCAGCCCCCGATGGGTAAGGAAACATATCCAATACATAGTATTTAGGCTTGTTACTGCTATTGCTTACTTTATAGGTTTGGTGTTTGGCCCAAAAGGCTTGCCACTTTTGCTCTATTTCCCGAAACTGATAATCCATGTATGTGTTTGCTAAACTGCGAAAATAGCAAAAACAGCTTATAATTGGAAGGATTAAGGCTCTTTTTGATTCCTGCAGGAGAATGCTAAAAATCTGCCTATAAATCTTTATTTTCGTGGAGTAAAAATTCTACAACATTGGAAGCACACGCACAAAAAAAACAGAATAAAACCATCCGAGTGTCTAGCATTGTTAGCATCTCCTTGGTTTTGCTTATGGGTGGCCTTTTAGGTCTTATCCTTGTTCATTCGCACAATTTATCTAGTTATGTTAAAGAAAACATTGTACTGAACGTAATTGTAAACGAAGGAACCAAAGAGGCAGATATTTTGGCCCTGCAAGAACAAGTAAACACCAAAGCCGAAGTTTTGCGCACCCAATACGTGAGTAAAGAGCAGGCTGCCCGAAACCTAACTAAAGATTTAGGCGAAGATTTTGTAGACTTTTTGGGATATAACCCATTATTACCAGCTTTAGATGTATACCTGAAAGCAGAATTTGCCGACAATGCCAGCATTGCCAAATTTGCCAAAGAATTAGAAAAAAACGAGTTGGTAAAAGAGGTAGTGTATCAAAAATCGCTTATCGATATTGTTAATCAAAATGTACGCCTAATAAGCCTAGGCATCTTCATTTTTGGATTAATTTTATTATTAATTGCCATTACCCTCATTAACAATACCATCCGTTTAGCCATTTACGCACAACGCTTTCAATTAAAAAGCATGCAATTAGTGGGCGCCACCCAAGACTTTATTTTGAAGCCTTTTATTGTAAGCAGCGTTATACAAGGGCTTATTGCCGGAATTAGCTCGGTAGGCCTATTGTTGGTAATTTTAGTGCTTGTAAAAAATCAGATTCCAGAAATTTTAGTGTTAAGAGATTGGGGGCAATTTAGCTGGGTATTCTTAAGCATGATTGTAGCCGGGGTGGTAATCTCTGCCCTAAGCACCCGTTTTGCCGTAAAGCGCTATCTTCAAACCTCATCAAACGAATTATATTAATATGGCTACTCCAGATAAACCAAACAAAGAATTCATTTTTAGCAAAACTAATTACCGTTGGATGATCATAAGCATTGCCGTAGTGGCCTTAGGCTTTTGCCTAATGATTGGCACTACCGACATTTATGATTTCCGCAAAATTGTACTAGCACCACTAGTGGTGCTTATTGGTTTTGGCATTGGGTTTTACGCCATTCTTAAGAAAAAATAATGAAGATTTGGGAAGCCATTGTATTGGCTATTATTGAAGGATTAACCGAATTTTTACCGGTTTCTTCTACAGGTCACCTTATTTTAGGTGCTAGCGCTTTAGGCTTAGATCCGGCCAATGCTTTTCTAAAATTATTTACCATTGCCATTCAGTTTGGGGCTATCCTATCGGTTGGGGTATTGTACTTTAAGCGCTTCTTTCAAAGCATTGGCTTTTACTTAAAACTGGTGGTGGCCTTTATACCCGCTGCGGTATTTGGCGTATTGTTTAGCCATAAAATTGATGAACTTTTAGAAAGCCCCATGGGAGTAGCCATAGCCTTGCTCATTGGTGGTTTCATTTTACTGGGAGTAGATTCTTGGTTTGCGAATAGCGGCGCCACAAACACCAACGAAATTAGCTATGCCCAAGCGTTTAAAATAGGCTTATTTCAATGCCTAGCCATGATACCAGGCACTTCCCGTTCGGCAGCAAGCATTGTGGGCGGTATGAGTCAGAAATTAAACCGTAGCCTAGCAGCCGAGTTTTCGTTCTTTTTAGCCGTACCTACCCTATTAGGTGCCACGGTAAAAAAACTATACGATTTTTATAAAGACGGCTACCAACTGAGGCCCGAAGAATGGAAACTATTGGCCATTGGCAATGTAGTAGCATTTATTGTAGCCATGTTAGCTATTAAGTTTTTTATCTCCTTTTTACAAAAACATGGGTTTCGCCTATTTGGCTGGTACCGCATTGCAGTAGGAGCACTTATTATTGCTTTGCTACTAAGTGGCTATTCCTTACAAGTAGTGTAAATGAATACCAACACTCCAAAATTTCCGGATTTTAACTTTACCGAAGGCGAAATGCTTTTGATAAATAAACCCCTTACCTGGACAAGTTTTGATGTGGTAGGAAAAATACGCAATACCCTAAAACCCTTAAAACTAAAAGTAGGCCATGCCGGCACGCTCGATCCTTTAGCTACTGGCTTACTCATTATTTGTACCGGGAAGCTCACCAAAAAGATAGATGAATTTCAGGCACAAGAAAAAGAATATACCGGCACCTTTACCTTAGGAGCCACTACCCCATCGTATGATTTAGAAACAACTGTAGACGAACAATTTCCAACTGAACATCTAACAGAAAAGGCCATACACGGAGCTACTGCCCAATTTTGCGGGCAAATTGCACAATTCCCGCCTCCCCATTCGGCTATAAAAATGGGTGGAGAACGCATATACTTAAAAGCTCGTAGAGGCGAAACCGTGGAGCTAAAAGCCCGACACGTTGAAATAAGGACTTTTGAAATTACCCGAATTGCCCTCCCCGAAGTAGATTTTAGGGTAGTGTGCAGCAAAGGAACCTACATTCGATCATTGGCCCACGATTTTGGCAAAGCGCTAGGTAGTGGTGCGTACCTATCGGCTTTATGTCGCACCCGAAGTGGCAATTATAGTTTG
>JBJTNJ010000052.1:0-4043 GCA_046074005.1 Sphingobacteriaceae bacterium
CCAATGGAACCGGTAAAACTACCCTCCTCAAACTTATTATAGGCGACTACACCCCTACTAGCGGAAGCATTTCCATGGCCAAGGATCTTAAAATGGGATACTTAAACCAAGATTTACTTTCTTCGCAGGCAGATAATACCATTTTGCACGTAGCCATGGAGGCTTTTGAGCGTCAAAATCAATTGCATGATGAAATAGAAAGCTTATTAAAAAAGTTAGAAACCGATTATTCGGAAGACTTACTGCATAAATTAAGCGATAAACAACACGAATTTGAAGCCCTAGATGGATACAATATAGAATACCGAGCACACGAAATTTTGGCCGGTTTAGGCTTTTCTGATGCCGATACCCGTCGTCACCTTTCTGAATTTTCGGGTGGTTGGCGCATGCGGGCTATTCTTGCGAAAATACTCCTACAATCTCCAGATATTTTACTCCTCGATGAGCCTACCAACCACTTAGACTTGCCCTCAATTAAATGGTTAGAGAGCTACCTACAAGCCTTTGAAGGGGCTATTGTAATTGTATCTCACGATAGGTATTTTTTAGATCGAGTGGTAAACAAAATCGTAGAATCTAGAAAAGGAAAGTTAACTCCTTATGCCGGAAATTATTCATTTTACGTAGAAGAAAAAGGGCTTAGAGAGGAAATCCAAAGCGGGCAATACAAAAATCAACAAGCAAAAATTAAGCAAGAAGAAAAGCTGATTGAGCGCTTTAGAGCAAAGGCCAGTAAGGCAAAAATGGCACAATCGAGAATTAAGGCTCTGGAACGCATGGAACGAGTAGAAGATGTTGACGATGACAATCCAAGCGTAAATTTTAGCTTTAAGTTTAGCAAACAATCGGGTCGGCATGTGATACGTATGGAGCACGTTTCCAAATCGTACCCCAACTTACCTATCTTAACAAATACTACCGCCACCATAGAAAAAGGAGATAAAATTGCCTTAATTGGAGCCAATGGACGTGGTAAATCGACCTTATTACGCATTGTTGCTGGGGTTGATAAAAACTTTGAAGGTACCTGCGAAACGGGGCACAATGTTACTCAAACGTTTTTTGCCCAACACCAACTAGAAGCTTTACACCTAGAAAATACCATTTTAGACGAATTACAGGCCTTTGCCCCTAAACATACTGAAACGGAATTACGTTCTATTTTAGGGTGTTTCTTGTTTAGCGGCGATGATGTATTTAAACGGATCAAAGTATTATCTGGAGGAGAAAAATCAAGGGTAGCCTTAGCGAAAGCGCTAACTGCAGATGCCAATTTCTTAATTCTCGATGAGCCTACAAACCACTTAGACATTCAATCGGTAAATATCTTAATACAAGCTTTAAAACAATACGAAGGTACTTTTATTGTGGTTTCCCACGACCGCTATTTGTTGGATAACGTGGCCAACAAAATTTGGTTTATCGAAGATCAACAAATAAAAGAATACCCGGGCACCTACGCCGAGTACGAAGAATGGCAAGCTAAACGCCCGAGCAAAGCGCCTAATTCGGCGCCTACACCGGTAAAAGAAACTAAAAAAGTAGAAATCGCCCCTGCACAAGAAGACAAAAGCAAGGCCTTGAAAAAACTAAATCAAGAAATAGCTAGCTTAGAACAAAACCTTGCTAATTTAAAAGAGCAACTAAGCGATATAGAACATACGCTAGCCAAGCCTGAAATTTATAGCGATGCCGCAAAACTATCGGAGCATACCGCTCGTTATGAAGAAGCGAAAACAGCGCTAAAACAAACACATGAAACATGGGAAGCATTGGCCGAACAAATTTTAGAACTAGAGTCTTGCTAAGAGCAGGGGCACTCTTCTTTTTTTTGAGCCTAAGCACCCTTGCATGGGCACAAAAAAAACAGAGAATAGTTCCTAGCACTGCCCCAGAGCAATCCTACACCTACGAAAACGAAACCTATATTCCGGAAATAAGAACAGTAGAATTTTACAACCGTAGCAAAGAACAATCCTTTCCTGTATATACCTTAAACTCTTCGGAAGAACTGCTATTAAGTTTTGATGATTTGCGACCCGGCATTCGCTCTTTGTACTATAGCGTAGAGCATTGCACTGCCGAATGGAAGAGCAGTCGCCTCTCACCTATCGAGTATTTAGAAAGCTTTCCCGAGGAGCGCATCAACGACTACCGCTCTTCCTTTAATACCTTACAAAGGTACACCCATTACGAAATCATTCTACCCAACTTCAGTATAAAACCCAAGCTATCGGGCAATTATTTACTTAAAGTGTACGAAGATGCAAACCCACGTAAAATACTATTAACCAGAAGGTTTTATGTGCAAAATAATAGCGTAAACATTTTGGCAGATATAGTGCGCTCATCGAACGTTTCGCTTCGGAATGAGAATCAAAAAATTAATTTAACCGTTCAAACCGGAGGACTAAACATTCAAAATCCTTATCAAGATCTTTGGATTAATGTGCTTCAAAATGGTAGAGAAGAAACTTCTCAGTGGTTAAGAAAACCCAATTTTGTAAGCACCGATGCGCTTGTTTATAACGACCTCAATAGCCTAGATTTTGCAGGGCTTAATGAGTTTCGGCATTTCGATTTACGGAGTTTACGGTATCAATCGGAACGAATTAGTGCCATCGCTAAAGATTCGGCCAATTGGGTAAGCCTCACTCCGGAACCTTCTTATGCCCATGCCGCCTACACCTTTGTATTCGATTCCGATGGCGCATTTTTTATAAGAAACCAAGAGGGACGAAGCAGTACCAGCGATGCCGATTATGCGACTGTTCAATTTAGATTACAAGCGGCAAAGCCACAAGAAGAAGGTACTGCCTATGTGGTTGGAGCTT
Source organism: Sphingobacteriaceae bacterium (assembly GCA_046074005.1). Taxonomy (GTDB): domain Bacteria; phylum Bacteroidota; class Bacteroidia; order Sphingobacteriales; family Sphingobacteriaceae; genus JAIPAN01. The sequence goes on from JBJTNJ010000052.1 coordinate 2,838, forward strand.
TCAACAACTTTCAATTAAAGGAAGATAACAAATTAACCTACTTTGAATCGGGCAGAAAATTTGTAGGCAGCGCCTTGCTTAAACAAGGCGTATACGATTACCAATATATTTGGGTAAATGCTCTTGGCGAACGGAATTTAGATTTCTTTGAAGGTTCGCATTTCGAAACTGAAAACAATTACCAGATTTTAGTGTATTACCGCAAACCCGGTGGCCGCTGGGATGAATTGCTGGGTTTTACGCAGATAAATTCAATGAACCATTAAAAAAAGATATGTTCACTTTGGAAGCTATTGCTCTAGCACATGCTCAAGTAATAAGCGGTGCCGATTTTCCTAAATACATTCAAGATCTTTTGCAATTAGGTGTGCTAAGCTACAACACCTATGTAACAGATGGTCGTACTTGTTATAGTGGAGCACATGGCTTTGAACTTAGCTCTGAAGCCAAATATGCCCCGATTCCTATTGCCCAAGAAAGTAAGGTGGAATTATTTAGCACCTATCTAAAGATGCACCAAAATGGCGAAACAGATTACCCCACTTTCTGTAATCATGCTGCCGAATGTGGGGTGGAAAGATGGCAAGTTAACCTAGGTAAACTCAGCTGCACTTACTTCGATACGAATGGGGCAATCGTGCTAGAAGAAGCTATTAGCGCCTAACGGCCCTAAGCATTTCTCTTTTCCCCGGGGCGCCGGGGGCCTTCTCAATAGCAAAACCGAGTGCTTTCATACTTCTTTTAAGATTGCCGGTAATGGCATAGGTTACAAACACCCCACCTGGTTTGAGATACTTACACACCCTAGCCAAGGCCTCATCTGTCCACATTTCAGGTTGATGGATAGCTGCAAAGGCATCGTAATAAATTACATCTACTTGGCCTTGCATCTCAAAATTGGCCAATAAACTCTTTGCCACCTTCAGTTTAATACCAGGACTAATAGCGCTAGGTTCCGTAAAAGCGGCATTGTACTTGGCCAAAAATCCCTTCCAAATAGCCGTTTCTACAAACTGATCGTAACCTGTTTGCGCAAGTAGTGTTTCGGATAATGGATAAGCTTCTATAGCGGTATAGTCTAGTTGTAAGGAATTTTTTACAGCGTAATCGGCCGTTAACAAGAAATTTAAACCCGTACCCAAACCCACTTCGAGTAGGCGCACGAAAGATTGATGATTTTGCACTAAAAAATAGCCTAAACCCGAT
>JBJTNJ010000053.1:0-9695 GCA_046074005.1 Sphingobacteriaceae bacterium
CTAAATAAAAAAGCCTTTTGAAACGAATCAAAAGGCTTTCTTTTTTTAAGGGTGGATGATGGGACTCGAACCCACGACCCTCGGAACCACAAACCGATGCTCTAACCAACTGAGCTACAACCACCGTGTATTGGAGGTCCAAAAATAAGGGATTTAGCGTCATTTTACAAATTTTTTAAAGAAACAATTGGGTTCGGAAACAAATTCTTATCATTGTTGAGCAGATAAACCCAATGATAGAACTTTTTACCGACGGCGCTTCTAGTGGAAATCCCGGGCCAGGTGGCTTTGGAACCATCTTGCGTGCGGGAACTCATTATAAAGAAATTTCTGCCGGTTTTAGAAAAACTACCAATAATCGCATGGAATTACTAGCAGTTATTATTGGTTTAGAAGCTATTAAAAAACCTAATCAATGCGTAACTGTATTTTCCGATTCTAAATACGTGATAGACGCCATTGAAAAGAAATGGGTTTTTGGCTGGGTGAAGAAAAGTTTTGCCGGAAAAAAAAATAAAGACCTTTGGTTACGCTTGCTTCCACTTCTAAAAACACATACTGTGAAGTTTGTATGGGTAAAGGGTCATAATGGTCACCCAGAAAATGAGCGTTGCGATGAGTTGGCAGTACTAGCTAGCAAAGAGAAGAATTTACCTGCCGACTGGGTATTTGAACAGGAGCAGCAAAATCAAACACTTCTTTAATTAAACCCCTACACCCTTCATGAAATTTTCTGCTTGTACTACCATATCGGCAGAGCCAATAAAAATAGCTGAACGTTGGTGTAAATCTGTAACAGGCAATTCTAAAATGCGCTGAAAACCGTTCGTAGCCTTACCGCCAGCTTGCTCTATAATAAAGGCCATAGGGTTACATTCATACACCAAGCGCAATTTTCCGTTTGGAGCACTTGATGTTGTAGGATAAATAAAAATGCCACCTTTAATAATACTGCGGTGAACATCGGCAACCATAGAGCCTATATACCTAGACGTATAAGGCCTTTTACTAGCCGTATCTTCTACTTGGCAATACTTAATATATTTCTTTACCCCGTCTGGGAAATGCACATAATTACCTTCATTTATTGAGTAAATGGTACCCGACGTCGGAATTTTTAAATTAGGATGAGATAAACAAAATTCGCCAATAGAAGGATCTAATGTAAAGCCATTAACTCCTTTGCCCGTAGTATACACCAACATGGTGGAGGAGCCATACACGATATAGCCTGCCGCAACCTGCTCGGTGCCGGGTTGTAAAACATCGGATAATTGAGCAGGACCCTCTTTAGTGACTCTGCGGTAAATAGAAAAAATAGTGCCAACCGCCACATTTACATCAATATTAGACGAACCGTCTAAGGGATCTATAGCTACAATGTATTTGGCGTCTTTTGATACGGCCGAGTCTATTCGAACCAAATCATCGTTTTCTTCGGAAGCTACAATACAGCATTCGCCACCGCTAGAAAGTGCGGCAATAAATTGCTCGTTAGCGTATACATCTAATTTTTTTTGATTTTCTCCCTGGATGTTGGTAGACCCAGCGTCGCCTAAAATATTCACTAGGCCAGCCTTATTCACCTCTCTGTTCACAATTTTAGCCGCAATACCAATATCTCTAAGCAACCGAGAAAGTTCTCCCTTGGCATAGGGGAAATCATTTTGTTTTTCAATAATAAACTGGCCAAGGGTAGTTACTACCTGCATATACTTCGTGTATTTTTTTCGTTATCTATCACCAATTTCTACCACCACCAAATTAGCAATTTTTTTATCAGAAACAGTAAATTTTAACAGAGTGCGTACTTTGTGCCAACCATGCTTACCAGCTGCTCCCGGATTTAAGTGTAAAAGTTTAAACTTTTGATCATATATTACTTTTAAAATATGAGAGTGACCACAAATAAATAAATCAGGTTTAGAACGCAGGATGGTTTCTTTTATTTTTGCAGGATACCGACCCGGATATCCTCCAATATGAGTCATCCATACCTTCACTCCTTCTAGTTCGAAAAATTGATGCTCGGGATGCACAATGCGAACATCTTGCCCATCAATGTTTCCGTATACACAACGCAAAGGTTTAAAGGAGGCTAGGGTATCGGCTAAGGCAATGCTTCCAACATCGCCAGCATGCCAAATCTCATCGCAATCGGCAAAATGTTTAAATACCGCTTCGTCGAGGTAGCCATGGGTATCCGAAAGCAAGCCGATGGTTTTCATACTAGAAAATAGTTAAAAAATCTTTTAAGAGCAACCGATACTCGGCAGTATATACTTTTTCGGCAGCGTAAATTGCCAATTCCGTTTCAAGGGTGGGCACTTCGGCAAAACCAAAACAGGCCACTTCTCGGTGCGGTTCTGTTTGCTCAAAGGATTTAATATGGATGATTTTTTGGCAATGCAAATTTTGTAATTTTGCCTCATTTTTAATAATTTTCAACGATTTTTGAGGCAAAATGACCCAAAAATGCCCATTTTTTGCCAAAAAATGAGAAATAGAGAAACACAGATTTTGGAAAAATTCGGCGTCGGTATGACGAGCTAGCTCCTTTTGTTTGTTGGTAGATTTTAAATCATCTAAAAAGAAAGGGGGATTACTCACTATGAGATCAAATTTCTTTTCGGGATATACCATAAAATAATGCAGAATATCCAAGGGAAAAGATTTTAGCCGACTGGCAAAAGAACTGGCCTGAAAATTAACTGCTGCCGTAGTTGCTGCTAGCTTATCTATTTCTACTGCATCAATTTCGGCTTCTGCGAAACGTTGTGCCAGCATTAAGGCAATTACCCCGGTACCGGTGCCTATATCTAGAATTTGCTTGGGGGCATTTGCTTGAGCCAAGGCGCCCAACAGTACGCCATCGGTATTTACCTTCATGGCGCAATGGCTCTGATCTACCTCAAATTGCTTGAATTTGAATAGGTTTCCCACTACTCTCCTAGTATTCCGTGCAGTACATTCTCATACACCGCTTGGGCTTCTGTTACCGTTCCAAAGCTTTCTTCATCTACTAGAAGTGCTCCAGATGTAACGGTTCCTAACAAGGAAAACTCGGTAGTAGAGGTGGCCAACAATTCTATAAATGCTTCTTGTTGCTCAGGCTTAACCGATACCACTACCCTACCTTGCGCTTCGCCGAATAAGAAAGCGTCTTTGCGAATATCAGCTTCACTTTCAATAGCAAAGCCTAAAGAATTAGGCATAGCAGATTCTAGCAAGGCGATGTATAAACCCCCGTCGGCCACATCGTGAGCAGACTGAATAAGCTGTTCTTTAATTAACTGCTTCACCACCTGGTGCATATCGTATTCTTTCTCTAAATCGAAGTAAGGAGCTGGCGCCACTGTAACGTTATGGAACGAAGCCAAGTACTGCGACGAAGCAATATCGTTTTGGCTTTCGCCGATAAGATAAATCAAATCGCCTTCGGCTTTAAAATTGGCTGTCATTAACGTGTTTTTATCGTCTAACACACCTAGCATGCCAATAGTTGGGGTTGGAAATACCGGCCCTTCATCTGAAGATTGGTTATAAAAACTCACATTACCACCCGTAACCGGAGTTTGAAATTTAGTGCAGGCTTCGCTCATTCCCTTAATGGCACTTACAAATTGCCAGTAAACTTCCGGCACATAGGGGTTGCCAAAATTCAAGCAATTGGTAATGGCCACAGGCTCTCCACCAGCACAAGTAATATTTCTGGCCGCCTCGGCCACTGCAATGGCACAGCCTTTCTGCGGATCGGCGTACACATAGCGTGAATTACAATCAACGGTTAAAGCAATGGCCTTATCGGTGCCTTTTACCGCCACTACTGCCGCATCGCAAGGGCGATTGGTGGTCATGGTAGCCGTACCAACCATGGAATCATATTGGTCGGTTACCCAACGTTTAGACGCTATGTTCGGGTGCGATACCAAGTGTTGCGCTACAGCTTTTAAATCAGTGGGCTCTGGTACGCTATCGATACTAAATTTTAAATTTTCTTGATAATAAGCAGGCTCACGATATTCGCGGTGATATACCGGAGCACCTCCACCTAGCACTAGATCATCAGCAGGCACATCCGCTACTAATTCGCCATGCATATAATAGTGTAAACGCTTGGTATCGGTTACTTCGCCAATGATGGCACAGTTTAAATCCCACTTATCAAAAACAGCTTCTACCTCTTTCTCTCTACCTTTTTCTACCACAATAAGCATACGCTCTTGCGATTCTGATAACAGAATTTCGAAAGGTTTCATATTTTCTTGACGCATGGGCACTTTATCCAAATCAATACGCATGCCGTGTTCGCCTTTGGCCGACATTTCTGAATTAGAACAAATAATACCAGCGGCACCCATATCTTGCATACCCACCACAGCACCGGTTTTAATTACCTCTAATGTGGCTTCTAGCAATAGTTTTTCTTGAAAAGGATCGCCTACTTGAACGGCCGGTAAATCGTTTACCGAATCTTCCGAAATATTTTTAGAGGCAAAGGCAGCGCCCGCAATACCATCTTTTCCGGTTGCTGAGCCTACAATATATACCGGATTTCCTACCCCGTACGAAGTGGCAGAGACCATTTCTCCTACGGTTAAAATACCTGCAGACATGGCGTTTACCAAGGGGTTTACGGTATAACATTCGTCAAAAAATAATTCGCCACCAACGGTTGGCACACCAAATGCATTGCCATAATGGCTAATTCCTTTTACCACACCTTTTAATAGCCATTGGTTTTTAGGCTGATTGATATCGCCAAAACGCAAAGAATTTAGCTGAGCGATGGGACGAGCACCCATGGTAAAAATATCGCGATTAATCCCTCCTACACCGGTAGCAGCACCTTGGTAAGGCTCTAATGCCGAAGGGTGGTTGTGAGATTCTATTTTAAAACAACACGCAATACCATCTCCTAAATCTACCAAACCCGCATTTTCTTCCCCAGCCTTGGCCAACATTCTAGGGCCATCTTTAGGCAGGGTTTTTAACCAGGTAATGGAGTTTTTATAGGAACAATGTTCACTCCACATGACCGAAAAAATAGACAATTCGGTAAAATTGGGGGTTCTGGCTAAAATTTGCTGAATACGTTCAAACTCTTCAGGCAAAAGACCTAATTCTTTGGCAGTTTCTACGGTAGTTAATGCTTGTTTTTCCACGGTTTTGGAGAGAAGGGGTTGGTTTTTCAAAAATAGCTAAAATTGCGACAACCGCGAAAATGCTACTCGTTTTTGTTTCAACAAGGTTATCCACATCGAAAATAGATGAACGAACATCTATTTTTAAATAAAAAAATCAATTATTTTATCAACAAGTATAAAAATTATCAACTTTTTAGGCCTAAAATTCATCAAATACCTTATTTTTGATAAAATTTCAATTAAAAAGCAGAAAAATTATGGCAAATCTAAGATTTCAGGCATTAAATGCTGTTTTATCTAGAACAATTCCAGAAGTTAAGACTCCTTCGAGCAAAATTTCGGACTTTTTTGGCGCAAATGTGTTCGATAAAAAGAAAATGAAAGAATTTTTATCGAAAGAAGCATACCAAAGTATTGTTAATTCTATTGAATTAGGCGAATCGGTAAACCGCGAAGTATCTGAACAGATTGCCGCTGCCATGAAAGCTTGGGCCATGAGTAAAGGTGCTACGCATTACACGCACTGATTTCAGCCATTAACCGGCACCACTGCCGAAAAACACGATTCATTTTTTGAACCTACTGCCGACGGCTCTTCCATAGAAAAATTCTCGGGGGATGCCTTAGTACAACAAGAGCCCGATGCTTCTAGTTTTCCTAACGGCGGCATTCGCAATACCTTTGAAGCCCGTGGCTACACTGCTTGGGATCCTTCATCTCCTGCCTTTATTATTGAAAGCAATACCGGCAAGACCTTATGCATTCCTACCGTTTTCGTATCGTATACTGGTGAAGCCTTAGATTATAAGGCACCTTTATTAAAAGCATTATCTGCCTTAGATAAAGCAGCCGTAGATGTTTGCCATTATTTCGATAAATCTGTAGAAAAAGTAAATGCCTCTTTGGGTATTGAGCAAGAATATTTTTTAGTGGATTTAGCCTTATATAACGCTCGACCGGATTTATTATTAACCGGGCGCACCCTATTTGGCCACATGTCGGCTAAGGGCCAGCAATTGGAAGATCATTATTTTGGCACCATTCCAGAAAGAGTGTATGCCTATATGCTCGATTTTGAAACCGAGGCCTTAAAACTAGGTATTCCATTAAAAACCCGTCACAACGAGGTAGCCCCATCGCAATTTGAGTGTGCGCCTATTTATGAGGAAATTAACTTAGCAATTGATCACAACCAGCTATTAATGGATGTGATGGAAAAAGTTGCTAAACGCCATAATTTCAAAGTATTGTTACACGAAAAACCCTATGCTGGCGTGAACGGCTCGGGCAAGCACAATAATTGGAGTTTAATTACCAATACCGGTAAAAACTTATTATCTCCAGGCAAAACTCCTAAAAACAACTTAATGTTTTTGGCCTTTTTTGTAAATACCGTAAAGGCAGTACACGAGCATGCCGATTTATTACGTGCTTCTATTGCATCGGTAAACAACGACCACCGCTTGGGTGCTAATGAAGCTCCTCCTGCTATCATCTCTATCTTCTTAGGCAGTCAGTTAAATGATGTATTAGATGAGGTAGAAAGTGCTCGTATTAGCAAAAAAGTAAAAGAAGACAATGCGCTTTGGTTGGGTATTCCTAAAATTCCTCAGATTTTATTGGACAATACCGACCGTAATCGTACCTCTCCTTTTGCCTTTACGGGCAATAAATTTGAGTTCCGTGCGGTAGGTTCTTCTGCCAACTCTTCTGCGCCTATGACGGTATTAAATACCATTGTGGCCGATCAATTAGTAAAATTCAAAGCCGAGGTTGATAAATTGATTAAAAAGGGAGAGAAAAAAGACATCGCGATCTTAACGGTAATTAAAAAATATATTAAAGAATCTAAATCTATCCGTTTTGAAGGAAATGGCTATAGTGAAGAGTGGGAAAAAGAAGCTGCAAGCAGAGGTTTATCCAATATCAAAACCACGCCGAAAGCTTTAGATGCCTACATCAGTGAGAAGACTTTAGATTTATTCGAAAAACTGAACGTATTTAACCATCGTGAATCGGAAGCCCGTCACGAAATTTTATTGGAAAGCTTCTATAAAAAGCTTCAAATTGAAGCTCGCGTAATTGGCGAATTGGTAAATAGTGTGATTATTCCTACAGCGGTAGATTACCAAAGTAAATTAGTACAGAACATTCAAGGTTTACAGGCTATTGGCTTAGATAAAGCCACTTATAAAGCTCAGTTAGAATTAGTAAACAGCATTGCTACCCATGTAAACTTTATTAAAACGAATGTAGATGCTATGGTGGATGCTCGTAAGAAAGCCAATGCTATAGACGATCTCCGTGAGCGCTCTATTGCCTACGACGAGAAAGTGAAGAGTTTCTTCGAACCTATTCGCTACCATGTTGATAAATTGGAACAGGTGGTAGAAGATGGCCAGTGGCCTCTACCTAAATTTAGAGAATTACTCTTTATTAAGTAACAAAAAAGCCCCCGATTTCGGGGGCTTTTTTGTTTTAGTTTGCATACAAACCCATATTTCCATTTAAATCTGGATAAATACCCTTGGAGCCATCTCCCAAAGCCGAATAGTAAAATGTCTGATTACCATCTGCCATAGTTTGTGTGCCTAGGTCTAAATCAACATTATAGCCTAAATCAACCTGGGCGTTTTGCTTTTGAAATAGCACCGTACCATCCGCTTTATAATTCACAAGATTAAAAATAAGAGAATGCGCCGCATTATTGGAACCATTGTCTACAATTAACAGCTTACCATACGTACCGGCAGTAGTTTGATAAATGAGTATTGCTCCAACATTTAGCGCATAACTTGTATTTGCATTTTGTACAGCAATAGTTGTTGCTGTTAAAGCACCTTGACCATCACTAGCAAGAATATCAGCGTAGGTAAGTTTATCAAAGGCAGATAAAACCACTGGTTTATCTTTTTTACATGCGGCTAAGCTCAACAAAGCAAATCCACAACAAATTAGTATTTTTTTCATAAGTCTATAATTTAAATGTCTACCAAGCTATAACTAGAGATAACTGTAACTTATTGCCTCTCACCATACTATATTTTTAGGTCTGCATCGCTTTACTGAAAGATAAGCCTTAACTTAGTAGCATGTCTGATCGCAATTACCAACTCCGTGGCGTATCTGCCGGAAAAGAAGATGTACATGCCGCCATTGCCAACATAGACAAGGGCCTCTATCCACATGCATTCTGCAAAATTATCGCAGATGTTTTAGGAGGCGATGAGGCTTGGTGTAACATCATGCATGCCGATGGTGCTGGCACAAAATCGGCTCTAGCCTATGTTTATTGGAAAGAAACCGGCGATTTGTCGGTATGGAAAGGCATTGCCCAAGATGCTATTATCATGAATTTAGATGACCTGCTTTGTGTAGGCGCTACTGATAACATTTTACTTTCATCTACCATTGGACGCAATAAAAATCTGATTCCGAAAGAGGTACTGGCCGAACTTATTAATGGGACAGAAGAAATATTGGCCAAATTACGAGGATTGGGTATTGGCATTTATTCTACCGGTGGCGAAACTGCCGATGTGGGCGATTTAGTTCGCACAATTATCGTGGATTCTACCGTAACCTGCCGGATGAAACGCTCGGAAGTTATTTCTAATGAACATATACAAGCAGGTGATGTGATTGTAGGCTTAGCCTCCTACGGGCAAGCTAGCTATGAGGAAGAATACAACGGCGGCATGGGCTCTAACGGCTTAACTAGCGCCCGACATGATGTTTTTCACAAATATATTGCAGAAAAATACCCGGAAAGTTACGACCCGGCCGTTCCTTACGAACTTATATTTGCCGGTACTAAAAAGCTAACCGATCTCATTGATCTAGAAAATGGGCAAAAAGTAAGCACCGGAAAACTGGTTCTATCTCCTACTAGAACCTATGCGCCCATTCTAAAAGAAATTTTGGCTAAGCACAGACCTTCTATTCATGGATTAGTGCACTGTAGCGGCGGTGCACAAACGAAAGTATTGCATTTTATCAAAGATCTACACATTATTAAAGATAATTTATTTCCCATTCCTACCCTATTTACACTCATTCAGGAACAATCTGCAACGAGTTGGCAAGAAATGTATAAGGTATTTAACATGGGGCACCGCATGGAAATTTACACCAAAAGGGAAATTGCAGAAGAATGTATTGCGATTAGCAAAAGCTTTGGTGTAGATGCACAAATTATTGGGCGTGTAGAATCTGCCGACAATAAACAAGTAAGCATTTATTCAGAAAAAGGAAATTTTAGCTATTACTAGAACCTAAGCATTTTACCTTGTTTAGGGAAAATAAGTTTAAGCCCAAATACATTTCCAGCCACTACTTCTTTCTTTATTTGCTCTTCCTTGCTACCCGATGGTTTACGGTGTGTTATAACTACTGATAAGCCTTTCAGTGCTTTAGTACCCGTAAACGAGGCCAAAGACTTCATCTCTTGGGCAAATAACCGAGGGGTTAAATGGCCAAACAGCTGTCCATCTGCTTGCGAATTAGGAAAAGACACTTCTATAAAAACAGCTTTTAACTGCTTTGTTA
>JBJTNJ010000054.1:0-20008 GCA_046074005.1 Sphingobacteriaceae bacterium
TCACAATAATAGCCAAACCTACCGCTACCTCGGCCGCAGCCAGGGCCATAATAAAAAATACAAACACCTGTCCGGCGGCATCGCCACGGTAAGCAGAAAAGGCAGTAAGCAAGAAATTTACGGCGTTTAACATCAATTCAACCGACATAAAAATGACGATGGCATTGCGGCGAATTAATACGCCCATTACGCCAATAGCAAAAATAATGCTGCTTAGTAAGATGTAATGGTTTAGCGGAATGCCTTGCAGGACTTGTGTAATATTTTCCATAAAGTTTAGGCTTCTTTTTTAGCTAATAATACCGCTCCTACCATTGCTGATAATAACAAAAGGGAAGAAATTTCGAACGGCAATAAAAATTGGTTAAACAATACTTTACCTAGGTTTTTTACCAAACCTAAATTGGCATTTTGCAATACCACTGGTTCAGAAACCGATAATGCTTTTAGAGAACCTACCAGGGTAATCAGCAAACACATGCCGGCTACCACCCCCGCTACCTTTAACAAGGCAGGTTTAAGTGGTTCGGTTTCTTTGTTCAAATTGAGCAACATGAGCACAAATAAGAACAATACCATAATGGCTCCCATATACACTATAAAGTTTACGATGGCCAAAAACTGGGCATTTAACAAAATGTAGTGGATGGTAAAGGTGAAAAAGGTAACAATGAGGTATAATACACTGTGTACCGGATTTTTCGCAAAAATTACCAGCAAGGAGAAAAAGATGGATAAAAAGGCGACTAAATAAAATAAATTCATCAGGCTTTTGAGTTAAAAGATTGTTCTACCAATTTGTCTTTCCCGTAAATAAAATCTTTACGCAAATAATCAGATGGTACAATTGGACCATCTAAATAAATGGCTTCTTTAGGGCAAGCTTCTTCGCACAACCCACAAAAGATGCAACGCAACATATTAATTTCGTATACAGCGGCGTATTTTTCTTCGCGATATAGGGCTTCTTCGCCTTTTTTACGTTCGGCAGCCACCATAGTAATGGCTTCGGCCGGGCACGATAGGGCACACAAACCGCAGGCGGTGCAACGTTCTCTTCCATCTTCATCTCTTTTTAAAGAGTGCATACCCCGCCAATTCTCCGAAAATTCACGCTGAACTTCTGGATAATAGATGGTTTCTTTTTTCTTGAACATGTGACGGAAAGTAATGGCCATACCTTGAAAAATTGCCGGGAGGTAAATACGCTCCCAGAAATTCATCGGTTTCTGTTCTAATACTTTCTTTCTACTACTTAATGCTTCCATGATTAAAATTTGTTCACTAATGCAATAACCACGCCGGTAAGTACAATATTGGCAATAGCTAAAGGAATTAATACTTTCCAACCTAAGTTCATCAACTGATCATAACGGAAACGTGGAACTGTCCAACGCACCCACATAAAGAAGAAAATGAAGGCAAATATTTTTAAGAACAACACGCCCATGCCCAATAAAGGTCCCCAAGTTGGGCCTAAAAGACTGTTCATATACTCCATGCCCGGGTAGTTATAGCCACCAAAATAAAGGGTAGCCATTACTGCCGAAGACACAAACATGTTGATGTATTCTGCAAAGAGGTAAAAACCTAATTTCATAGAAGAGTATTCGGTATGATACCCACCCACCAACTCTGTTTCACATTCTGGTAAATCGAAAGGGGTACGGTTAGTTTCGGCAAAAGAACATACTAAGAATACTAAAAAGCCTAAAGGTTGATAAAATACGTTCCAGTTAAAGCCGTGTTGTTGCTCGGCAATATCTTTTAGGCTTAACGAATTGGTTAAAAGCAATAGGGCTATAATAGATAAACCCATTGGAATTTCGTAGCTAATGTTTTGTGAAGCAGCACGAATGGCACCCATTAAAGAGAACTTATTGTTAGACGCCCAACCCCCAATCATTACGCCGTATACCCCTAAAGAAACCACCCCAAAAATGTACAAGATGCCCACATTAATATCGGTGGCTTGCAAAGCAATGGTTCTACCAAATAGCACTACATCTTGCCCCCATGGAATTACTGCAGAACCAATACAAGCGGTTAAAATAGCCAACGAAGGGCCTGCAATAAATAAGAATTTACTCGACTGTGTCGGGATAATTTCTTCTTTCAAAAACATTTTTATCCCATCGGCCAAGGGCTGGAACATGCCTCCAGGTCCGGCACGATTTGGCCCCACACGATCTTGTAAAAAGGCCGCAATTTTACGCTCGGCTAGGGTAGAATACATGGCTACCACCAAACTCAAGGCAAAAATTACCGTGATAAAAACAAATTTCTCTATAACAAATGCAATATCCATTAGCTTTTCTTTGTGCGTTGAAACTCTTCTGTGTTTGCGGCCTGAAGTGCCTTATTTTCTTGAATAACCGGCAGTGGGTTCAGGGTATCGTAATGGTTTGCCGATATTACCGAAGTGTTAGCAATAGCACGTGGGCCTTCTATTACCCAATCGCTGGTTGCTTTTTTATCGAAACGGCAGGTATTACAAATAAATTCTTCTACCTCATTGTTCTCGTCTTTACGAGCGGTTACCCGAATCACATCATCGCCTTTATACCAAAGCGTTACTTTTCCGCTACAGGTTGGGCAATCGCGGTGTGCATCTACTGGCTTGGTAAACCACACTCTGTTTTTAAAGCGGAAGGTTTTATCAGTTAAGGCACCTACCGGGCATACGTCAATTACGTTGCCCGAAAAGTCGTTATCAATGGCTTTTTCTATGTAGGTAGAAATCTCTGCATGATCGCCACGACCTACTACACCATGACAGCGGCCATCCGTGATTTGATCAGCCACATAGGTGCAACGGTAACATAAAATACAGCGATTCATGTGCAACTGTATGTTGTCGCCAATATCTATTCGTTCGAACGTACGACGTTCGAACTCATATCTAGTTTCGGGAGCACCGTGCTCAAAAGCCAAATCTTGTAGGCTACACTCACCTGCTTGGTCGCATACCGGGCAATCTAGTGGGTGGTTAATGAGCAGCATTTCTACAATGCTTTTACGGGCTTCTACCACTTCTGGCGACGTAATATTTTCCACTTCCATGCCATCCATTACCGTGGTACGGCAGCTGGCTACTAATTTCGGCATCGGACGAGGGTCAGCTTCAGAACCTTTGCTCACCTTTACCAAGCAGGTACGGCATTTACCCCCACTACCTTCTAGTTTAGAGTAGTAACACATGGCCGGCGGAACAATATCGCCACCAATTTGCCTTGCGGCATTCATAATGGTGGTTCCGGGCGCTACTTCTACGGAAATTCCGTCTATGGTAACCTTCACTTTATCTGACATGGTTAACGATTCTTCTCTTTAAATTCTAAACAGTTTCAACTACTAGCGGTGGCAGTGGGTCGGCATAATGCGCCAAACCGTAGTTTCCTTTTAATGCTTTTTCAGGATGTTTTACATGCCATTCAAACTCATCGCGGAAATGGCGAATAGCCGCAGCAACGGGCCAAGCGGCGGCATCTCCCAATGGACAAATAGTATTTCCTTCGATATTTTTGGCTACATCTACCAACAAATCAATATCACTCATGGTACCATGACCGTATTCTAAACGGTGCAATACTTTCTCCATCCAGCCGGTACCTTCGCGGCAAGGCGAACATTGGCCACAGCTTTCGTGGTGGTAAAAGCGGCTATAATTCCAGGTATTACGCACAATACAAGCATCTTCATCAAAGGCAATAAAACCGCCCGACCCCAACATGGTTCCGGTGGCAAAGCCTCCATCTGATAAAGATTCATAACTCATTAAACGGTTTTCGCCGTTAGTGGTTTTTAAAATTAAGTTGGCTGGTAAAATAGGCACCGACGAACCTCCGGCCACTACCGCTTTTAAGCGTTTACCGTTGGCAATGCCGCCACAATACTCTTCTGAATAAATAAATTCTTCTACCGAAAGGCCTAATTCTATTTCGTATACGCCTGGCTTGGCCAAATTACCCGAAGCCGAAATTAGTTTGGTGCCGGTACTGCGACCGATACCTACTTTAGCATATTCGTCGCCGCCATCATTAATAATAGGCACTACGGCTGCAATAGATTCTACGTTGTTTACCACCGTTGGGCAACCCCAAACACCCGAAATAGCCGGGAATGGCGGTTTAATACGTGGGTTTCCACGTTTTCCTTCTAGTGATTCTATAAGAGCGGTTTCTTCGCCACAAATGTAAGCACCGCCACCTGGCTGTACATACAGTTCTAAATCGTAGCCAGAACCTAAAATATTTTTACCTAAAAATCCGGCTGCTTTGGCTTCGGCAATAGCTTTTTCCAAGATGCGAATTTGAGGCATCATTTCGCCACGCACATAAATGTAGGAGGTATTGGCGCCCAAGGCATAGCTCGACACAATCATTCCTTCAATTAATAAGTGCGGAATATGGGTCATTAAGTAACGGTCTTTAAACGTACCTGGCTCCGACTCATCGGCATTGCATACCAAATAGCGTGCTTTACCTTCGGGTTTAGCCAAGAAACTCCATTTCATGCCGGTTGGAAATCCTGCTCCACCGCGGCCACGAAGTCCCGATTTTTTTACCTCTTCCACCACGTCATCGGGCGAAAGTTTCTTTAAGGCTTTTTCTACTGCACGGTAACCGCCTTGTTTGCGGTACACCTCAAAGGTGTGAATGCCGGCTACATTAATGTGTTCTAATAATAGTTTACGAGCCATCTTATTACGCCTTTTTGCTTTTTAATTCGTCTACCAGGGCATCTAACTTTTCTGTGGTTAAATGTTCGTAGTAGGTATAATCTGGACCAATTTGCAACACAGGAGCCATGCCACAGGCTGCTAAACATTCTACCCCTCTCCAGCTAAATAAACCATCTTTGCTTACTTCGCCTTCTTTCACCCCTAATTTTTTCTCAATGTGTTGCATCATTTTTTCGGCTCCTACTAAGCTGCAAGGGCCTGTGCGGCATACTTCTAGCACATACTTTCCTTGGGGTTGCAAGAAAAACATGGTGTAAAAGGTGGCTACTTCATATACCTCAATAGGTAAAATATGTAAATAGGCCGCTACTTTATCCATGGCGCTAGGGCTTACCCAACCAAATTCGGCTTGTACTAAGTGTAAAATTGGCAACAAGGCCGATTTTTGCTTGCCTTCTGGATAGCGGGTAACGATCTCGTCGAATTGTTTAATTAATTCGTTAGAGAACGTGATTTCTTGAGTTTCGGTTACTTTAAGCATCTAATTCTCCGGCAATAACGTTTAAACTACTCATGTTAATAATGGCATCAGATAGCAACATGCCGCTGCTCATTGGAGCATACATTTGGTAATTGATAAAGCTTGGTCTGCGGAAGTGCAAACGATACGGTGAACGACCGCCATCGTTTACTAAATAGAAACCAAGTTCTCCATTACCGCCTTCAACGGCGTGGTAAACTTCTGTTTTTGGCGTATCAATTTCGCCCATTACAATTTTGAAATGGTAAATTAATGCTTCCATATTGTTGTATACGCTTTCTTTTGCAGGCAGGTAAAATTCTGGCACATCGGCATGGAAAACGCCTTTTGGCTCCTGCTCTAATTTTTGCATGGCCTGCTCAATAATGCGCAAGCTTTGCCACATTTCTTCGTTTCGCACTATAAAACGATCGTATACATCGCCGGTGGTACCTACCGGAATATCGAAATCGAAATCTTGGTAGGAAGAATAGGGTTCGTTTACACGCACATCGTAATCTACACCAGTGGCCCGTAAAATTGGCCCCGACCAGCTGTAATTTAATGCGGTTTCAGGATCTACTGCTGCTACCCCGCTGGTACGTTCAATGAAAATACGGTTGCGGTTAAAGAGCGTTTCAAATTCTTTTAATATGGGTGGGAATTTTTCTAAGAAACGGCGAATTTTAGCGAAAGCTATATCGTTAAAATCACGCTCAAAGCCTCCTATACGACCAATATTGGTGGTTAATCGGGCGCCGCATACTTCTTCAAAAATTTCGTAAATGTGCTCCCGCTCTTCCATTAAATACAAGAAGCCGGTAAAGGCGCCGGTATCTACTCCTAAAATTCCGTTGCAAATTAAGTGATCGGAAATACGAGAAAGTTCCATAATAATTACACGGAGGTAATCTACTCGTTTAGGTGTTTGTATGTTCAGTAGCTTTTCAACCGTCATGTGCCAGCCCATATTATTAATAGGCGATGAGCAATAGTTTAAGCGATCGGTTAGCGGGGTTATTTGATAAAATGGGCGATGCTCGGCAATTTTTTCGAATGCACGGTGAATGTATCCAATGGTGGATACGCCACTTACAATGCGTTCGCCATCTAACTCGAGTACGTTCTGGAAAACTCCGTGGGTAGCCGGGTGGGTGGGACCAAGATTTAAGGTGATGGTCTCTTTTTGCGGATCGTTATCTGTATATACCGGATGGTTTTTCATCTTATCTTCCAAAGAAAAGGTCTTTTTTATCTACTCTGTTAGGGTCTTCTAATGGGTATTCTTTACGCATGGGGAAAACCGTCATCTCATCCACGTTTAAAATTCGGCGCAAATCTGGGTGTCCTTCAAAGTGTACCCCAAAGAAATCGTAGGTTTCACGCTCCATCCAATTGGCTCCGTTCCACAAAGGAGTTGCGGTAGGAATGCTTGGATTGTTGGCTGAAAGAAATACTTTGATGCGTATACGCACATTGTTTACTAAACTGTGCAAATGGTAGATTACCCCTATAGCTAATTCTTGCTCTGGGTAGTGTATGCCAGTAATATCTGTGAGAAAGGTAAACTGAAGTTCTTTGTCTTCTTTTAAGAAGCGTAAAACATCGGCAATGCTTTCTTTATCTGTTTCAATGCTTAGCAGGCCAAAGGGCTCGGTAGGTGCCGATAATTTATCGGCAAAACGTGCCGTTAATTTTTGAAGGACTGCTTGGTTGCTTAGTTTGCCCATTATTGAATTCCGTATTTGGCCAATAGTGCTTGGTACTCTGGCGATTCGCGACGACGAAGTGATTCGTTTTTCACTAACTCTTGTATTTTATTAAATCCATCGATAATGGCTTCTGGTCTGGGTGGGCATCCGGGTACGTAAACATCTACCGGGATAATTTCATCAATACCCTGCATTACGGAGTACGTATCAAAAATGCCTCCACTTGATGCACAGGCACCTACGGCAATCACCCAACGAGGCTCCGCCATTTGGGTATATACTTGCTGCAAAACCGGGCCCATTTTTTTGGCAATGGTACCCATTACCATTAGCAAATCGGCTTGGCGGGGCGAAAAGCTTGGGCGTTCGGAACCAAAACGGGCAAAATCATAGTGAGAGCCCATAGTAGCCATAAACTCAATACCACAGCAAGAGGTGGCAAAGGGTAAGGGCCACAAAGAGTGTGAGCGGGCTAAGCCCACCACCTTATCTAATGAAGTTGCAAAAAAGCCAGATCCCTCTATGCCGGGAGGGGCTTCAACGATAGTTAATTCGCTCATAACGCTATTGTATCTTTATTCCCAATCTAATGCACCCTTTTTGAGGATGTATATAAATCCCGCTAAAAGTGTTGCCATAAAAATGAACATCTCCACTAAACCCGTCCAACCTAACTCTCTAAAGTTAACCGCCCAAGGGTACATGAAAATTACCTCCACATCAAATAGCACAAACAAAATGGCTACTAAAAAGTATTTGATAGAAAAAGGTTGTCGAGCATTTCCAATAGACTCAATTCCTGATTCAAAAGGGGTTAATTTATCTGCGGTTTTACGCTTAGGACCAACTAAGTGGGTTACCACCATGGTCATTACTACGAAGCCAATAGCCACAATCATCTGAAAGATTATAGGCAAATAATTGATGGGGGTGCTGTGCATTTCCATGTGTAACATTTGGTGGCGCAAATATAAAAAGAAAGCGCCTTAATCATTCAATTAAGACGCTTAAAAAAGGGATATTTTTTATTTTTTACCCACCTATGGCTTTCATAGCTTGCAGGACTACCGCATTGGCGGGATCCAGCCCTAAGACTTTGCCAAAATAGAGTTTTGCTTTCTCGTTATCTCGGTCTTTACGAGCAGCAACAGAACCCAAATAAGTGTAAGCTTCAATTAAGCCGGCTGCGTTTTTAGCCGCTAATTCTGGTTTAGTTACGGTAATAATTTCTACATATTTTTCGTAGAACGGAACGGCCAAACCTTGGCTATCGTCGGCATCATCGAACTGGCGGTTGATACGGCCTCTAAACTGCCATGCGGCAAAGGTATTTGGTGAACGTTGCACCAAGTAACTGAATGCAGAATCGGCCTTCACCAACAAAGACTTGTCGGCAACTAAACCCGCTGTTTTCTTAGCACCGTAATCAAAATAGTATGATGAACCTAAATAAAAGTAATCTAACAAGTTACGTTGTGGGTTTTTAACCGCAAGCTCATAGGCTTCTGCAGCTTTTCCATACTTTTTTAAACCATAGAATTCTTTACCTAAATCGCTCATTCCACTTACTAGGTTAGAATCTATAGATAATGCTTTTTTTACCGTTTGGAATCCTTCTTCTTCTTGACCAGATTTAATTAAGGCACGGCCCAAATAACTATAATCTCTACCTATTACACGTTTAGGTTCTACTTGAGTCATAAAGTCTTTAATAGCTTGAATACTTGAAGTATAATCTCCATTTTCATAAGCTGCATAAGCCAAATAACGCAAGATACGTTTGTTGGCTTTATCCATCTGAGCCATTGTTTGGGCTTCAGACTGCAATGATTTGTAATCTTTTGCCAAAATCAAGAAATCGGCATAACGCATACGTGACTCTAAAGAAGTATCGGTAAGTTCTAGGTATTTTTTATAATAATCTAGCGCTTGTTTTATTTTAGCGTCGTAGTCTTTCGGCTCAGAGCGGGCCCACAAATAATAGGTTTCGGCCAATTCGCGATAAGCCGGACCATAGTTAGGATTGATGGTTAATACGCTATTAAACTCGTCTGCCGACTCTTGGAAGGCTTTAGACATTTTGTTAATTACTCCTAATTCTACTTTAGAGCGAATAAGGGCATTGTTTAGGTCGAACGCTGTACGATAAGCGCTATAGGCTTCTGAATTTTTTAGTTGACCACGATATGCATCGCCAAAAGCAAGGTTTAACTCTGCTAGAAAAGCATCAATACCTTTTTGTTTTTCTACCACAAGCTTACCAGCATTTAGGGCATTTAGGGCCTCATCGTAGTTTGGCTTTTTAGCATAGGTATAGGCTTTGCCAATAAATAAATATGCACGGGCATCTTTTTTATCCGATACGGCAACGGCTTTGGCAAAATCTGCTTTGGCTGCCACATCCTGGTTATCATCTAATTCAACCTGACCTAAACCAACATAATTTAAAGGGAAAGCCGGATTTACGGTAACTCCTTGATTAAATACCGCTTTAGCAGAATCGGCGTAATCTGTTTTTAGGTATACTTGCCCTAAATAAAAGAAGTTTTCGGCAATAGTTGGCTGAATAGCTATTAAACTTTTTAATTGCGATTTTGCTTTTTGGTACTGCTCGGCATCAATAGCTTTTTGGGCATCACCTAAGGTTTGTGCATACAGGGCTGAACCTACAAAAATCAACAAAAGGGTTGATTTTAGCGCTTTTTTCATCATTTCCATGGTTCGTTTTGTTTTTTATTCTACTTTCTTATTATCACTTCTCTGGGCGGGATACTATCGGGCAAAAGGCCTGATTTTAGGACAATGCGCTGACCACGCTCACCGGCAACAAAACTTACAAAGCCTGTACCTGGTCCGGGACCTCCCTCACAGTTAATGAGGTACAAATTACGCATTAATGGGTAATTTCCCAAAGCTAAATCACTTTGAGTAGGCTTAAAGTAGCTTGTAGCATCTTTTTTACGTTCACCTTTGCATACACCCATTGCTTTTATTTGATCTATCGAGGCGGTCATATTGGCATCGGGTTGTACCAACCAATTTACTCCTACTACGCCAATGCTCGATGGGTGTGTTGCCACATAAGCAATTACTTCAGGGTTGGTTTTTAACGCATAAACCCCTTTGCTTGGCAGGCTATTTACTTTTGCCAATTCTTTTAAATACCGCACCGTACTAGAGTTGGGGTTGTCAAAAACTAAATTTTTAATAGCACTTGGTTTTCCCTGCATAAGGGCTACAACATCACTTACACTAACTAAACTATCCGGATTATTTTTTTGAGTAATTAAGGCAATACCATCAATAGCAAAGCGATTTACTCTAATTCTTATTTGTTTTTGTTCGTAAAACTTAGCCTCTTGAGGCGTAAGGGTTCTAGCCATTACAGCTATACGAATGCTATCGGTAAGAAAAAACTTAAGTAATTCGTTTTCGGGCTTGTATAGGGTATTTACACGTACTTCCGGATACGCACTTTGAAAAACGAATAGTTGATCCTCTATAATTGGGGCTAAACTTTCATCTACCACTAGGCTAGCCTGTCCATGGGTATAATCTTGTACGGTGTTTTTGTTTTGGCAAGATCCCCACAAAAGTAGAGACAGCAAGCCCACTGCCAATGAAATGCCTTTGGTCTTCATAGTTATTATACGTTTTCTTGTTTTATTCTAATAAACCTAAAAAAGGAGTATACTATTAAAACAACGCCAAAAAGGGTGCGATAGTTTTGCGAAATATCAATAGGAAGACCTTTCCAAAAAATAACGAGCAGGCCCAAGATGAAATAAAAAGAAAACATCAATAGCTTTAAAAAAAACAGAAATCGCCCAATGGGCGATTTCTGTTTTGAATCGACATGTTTTGGCATGAAAATACTATTGTGCTAATTGGAAGAAAATAGGCATAGTATACGCTACCCTTACAGGACGACCATTTTGAATACCTGGTTTCCAAGCTGGTGCAGTTTTTAATACTCTGATTGCTTCTTCGTCGCAACCGCCACCAATTCCTCTTAATACTTTAATATCGGTTAAGTCACCATTTCTCTCTACTACGAAACTTACAATTACACGACCGGTAATGTTGTTTTCACGAGCAATTGGTGGGTATTTCATGTTTTTCTGAAGGTATTTACCCCAACCTGATGCACCTCCCTGGAATTCTGGCATTACCTCTACACTAGCAAAATCTTTAATGCTGTTGTCTTCAGTTACGTCAGCGTTACCTGCAGGTTCCTCAATTTTAATTTCGGCATTCGGGTCACCTTCAATTGTTTTCTGACCTGGGTCAGCTTTTTTCAATTCCTCAACGGTTGGAGGTTCCTCGTCACGCACTTTCTCGGCCGGTACTACTACCGGTGGCGGGAAACGTACCTGATCTACCTTTGGTTTTGGTGGCTCAGGTGGCGGTGGAGGGGTGTCTTTATCAATTGGTGGTGGAGCTGCCAATACAACTTCAGTTTGTTGAAACTGTTCGGTATTGTCAGGGATAATACCCGCAATGAATCTAACAATTAATGGAAGACATACCACTGCAATAAACAACACGCTACCTACCAAAAGGGCTCTACTAGTTGTTTTCGTGTTTTCCTTGCGAAGCTCGTATGCACCGTAGGCTTTATTACGCCCGGCGAACACCACATCAATCCACTCTAGTTTAAAAATATCTAATTTTGACATATTGTCTTTTATTTCGATTAAAGGACTATACTATTATTAACGTTCGGTTTTACCGATTTATTTGTAAATACCGTCACGTTTCATCAACCCAATTTCCGGATTGGTGATATCTACAATGGCATATGTTTGCACATCGGAGATTTTCATTTCATCTAAGATGTCTACCAGATTTCTATAATTAGACTTATCGCTTGGTTTAATTAAAACGATTAAGCCTTTTTTAGGATCACCGGTAATGCCTCTTACTTCTTTGATTTTTTCGATAAGGGCTTTACGAATACCGTTACGACCAAAGTTATCTACCGTTGGTGTTTTCGGATTATCAATAAGACCCATATACCACTCTAATCTGTTGTTTTGACCTAACAAGATGGTCATGGTACGGTTATCGGCAATTTCTAACTTAGATTCAGGCTTATCTTTATCTTTATCAGGCATAGCTAAATCCATGGCCTGTGGTTTTGATAAGGTGGTGGTAAGCATGAAAAAGGTGATTAGTAAAAAAGCTAAATCAACCATTGCGGTTAAATCTACACGGGTAGATTGTTTCTTACTTCTAACTTTTCCGCCTTTTTTATTACCACCGGAGGAGGTGTCTAATTCTGCCATCGTGTTATATTTTGATGTTTACGATTTTTACTTTTCTGCTTTTCTTAACGAGGTAATCAAGCTAAACTTGTTAATTTTTTGCTTTTGCAAAATATCAATCACCTTTTTAATTTCCGGATACTCTTCTCTGGCATCACCTTTAATACTTAAACGAAGGTCTTTATCATTTAACTCTTTAGTTGCGTAACGAGCAGCTAAAATCCATTCGTGTAATTGATTATCGGTTGAATCGGCCGGAATACCTGGCTGTAAGCCTGGTTTATTACGCTCGTCATTGCTAAGAGCAATAAATTGCTTTAAGCTGGCAACTGGCACTCCAAATGATTCAACCACCGAGAAACGTACTTTTTCTTGGTCGGTAAATTGAAGATTATACCGTTTAGCAATACGATCCAACATGTTTATGCGGATTTGCTGACCTTTTACGCCAAAAAATATTTTACCCTGACCTACCGTAACAGTAGCTACATCGGTTTCTGGTAATTTAATTTTTACGGTTGATGCCGGGGTATCAACAGGCAATGGTTCAGGCTGACGTGCAGTGGCTGTTAAGATGAAGAACGTAAGCAATAGGAAGGCCACGTCACACATGGCGGTCATGTCAATTGCCGTACTTTTTCTTGGAACTTTTACTTTTGGCATTGTATATCTGTTTTACTATTGAACGTACAAAAATGATTAGTTGTTGAATACAAACCCCGAGAATGCTCTCGGGGTTATATTTAAATCAAAAACTACTATTTGTGTGTACTAGCGTAAGTCTGTACAATTGAGAAACCTGCCTCATCGATAGAGTAAGTTAATTTATCGATTTTAGAAGTAAACACGTTGTACATGATAATGGCCAAAGCTGAAGTTGAAATACCGGTTGCAGTATTAATCAAGGCTTCAGAAATACCGTTTGCTAATTGAGACTGATCTGGAGCCCCTGCAGTTGCAATAGCAGAGAAGGCTTTAATCATACCGGTTACTGTACCCAATAAACCCATTAAGGTACCAATTGATACCAAGGTAGCAATAATGGTTAAGTTTTGCTCCAACATAGGCATTTCTAATGCAGTAGCCTCTTCAATATCTTTTTGAATGGCTAAGCATTTTTGCTCAGTATCCATATTTTTTTCAGCTTCTACTTCTTTGTATTTTTTCAAGCCGGCTTTAATAACATTTGCTACAGAACCTTCTTGTTTATCGCACTCAGCAGAAGCTGCGTCAATATTTCCAGCGCTTAAAAGACCTTGGATTTTTTTAACGAAAGCATCAACGTTGCCTTTACCAGCAGCTTTGCTGATAACAAAGAAACGTTCGAATGAAAATACTACTACCATTAATAATAGACCCATTAATACCGGTACCACAATTCCACCTTTGTACACCATTCCGAAATAATTTCCTGGAAGTGGATGTCCTGAATTATCACCACCTTCGAAATTTGAACCGTTACCCATTACAAATTTCCATAAAATAACACCTACTAGGATACAGATTACGATAGATAAACTTGCAAAAAGGTTTGAACCAGAAGTCTCTTTTTTAGCAGTTGCTGCTTTGGTTGCGTTTGCCATTGTTTTAAAATTTAGTTTTTGGTTTTGTTTGAATTATAAATTAATTGGTTTTTATTTTTTTATTGGATAACAAAAATATGTTTTTCTACTTAAAAAAATAGTTAGTGACGCTTTTGTTACTTAAAATTTAATCGGCACTAATATTATGCAATGAAAACTATTTTTTTTTGCAAATGCAAGCCTAGACGAAAATTTAATTCACGGTTTAGACCGAAAGGGACGTTATAGGACTAGCCAATCGTATTTCGGTATTGGCAAAGTTTTCAAACTGTTTAAAGTTTGCTATAAAGTCTTTAGCCAAATCAGTGGCTTTAGCATCGTATGCCTGCTTATCTGCCCACGTATTACGCGGATTTAACAACTCTGATGGCACCCCGCTACACGTAGTAGGAACGGCCACCCCGAACAAGGGGTGTTTTTCAAAAGTTGCTTTCTCTAGCTCTCCAGAAAGAACGGCGGCAATGGTGGCTCGAGTATACGAAAGATTCATTCGGGTGCCTATACCATAGGGTCCACCCGTCCAGCCGGTATTTACCAACCATACGTTTACTTGTTCTTTTTCAAGCTTTTCGCCTAATAAATGAGCATATACTGTAGGGTGCAAAGGCATAAAGGCTTTGCCAAAACAAGCCGAAAAAGTAGCCTGTGGCTCTACAACACCTGCTTCTGTACCGGCAACTTTAGCTGTATATCCCGAAATAAAATGATACATGGCTTGAGCGCTAGTTAATTTAGCGATAGGAGGCAACACACCAAATGCATCGGCAGTTAAAAAAAATATATTTTTAGGCGTAGGGCCAATAGAAGGCACCTTGGCATGGCTTATATACTCAATAGGATAGGCTACCCTGGTGTTTTCTGTTTTTTCAATATTAGAAAAATCTACCGTATTGGTGCCGGGTAAATAGTTGATATTTTCTAATAAGGACCCGGATTTAATAGCTTTATATATTTCGGGTTCTTTTTCGGGACTAAGATCTATGCACTTAGCATAACAACCTCCTTCAAAGTTAAATACCGAATTTTCGCTCCAGCCATGTTCATCATCGCCTATTAAATCTCTAGCCGGATCGGCAGAAAGGGTAGTCTTGCCTGTGCCCGAAAGGCCAAAAAACACAGCCGTATCGCCTGCCTTGCCTTGATTTATAGAGCAATGCATAGAAAGCACGTTTCGGGTATGCGGCAATAATAAATTTAAGGCAGAGAAAATTCCTTTCTTAATTTCACCAGTATAGCCCGTGCCCCCAATTAAAATAATGCGTTTGCTAAAATTGAGAATGCAAAAATTAGGCTGACGAGTACCATCTACTCGGGGCTCTGCCATAAATCCCGGGGCAGCCAAAATTGTCCACTCAGGAATGGGGCCTAAATCGGCAGGTGCCGGTCTAAGAAACATATTATGCGCAAACAAGTTCTGGTAAGCTGTTTCGGTAAGCACCCGAATGTTTAGCCTATAAGCAGGATCGGCACAAGCATAAGCATCTCGTACATATAGTTTGCGCTGAGCCAAGTAGTTTGCCAATTTAATGTATAGGGAGTCAAATTTGGCAGCATCAAATTTCTGATTAATATCCCCCCACCAAACCACCTCTTTGGTTAGCTCATCTTCTACAATAAAACGATCTTTAGGAGAGCGCCCGGTAAACGTACCCGTATCTACCGCCAAGGCGCCCGAATCGGCCAAGGTACCTTCACCATTTTTTAATGCGTGGTCTACTAAATCGTTGGACGATAATTGATAATAAATAGAATCTTTTGGATCGATTTGCAAATATGACAAATCGGGAACAGGAAAAGTGTTGTGGCTCATAGAGTTTGCTTTCAGATTGCTAGAGAAAACGTATAAAATTAAGAAGAACTACAACGATTTTGGCTAAAAATTATTTTAAAAAATAGCTAATTGTATAGAAAACACTAAGCCAGAAACCCACTCTAATATACCATTATAGCATTTTTTGAGAGGCTTAGCTAGCCACCTATTTTTTTTACTTTATAGCCTTCGGCTACAAGCAATTGCACAACCTTTTCTCTAAAATCGCCCTGTACCAAAATTTCTCCATCTTTGGCACTGCCACCCACTCCGCATTTTTGTTTTAGTTGTTTACCAAGCGCTTCTAAATCGGCAGTTTGGCCAATAAATCCGGTAATTAAGGTAACGGATTTCCCCCCACGTTGTTTACGATCTAGCTGTACTCGTAAATCTTGCTGCGATGGCGGTAGGGTTTCCTCTGCCGCCTCATTTTCTGGTTCATACGCAAAATCGGGATCGGTAGAAAACATAATACCACCCCAAGAAGTATTCTTTTTAGACATGGCTAATACAGTAAATATAAACTAGCCGGATGCAACACAATGTGCAAGGTAGTGCCCAATACTATGGGCTCTCCATCTAAATGCACCGGGCCTTCTTGACTACGAGTAATGGTAGTTTCTTTTGTTTTGTAAATTTCTATAAACGACGATTTATGAGCCGTACGGCTAAATAAACGGTAAGCCAATAGCGGAAACTTATACAAGGGGAAAGGCTTAACCACGCATATGTCCAACAAACCATCGGTAATAGATGCCTCAGGAGAAATATGTGCATTATTTCCAAACTGAGTGGAATTAGCCAAACTAATCATAAAGGCGGTGCGGCTAAACTTTTCACCATTCAATTCTAGGGTATAGTTCTGCGGCTGGTAATGAAGAATGGCCGAAAGCGTATTTTTAACATATCCCCATAAACCTCTGCCGGTTTCTTTAGCAAAAAGGGCACTTATTTCGGCATCGAAACCCATGCCACTTACATTAAAAATAGGATGGCCATTTATACTGGCCGAATCTACCAAATGCACCGAAGCAGTACTTAATTGCCTAATGGCTTTTGCCGGATTTCTAGAAATACCCAAGGCGGTGGCCAAGCCATTACCGGAACCCATAGGCACAATACCCATATGTACAGGGCTACCCACCAGGGCCGAAGCTACCTCGTTTATAGTACCATCGCCACCCACAGCCACCACCATATCTACTTGCTGTTCAATAGCTTCCTTAGCCAATTCCCGAGCATGTCCCACATATTCAGTAAACCGATACCGATAGTCGAAGCGGCTAGCATCTAGCTCCCGGTGAATATACTCGGGCAGGCGACCTTTAGATTTGCCTCCAGATATAGGATTGATAAGGAAAAGTAGTTTCTTTTTCAAGAGAATGTATTTGTCAAATTTGAGACAAATTAAGGTCAAATATTTAAGAATTTAAAAATTGTTGTACTTTTGTGGTGCAAAAAGTGGATCCATTTGAGTTGCTTGCAACCACGTTAAAAAATTGCTAAAACCCCAACGTTTTTTCAAGCTATTTAACCTCTCCATTTTCTGCTTTAAAACAAAAAAGTTTAAACCAGAAAAACATGCCTTATTTATTTACATCAGAATCTGTATCAGAAGGTCACCCAGACAAAGTAGCCGATCAAATTTCGGATGCCTTAATCGATAACTTTTTAGCTTGGGATGCCGATTCGAAGGTAGCCTGCGAAACCTTAGTTACTACCGGCCAGGTAATTTTAGCCGGTGAGGTAAAATCGAGCACCTACTTAGATGTACAAAAAATTACCCGTGAAGTAATCCGAAAAATCGGATATACCAAATCCGAATACATGTTTGAGGCAAACTCTTGCGGCATCTTATCGGCCATCCACGAGCAATCGGGCGATATTAACCAGGGCGTAGATCGCCAAAACAAACAAGATCAAGGTGCTGGCGACCAGGGGATGATGTTTGGCTATGCCACCAACGAAACCGAGAATTATATGCCCTTAGCACTCGACCTTTCGCACAAAATATTAATCGAACTAGCTGCCCTACGCAGAGAAAATAAAGACATTACGTATTTGCGCCCCGATGCAAAATCGCAAGTAACCATTGAGTATAGCGACGATCACAAACCCGTTCGCATTGATGCCATTGTGGTATCTACCCAACACGATGATTTTGCCGAAGAAAAAGCCATGCAGGAGCAAATCAAAAAAGACATTATTACTATCTTAATTCCAAGAGTAAAAAAACAACTCAAGCCAGAGCTTCAGGCCTTATTTACCGATAAAATTATCTACCACATTAACCCAACCGGAAAATTCGTAATTGGTGGCCCACACGGCGATACCGGCCTAACAGGACGCAAAATTATTGTAGATACCTATGGCGGTAAAGGTGCACACGGTGGTGGTGCATTCTCTGGAAAAGATCCATCAAAAGTAGACCGCTCTGCAGCCTACGCCACTAGACACATTGCCAAAAACTTGGTAGCAGCAGGCGTATGCGATGAAGTATTGGTGCAGGTATCCTATGCTATTGGCGTAAAAAACCCAATGGGTATTTATGTAAACACGAACGGCACCGCAAAAGTTGGTTTAAGCGATGGTGAAATTGCCAAGAAAATTGAGGAGATTTTCGATATGACCCCTTACGGCATTGAAACCCGCCTCAAATTACGTACCCCAATGTATTCAGAAACCGCTGCCTACGGACATATGGGTCGTAAAAACGAAACAGTACGCAAAACCTTTATTGGTGCTAATGGCGAAAGCAAAACCCTTGACGTGGAATTATTTACCTGGGAGAAGTTAGACTACACTGAAATAATAAAAAAATCTTTTTGTATCTAAAATTTAACACTCTTAGAAATACAAATTCGATTATTTACTCGTTACTTTGTAAAAAGTAATTCGCTATGAAACATAAAAAGATCACTATTTCCCCCTTCATCCTTGTGTTAATTCCAGTATTAGTGGGTGTAGTTTATTTGGCAAGCCATAGCGATATACAAATTCCTACGGAAAAGTACAGCGCTAGCATCAATTTTCAAATGCCCTCCACACAGGTATTGGTAAAATGCGTATACGCTATATTTAACTGGTAAATATTACCTGCCTGGTGAAGGCAATACCACTAAACTTTCGTGCCCCTCTTCATCTAGGGCTTGTACGCCAAAAATGTAGTTATCTTTTGAATAGTTAAAGCTAGCTTGAGTATCTGTCACAAAAAACTTGCGCTCCCAAACTGGGCTCGTAGTTTCTCTCATTACCACGTAATAGCCCTTAGGTTTTTCTCCAGCAGGGGCAAGCCATTTTAAACTTGTTTTATTAGTGAGTTCGGTAGTTAGTATTTTCACTTGCTGCGGTTCTTGGGGCGCCAATGCCAAATTAGCTAAGGCTGCTAAATTCATGCGTGCCACTTTCTGGGTATAGGTAAAATCTACAAAATCGGGGGTGTCACCATAATCTACTCCTTTTTCTTGGCGAACGTTCTGGTGCTGACGATTAAAATTCTCATTCATTTCGGTAACACGTATAGCAGCAAAACCTTGCTGAGAAAAAGGGGTATGATCGCCACCTCGTAAATATCGGTCTCTTCTAAAAATCAATTTTACCTCCAATTGATCTACATAGCGCTCTCCCACCTCTTTGCAATAGCGGGCAAATTGACGAGCAAAGCCATCGTTCTCAGAACCAATGCTGGTGCGCAAGTTTCCCTGAGCAGTAGTTTCTGCCTGAGAAACCCCTTCGCTAAAAATGCGCACACTCCGATTATCTTTTAAATCGGTTTCTATGCCATAGGTATTGCCTACAATATCGTTGGTAATCATGCCGGCCACATTCCACTTTTCCTCTTTTGCTCGTTTTGCCAAATTGGTGGCACCATATAAACCTTGCTCTTCGCCCACCATGGCTACAAAAATTAGGGTGCAATTAAATTGTTTTTTACTCATGACTCGTGCCAGTTCCATAGCTACGGCCGTGCCCGAAGCATCGTCGTTTGCGCCTGGTGCAAAAATCTGGGAATCTAGTACATCCGAAGCCCTAGAATCGTAATGTCCCGAAACAATAAACACCCGAGTATCGGCAGGATCGGTGCCTGGCAAGATGGCTACTACATTCTTGAGCACAGTTGGCACAGGTACTCGTTTACCATCGGCAGCCTGAGTAAACGTATCAAAACTTACCTGCAAGCGTCCGCCAGATTCTTTAGCATATTTTTCAAACTCCGATTTTATCCAATTCCGAGCAGCTCCAATTCCTGTCTTTGTGCTTAGAGTATCGCTCAGCGTATGTCTGGTTTGGAAGGAAACCAATTTGCGCACCGTGGCTTCAATACTTTTTGCCGATACCTCGGTAAGCATACTGGCTACCAACGTGTCTTTTTTAACGGTGATTGGTTGAGCTTTTGCCAATAGGCCGGTAAGCAAGATGAAACAACATAAGG
>JBJTNJ010000055.1:0-5432 GCA_046074005.1 Sphingobacteriaceae bacterium
TTGCGATAAGTCGGCTAAGGTTTTGTTCCCTACATCGAACAATTTTTGTTCGCGATCTAATTGCATGCGGGCGAAGGTTACTTGCTGCTTGGCGGTTTCTACCAAATCTTGCGCATTTAATACTTGCAAATAGGTACCCACTACATTTAATACCAAATCGTTTTTGGCTTTTTCGGCAGTACTTTTATCGGCAGCTAATAAATACTTGTTTTGTGAAATTTGATTAATACGCTGAAAGCCCTGAAATAATATCACCGATGAGCTTAAACTTCCGTTGCCCGAAGTTACACTCTGATCGAAGGCTTGGCCAGAAAGTTGATCGAAGCTACGACCTAAACTATAGTTTAAATTACTATTCGCATTTAAGCTTGGCGTAAGGGCCCACTTAGATTGCTTGTACTCTTCGGAAGTTAAGGCTACGTTTAATCTGGCTTGTTTTAACTGAATGTTATTGGTAACCGCCAAATTAACCGCCTGTTCTAGAGTAATTTTCTCTTGTGCTTGGCTCTGGTTAAGCCCTAAAAATAGTGCCGAAACCAAAAACAAAGAGCTAGATTTTAAATTCATATTGGGTGCTTCTAAAAATTAACCATACATCTTCTATCTTCGTACGCAAATTGAACAAAGAATGTATCCGGTAAAAACCCCTTTTTGGCTTTCGTATGTATGCCCAAGTTTAACTTGGCACGAAAGCCGTACGGATAAATGCATTTACCTCACCTTTGACGACGGGCCTATACCTATTGTTACACCTTTCGTTTTAAAAACCTTAAAAAAATTCGGAGCCAAGGCCACCTTTTTTTGCATTGGCGACAATGTGCGTAAATATCCCGACGTGTTTGAGCAAGTAGTAGCAGATGGGCATGCAGTTGGTAACCACACCTTTCATCACGTAAATGGCTGGAAAACGGATAGCCGAACCTACCTAGAAGAGTTTAAACTATGTGAGGAGTTGGTACCATCTAAACTGTTTAGACCACCCTATGGCAGAATTAGCAGCGCCCAAATAAAGCAATTACGAGCATACAAGCCAGAGCTTAAAATTATTATGTGGGATATTCTAAGCCATGATTATCATCCTAAATTGAGCCCTAAAAAATGCTTAAAAAGAGTAATTGAGCAAACCGGCAATGGTGCCATTGTGGTGTTTCACGATAGTATAAAGGCTCAGGAACGATTAGAATACACCCTGCCTAGAGCCTTGGAATATTGGACAAAAAAAGGCTACCGGTTTTGCACCTGGTAGCCTTTTCTCTCTACAAAATAAATCGCTTAAAACGTCATACCCAAGCGGGCAAAGAAACGACGTCCGTTGTAATTCATTTGAACCGAGTCCCAAGAACCACCAGCTTCGGTAGCTCCTTGATTTTGTCTATCAGGATATACATCAAACAAATTGTCGGCACCGAAATTTAGGTTTAGACTATTACTCAATTTGTAACCCAAAGATACATCGGTGGTAATTTTAGGAGTATAAAACTGGGCTACATCGTCATATCCAATAAGAGTAATCTCTCCGAAACGCACCAAACGCACAGAGCCAGTAAATTTCTTATTAGAATAATCGAAACTCAAATTCATTTTGCTTGGCGGAGCCGAAGCTTTTACGAAAGCTTGTTCTCTAGGACCAAAATAAATATCCTCTTTACCTGCCAGCGTGGTATTGGTTTTAATTTTCTGAATATCCATTTTACTAAAGTTGGCGGCAAAGGTGGTTACCAATCTTCCGGTACCCAAATTAGCGTCATGCGTTAGGTTGATATCCAAACCACGGTTACGACTATCAATAGCATTGGTAAAAAATTGGGCTTGCGTTACACCTAAATCTTGCAAATCTTGGCCAATAGCCGGATCACTATCTGTAAAATAACCCGTTAATACGATACGGTTCTTTACATTAATTTGATAGGCATCTACAGTTAAGCTTAAGTTATTTAGCGGTTTTAGCGTAAATCCTAAACTGCTATTTACCGCATTTTCTTCGGTTAATTTAGGAATACCCAAGGTACGGGTAAGGCTACTTAAATTACCTGCCAATAACACCTCTTTAGGCTGCCCGGCTACAAAATTGGTAAAAGTGGTATTGAAATAAGTTTGCTGTAAAGAAGGTGCACGGAAACCGCTACTTACCGATCCACGCAGGTTAAAAGCATCAGAAAATTTGTAACGCATGGCCAATTTACCATTTAACGTACTTCCAAAATCTGAATAATTTTCAAAGCGAACCGCAGCGGTTACCAGGTATTGCTTAGTTACATCCAGTTCTACATCGGTATAAGCAGCCAAATTGCTACGGCTTACATTTACTTCATTTCTAGGTTGGAAACCTGGGAAACCTTGAGAACCTCCCGGAGTATTAGTAAGTGGAGTATAGTCTTTGTACGAACCCTCTTCTCCGGCAAAAATCTGATATCGATCAATACGGTATTCCGTTCCGAACGCAACATTTAAACCCGAGGCAACCTTATCAAAAGGCTTACTAAAGTTTAAACCGGTGGTGTTTTGAGAAAACTGAAAACCACCAGCATCAAAAAAAGTAGGGGTTTGTATACCTAAACTTGCATTATTAGTGCCGTCTACAAAATAATGCATGCGGTTGCTGCCAAAGGTATTATTAAAATCAATATCCCAACCGTTTGATTTGGTACGGATACCGGTCGAAATAGATTTATCATCAATCTGAGATTGAATATGCGGATCAAATCCCTCTGGGTAAATGGCATCTACGTTGTTAGGATCGCCAGCAAAACGGCTCCAAGCATAAGCATCGGTAAAACGGTTGCTATATCCTCCAAAAGCATACACTTCTGTTTCTTTACTCACTGGTAAAGACGCATTCACAAAAGTACCAAAATCACGTCCAGAAGCATCGCCAAACTGACGGCGATAAATATCTGGAGTAGCCGGATCAGGCGTAGGAACTCTTCTGGTTTTTTGTGCATTTAAATAGTTCATAGAGAAATTCACAAAACCACCTTCACCAACCTGAATTCCATAATTTCCACCAAATTGAGAACTTATGCCATCGAACTTCTTATCGGCATATTTAGGCGAACTATAGGCACCTGTATTTACAAAGCCATTGAATTCGTTCACATTCTTTTTCAATACAATGTTTACTACCCCTGCAATGGCATCAGAGCCATACTGTGCCGAGGCACCATCACGCAATACCTCTACCCGCTCAATAGTCGAAACCGGAATAGCATTTAAATCGGTACCGGTATTTCCACGACCACGAGTACCAAACAAATTAATTAACGAAGATTGATGACGACGTTTACCATTAATTAACACCAAGGTTTGATCGGGACCCAAACCACGAATAGTAGCCGGATCAATATGATCGGCGCCATCTGAACCCGTTTGTTTATTGGCGTTAAAAGACGGGGCTGCATATTCTAACAAACGATTAAGCTCTAGCTTACCTGTTTGTTTAATTACACTTTTCATGTCAATTACATCTACCGGAACGGCTGTTTCGGTAGCACTTCGGCGCAAACTACGAGAGCCTACTACTACCACTTCAGATAGCGATGTGGTATTCTCTTTTAAACTAACACTCAATTCATAAAGCCCGTTGCTAGCTTCGGGCACTCCCAACTCTTGCGCTTGGTAACCCAACATAAAAAATCGAATAATAGCCGATTTTCCACTTACTTCGAGACTAAAAACTCCATTAGCATTGGTAGCCGTACCTTTACCCGAACCTTTTTCAAACACACTCACACCCGGCAATGGCTGGCCTTGAGCATCATTTACTTTTCCTTGAACTCTCAACTGAGCGTACAATCCGCTAAGGGAAATACATACTAAAAAGAGAGCAATTGTAACTTTTTTCATAGTTTTTGTTTTTGTTTTTTGGACAGAGAACGAAGATAATAAGATTTTTGTATTGACAACCACATTTTGCTAGCACTAAAGGTGTAAGAAAAAAGGTTTTTTTGTACCTTAGCGAACGTCTATTTTAAAACCAAAAAGAACAGAATATGGCATTTGATATCCAAATGATTAAGAAAGTTTACCAGAACTTCGAGAGCCGAGTAAATGCAGCCCGTGGCGTTGTTGGTAAACCACTTACCCTTACCGAGAAAATTTTATACGCCCACTTATGGGACGAAAAAACAGATAAAGCCTTTAAAAGAGGGCACGATTATGTAGATTTTGCACCTGATAGAGTGGCCATGCAAGATGCAACAGCACAAATGGCGCTCTTGCAATTTATGCAAGCTGGGCGTCCGCAAGTAGCCGTACCCTCTACCGTGCATTGCGATCACTTAATTACCGCAAAAGAAGGAGCAGAAGTAGATTTACCACATGCACGTACCGAAAGCAAAGAAGTATTCGATTTCTTATCATCTGTATCAAATAAATATGGTATTGGTTTCTGGAAACCAGGTGCCGGAATAATTCACCAGGTGGTATTGGAGAATTATGCATTCCCAGGTGGAATGATGATTGGTACCGACTCCCACACCGTAAATGCAGGCGGTTTAGGAATGGTAGCCATTGGGGTAGGTGGCGCCGATGCCTGCGATGTAATGGCAGGTTTACCTTGGGAGCTTAAATTCCCAAAACTAATTGGTGTAAAACTTACCGGAAAACTAAGTGGCTGGACCGCTCCTAAAGATGTAATCTTAAAAGTTGCCGGCATTTTAACCGTAAAAGGTGGAACTGGCGCTATTGTAGAATACTTTGGCGACGGAGCCACTAGCATGAGCTGTACTGGCAAAGGAACCATTTGTAACATGGGTGCCGAAATTGGTGCCACGACCTCTACCTTTGGCTACGATGAAAGCATGGAACGCTATTTACGTGCTACTGGCCGTGCCGAAGTAGCCGATTTAGCCAACGGCATTAAACAACATTTAACCGCCGATCCGGAAGTGTACGCCAACCCAGAAGCCTACTTCGATCAAGTAATTGAAATTGACTTAAATACATTAGAACCACACTTAAACGGACCATTTACGCCAGATTTGGCTACTCCGGTTTCTAGAATGAAAGCCGAAGCAGAGAAAAATGGCTGGCCTTTAAAAGTAGAATGGGGCTTAATTGGTTCATGTACCAACTCATCTTACGAAGATTTAAGTCGTGCAGCCTCTATTGCTAAACAAGCCATAGCCAAAAGCCTTACTACCAAAGCAGAATTTGGTATTAACCCAGGTTCGGAGCAGGTACGCTACACCGCCGATCGCGATGGATTGCTAGATACCTTTACCGATTTAAATGCCACCATTTTTACCAATGCCTGCGGACCATGTATTGGTATGTGGGATCGTGTGGGTGCCGAAAAAGCAGAAAAAAACACCATTGTACACTCGTTTAACCGCAACTTTGCCAAACGTGCCGATGGTAACCCAAATACCTTTGCCTTTGTAGCATCGCCAGAAATGGTGGCGGCTATTGCCATTTCGGGTAACTTGGGCTTT
>JBJTNJ010000056.1:0-4338 GCA_046074005.1 Sphingobacteriaceae bacterium
TTGAAGATTTTAGAAAATTAATTGGCAATACCGATCCAGCTAAAGCCGATGCAGGCACCATCCGCAATAAATACGCGAAATCTATTGATGCCAATGCGGTTCACGGATCTGATTCTGACGAGAACGCAGCCATTGAAGGAAGCTTTTTCTTCTCAGCATTTGAGCGTTTCTAGCCGAATGAAGCCTTATAAAAAAGCCCCCTGAACTCAGGGGGCTTTTTTATAACAATACAATTTCTAAAATCACCTCTCCCCCAGCCCGCTCGTTCATTTTCTCTATGATTTGAGACCGCATCATTAGTAGTTCGTTTTTAATTACCGACGATTCTACTCTGATAAATAATTTTTTCTGACGGATATAGAGTTCTTTCGTTCTATTGGCAATAGCCACACCCATTAATTCAGGCCAAGCGGCAATAAGCGATGTTTCATCGAACTTTTGCTGCAGTTTGTATACCTGCAACAGCTGATCCATGGCTTCTTTAATCGATTTATCGTTTGGCTTACGCATCGTTTTGGCTTATATGGCCGTTTTCTACGTTAAAAATACGCACCTGCTCCCCAATTTCATCAAAAATAGATTGAATACGATCTGCGCTGGTATCGGTAATAAAAATTTGACCAAAATCGTGATCCGATACTTTTTTCATCAATTTTTTGGTGCGCAAATCATCCAATTTGTCAAATATATCATCGAGCAATAAAATAGGCTCAAAGCCTTTTTGCTGCTTTAAATAAGTATACTGAGCCAGCTTTAAGGCAATTAAAAAAGATTTTTGTTGCCCCTGAGAACCAAATTTTTTAAGGGGCATTCCGTGTATACTAAATACCAAATCATCTTTATGCACTCCGGCATTGGTACGCTCCAAAATTCGGTCTTTTTCTACCTGCTTTTTAAGCAAATTAGCTAGGCTATCGTGGGTTAATTGCGATTCATACACCAAGGAAACCCGTTCGGCATCGGCACTTAAAAAAGAATAATGTTGGTTAAACACTTCTTCAAAAACCTCCATGAATTTCTGGCGCTTGGCAAAAATATGAGTGCCAAACGTAGCCAACTGTTCGTCGTAAATTTCCAACAAAGTTGGGTCGTAGGCCCCAGTATGTGCAATTTGTTTAAGCAAGGCATTCCGGTTGGCCAAACACTTATTATACTGTATTACCTCATCTAAATATTGCCTATCGGTTTGGCTAATAGCATTGTCTAAAAATTTTCTGCGCTCTTCACTTCCCTCCATTACAATGCTCACATCGTAAGGCGAAATCATCACTAAAGGAAAAATACCTACGTGATCTGCCAGCCTCGGATATTCCTTTTTATTGCGCTTAAATTGTTTTTTCTGATTGCGTTTTAACGAACAAGCAATCACCTCTTTTTTATCCTGAAGCTCAAAATCGCCCTGAATCATAAAAAAATCTGCACCCTGACGAATTTGTTGCGTATCTATTGGATTAAAGTAACTCTTACACAAAGAAAGGTAGTGAATACCATCGAGCAAATTGGTTTTACCCGCCCCATTATTCCCCGTAAAAGCGTTTATGGTTGGCGAAAAGGCCAACGTAGCTTCTTCGTAATTTTTAAAATTGATAAGAGATAAACGCTGTAACCACATAATTTTTGGGGAGAAATCAAAGGTACCATTTTCTATTTTTTAAAGCACTTACTCGAAAAAAATAACAGCAAAAATTTAAATTGTTGATACTTATGGGTAAAACTGTATTTTTGCTTCTTCAAAATTTTACAAAGCATGTCAACGAAACAGAAAAATACTCCGGAAGTATCCGCAGCAGACGAAAAAGCAACCGGAACATTTGTTCAAGAAAATAGCAAGAGCCTACTTATTATTGGCGGTGCCATTTTAGCACTCGTACTCTTATATTTTGGGTACCAGAAATTCTACTTGGCCCCTCGTGCCGAAAAAGCAGTAAACGAAATGTTTAAAGCAGAGCAATATGCTACTGCCGATTCGTTAAGCGATAAAGCAATAAATGGCGATGGTTCATACCCTGGCTTCGAAAAAATTGCACAAGAATACACTAGCACCAAATCTGCAAACATTGCCAATGCCTATTTAGGGGGTTTATACCTTAAAAAAGGTGAATTCGAAAAAGCTATTGAAGCGTTAGGAAATTATAGCAGCACCGGTAGCCCAATTATCGATCCATTAGTTTTGGGTATGCTAGGCGATGCTTACAGCGAATTAAAAGACTACGATAAAGCCGCTACTTATTACAAAAAAGCTGCCGCTAAAAGTACCAACGAATTTACCACTCCTCTTTTCTTAAAGAAACTAGGTTTGGTATATGAGCAACAAAAAGATTTTGATGCTGCCTTAAGTGCCTACAAACAAATTAAAGAGGAGTATTCTCAAAGTGCCGAGGCGGCTACCATTGAGCCTTTAATTGCTCGTGTAGAAGCACAACAATAAGCAATAAAAACTCTTAAAAAAGCTTATCAGAAACCTGATAAGCTTTTTTGTTTTAATACGTTCTTATTTATAAAATACGTAAGAACTTGCGTTTTTTGATAAAAAGAGATAAGTTTACCTAAGATTTAACACACCATGAGAAAACTGCTGATTGTTTTAGTTGCCCTTACCGTGAGTACCAGCATATTGAGCGCTTGCTCCAACAAACTTTGCCCTGCTTATGGCTCATACCCTAGCAAAAGAGGCCGTTAATACCTCCCATGAACTGGCAAGACTTAACTTCTTTAGATAAGCTAAACGAAATTAAAAACCGTTCGGGCTACAGCATTATTTTTAAGCACAGTACCCGTTGTTCTATCAGCCTAATGGCTAAAAAAAAAGTAGAACTAGAGGGCGATGCGATTCCTGCAGATATTCCGGCATATTACCTAGATTTATTAAACTACCGAGAAATTTCAAACGCTATTGCTGAAGTATTTCAGGTTCCACACCAATCGCCACAACTATTGTTAATTCACAATGGCGAATGTGTTTTCGAAGCTACTCACGGAGAAATTTCGGCAGTAGAATTAGCCGAGCAACTGGCTTAAGCCCAATTAAAAACTAGGGTTTCCACTAAATCAGGGTGCAGACTCTTAGACACCGGACAAGTATGTGCCGCCCGCTCTAAAATAGTTTTCACTTTATCACTAAAATCTCTCTTCGGGAAATTAAAGGTAATTTGCACCTCTGCCACTCTACGTGGATTTTCGGCCATTATCTTGGTAATAGAGCAGGTAGTTCCGGTCAAATCTGCTTCGTATTTCTCGGCAGCTATACCCATTACCGTAAGCATACAACTCCCTAAGGCCGTAGCCAGCAAATCGGTGGGCGAAAAAGCTTCCCCCTTCCCATGATTATCCAAAGGAGCATCGGTAATTAATTGATTTCCAGAACGAACATGGGTGGCTTGTGTGCGCAATTCGCCAACATAAACCGTTTCTACTGTAGTCATAACTTAATTTTATACCGCAAGTTAGCAAAAAATGAAACTCGAATGACGAGTTCATCAGCTATCTAACGCAAAATATGTATTTTTGTTCCATGATCGAACTACCGGTTATCCCCGCCAACGAAAGTACACGCAAACCAGATTGGTTACGAGTAAAATTGCCCGTTGGCAAAGAATATGCACACGTTCGTGGCTTGGTAGATACCCATAAACTGCACACCATTTGCGAAAGTGGCAATTGCCCCAATATGGGCGAATGCTGGGGTGCTGGCACGGCCACCTTTATGATATTGGGAAATATTTGCACCCGATCTTGTTCTTTTTGCGCCGTAGCCACAGGCCGACCTTTAGCCGTAGATACCGATGAACCGAACCGGGTGGCACAATCGGTAAAACTCATGCAAGTAAAGCACTGCGTAATTACTTCGGTAGATCGCGATGATTTAAAAGATGGAGGTTCCACCATTTGGGCCGAAACCATTTTAGCCATTCGCAGAGAAAGTCCAGAGACAACGCTAGAAACACTTATTCCTGATTTTAAAGGTATTTGGGAGAATCTAGACAGAGTATTAGCCGTTCGGCCCGAAGTGGTTTCAC
This sequence comes from Sphingobacteriaceae bacterium, assembly GCA_046074005.1. Classification (GTDB taxonomy): domain Bacteria; phylum Bacteroidota; class Bacteroidia; order Sphingobacteriales; family Sphingobacteriaceae; genus JAIPAN01. Next base: position 4,017 of record JBJTNJ010000056.1, read on the forward strand.
ATAATTTAGAAACCGTTCGCAGATTAACCAAAGAAGTACGCATACAAGCAAAATACGACCGTAGTTTAGAATGTTTAAGCAGAATTTCTGCAGCGGGTTTACGCACCAAATCGGGCATTATGCTGGGCTTGGGCGAAACGGAAGAAGATGTTCTAGAGGCTATGGCCGATCTGTTAAAAGCTGGTGTGCACATTCTCACTTTAGGCCAATACTTGCAGCCAACCCGCAATCATCACCCGGTGGTAGACTGGATCAGTCCGGAGCAATTTGACAAATACAAGGCCATTGGTTTAGAAATGGGTTTCCGCTATGTAGAAAGCGG
>JBJTNJ010000057.1:0-31257 GCA_046074005.1 Sphingobacteriaceae bacterium
GAACTTCCCTTCCGTAATTCCGAAAATTTCGATGTGCAATCGCATGGCTATAAACCGGTGGGTGGTTTTTATCCAGAAACAAGTATTGGCTGGTACCGAAAGCATATTTCTATCGCCAAAGCCGATTCGGGTAGTCGAATAAGCCTACAATTTGATGGAATTTTTAGAAATGCCAGCATTTGGCTGAATGGATTTTACCTAGGGACTAATCAGAGTGGCTATATTGGACAAACCTACGACATTAGCGATTATGTACATTTTGGGAAAGACAATATTATTACCGTACGGGTTGATGCCACCCAATATGAAGGGTGGTTTTACGAAGGTGCTGGTATTTACCGCCATGTATGGTTAAAAAAATCGAACAACCTTCATTTGGCACAAGACGGCGTATTTGTTCGCTCCGAGCTTAAAGAAAAGCAAGCCACAGTATACATAGAAGCTACACTTACTAATGAAAATCTGGCTGCCACTTCGGCTACGGTGTACTCCTATCTTACCAATCGTAGTGGCAAGCGCTTGGCCCAAACAGCGCCTCAGACAATCACCTTGGCGGCGCATGCCAATGCTACCATCAAACAACAAATCACTATTACAAACCCTCGATTATGGTCTTTGGAAGATCCTTATTTATACCGGGTGGTATCGGTAATTAAGCAGGGTAATCGGGTAATAGATTCTTTGAAACAACGTATGGGTATTCGTACGCTTCGTTTCGATGGCAAAGAAGGATTCTTTTTAAATGGTAAGCATGTAAAAATTAAAGGCGTAAATAATCATCAAGATCATGCAGGAGTAGGAAGTGCCTTACCCGATTATCTTCAATATTATCGGGTGCAATTACTTAAAGATATGGGGGCCAATGCCTATAGAACAAGTCATAATGCGCCCACACCTGAATTATTAGATGCTTGCGACAGTTTGGGTATGTTGGTGTTAGACGAACAACGTTTATTAAATAGCAGTCCCGAATATCTAAGTCAGTTTGAGCGTCTAATTAAACGTGACCGAAACCACCCCTCGGTATTTCTATGGTCTATTGGCAACGAAGAGGGTTGGATACAAGCCAATAGCGTAGGTAAACGCATAGCCCAAACCTTACTGGCAAAGCAGCAGGAGTTAGATCCTTCACGTGCCAGCACCTATGCAGCCGATATGGGCAATGTGTTTACTGGAGTAAACGAAGTAATTCCGGTTCGGGGTTTTAATTATCGTCAGTTTGCTGTTGCCGATTACCATAAAGATCATCCGACCCAGCCACTACTCGGCACCGAGATGGGTAGTACCGTTACTACCAGAGGTCAATATGAATTAGACTCTTTAAAAGCCTACGTGCCCGATCAAGATATTACGGCACCTTGGTGGGCTAGCCGTGCCGAAACTTGGTGGAAATTAGCCGCCGAAAACCCGTATTGGTCTGGTGGGTTTATTTGGACTGGTTTTGATTATAGAGGAGAACCTACGCCTTTTAAATGGCCAAACATCAATTCGCATTTTGGGGTAATGGATATGTGTGGTTTCCCTAAAAACATTTACTATTACTATCAAAGCTGGTGGACCGATAAAGACGTTTTACACATTTCGCCTCATTGGAACTGGCCCGATAAATTGGGCAAGCCAATAGATGTATGGGTAAACTCCAATGCTGATGATGTAGAATTATTTTTAAACGGAAAAAGTTTAGGCAAGAAAATCATGCCTCGAAATGGACATTTACAATGGTCGGTAGTGTACGAAACAGGAACTTTGGAGGCTGTTGCCTATAAAAAAGGAAAGCGTTTAACAACGAAAGTAGAAACCACTGGCCCTGCGGTTGAAGTGGTGCTTACGCCGTATAAAACCACCCTTTTGGCCGATGGACAGGATGTTACCGTAATAAATGTTACTGCGGTAGATAAAGAGGGTAGAGAAGTGCCTACGGCAAATCAGCTCATCAACTTTTCGTTAAAAGGCGATGCCAAGATTATTGGCGTGGGCAATGGCGATCCGAGCAGTCATGAAGCAGACAAATGCATCGATGGGGCTTGGCAACGGCGCTTGTTTAATGGCAAATGCCAAGTGCTTTTACAAGCGGGCGAAACGGCAGGAAGTATTCAGTTCGAAGCCACTGCCACTGGTTTATGGAAAGGATCTACCGATATTTTAACGATAGCACCCAGCAGTGTGTTTAAGTTTAGTGCCGATAAAAGCTACGACCTTACTGGTGAAGCTGCCAAGCCCCGACTAACGACTAAAATGCTCGGCGCCGATATTTCTTTCTTACCTGAATTAGAGGCTAAAGGCATTAAATTTTCGGATAAGGGCGTAGAAAAAGATCCTATCTTGATACTGAAGGAGCACGGGTTGAACTATGTTCGTTTACGCATTTTTAACGACCCTGCCAATGCAAAGGGTTATGCTCCAGGGACCGGTTTTTGCGATTTAGCACATACCAAGGCCATGGCCAAACGAGTAAAAGCGGCCGGCATGAAATTACTTTTAGATTTCCATTACAGCGATTATTGGGCCGATCCCGGCAAACAATTTAAACCCGCTGCTTGGGAAAACTTAAGCCCTGAGGAATTGAAAAAGTCCTTGTATACTTACACTAAAAAGGTAATGCAAGAATTGAAAGATCAAGGAACCACGCCCGATATGGTACAAATTGGGAATGAGATTAATCATGGAATTTTATGGCCCGAAGGCAGTGTAAGCAATATTGATTACCTAGCCCAGCTACTTAAAGCCGGAACGGCAGCTGTAAAATCTGTAGACCCCACCGTGGTTATGCTCTTACACGTAGCCTTGGGTGGGCAGCACGATGAATCTACTTTTTTTATTGATAACATGTTGGCTCGGGGGGTGCAATTTGATGTTATTGGCGAATCGTATTATCCAAAATGGCACGGTACCTTAGCCGATTTAGAAGCAAATTTAAATGGCTTGGTAGCCAAATATGATAAACAGGTGATTGTGGTGGAATATTCTCAACTAAAATCAGAAGTGAACAAGATTGCCTTTGAACTACCCAATGGGAAAGGTAAGGGCACTTGTATTTGGGAGCCACTAAGTACTTGGGAAGCTTTCTTTAATAAAGACGGAAAATCGAATGATTATTTAAGTGTGTACGATACCTTAAGTAAGCACTACTTAAACTAAAAAAAGCCTCCCGATTGGGAGGCTTTTTTTATGCTGTTTAGTTAACTGAAAAACTATAAATCCCCGAATCGGAAGTATTGCCTTTAACATCTTTGGTAAGCACTTTCCAATAGTAGGTGGTACCCGCAGTCACACTTACGTTGTTAAGTACACTTGCTGTAAGGTTGCTTTGCAACACACTGGGTGAATTCGTAGTACCTAAGTACACGTCGTAGGTGCTAATATCGTTGTCTACATCGCTTCCATTCCAATCTAGCGTAATTTTTCCGCCACTAGCGGTAACGGCTTGGCCTTGGGTAGGGGTAACTATTTCGGCGGGGAATGGTGCATGACTGGTAATGCCAGACCCTGAATTAAAAAACTTCCAAATATCACTTGGTGTAGTGCTGGTTGTTTTACTTGTTTTAGCAATAATTTGCCAAGAGTAAGGAGTGTTTTGCAGTAAAGTTACCTCTAAAGCGGTATTCGTGGTATTTTGAGTAGTGCTGGCTTGGGTTAAGAGGTTTTTAATAATTAAATCGTAGCTCTCAGCATTGGTAGAAGGAATCCAAGAAAACAAGATTTTGCTTTCCGTAGCCGATACTACTGTTCCATTTAAACAAGCCTCATTTTGGGCTGGTGCGGCTAAGCTAGGTTTAGTGGGTGCAGGGGCTGCCGGAACACCCGCACCTTTTTTCCCGCAAGAAAAAAAGGTAAAACAAAGAATACACGATGCTAAAATAGTTCTCATTTTTTAAAGATTTTATAGGTTTGGTCTCCTACTGTTAATAGGTAGAATCCACTTTCTAAATTACTTACATTAATTTGAAGGGTTCCGGTAGCATTCTGATAAGTCTGCTGAAACACTTTAGTTCCCGAACTATTGCTAATGTTTACTCCAACGGTGCTTGTTTGATTTCCTCCCAACTTAATAAACAAGGTATCGCCAAACGGATTAGGATAGATGGTGGCTCTATCGTTTACTAGTATCGCTTCGTCGAAGGTGCCTTGGCAAGGTTTATCGGTTGTTACCAAAATTCGGTTATTCCCAATTTGCAAAGGAAGGGTAATGCTGTTGCTACTTGTTTGATAGCTTTGCCCGTTTAACTGAATTTGATAGGTATTTGCACCGGCTAAGTTTAATATAACCGAATTGGTTACAGGGTTTACTTGTGAAAGAACGGCCAAATCTTTAGGCTCACCCACAACTATGCTATAGCAAATTTTGAAATTTGTATTCCCATCAGCAGTAATACAAATACCATACGTGCCTGCCGATAAACCCGGTATGGTTAGGCTGGTTACAAAAGGATAGTTAGTAGTTTGGCCATTAGTGGTTACTGAGGCTGTATAGCTTAATGCTTGTGCAGCCGTAATGGTTATTGAACCATTGTTGTTGGCCCTGCAAGTTTCATCTATCACAATGGTGTTAAAGTTATTGTAGGCCAAGGGGAAATTTACACCTACAATAACCGGAGCAGAATTTACAGTACATGTACCCACGGTGTTTTGTACGGTGTAGGTACCCGCTTGCGTGGCGGTATAGCTAGTGCTAGTAGCTCCCGGAATACTAATTCCATTTAAAAACCATTGATTCCCAGATATTGCACTAGAAGTAAGCACATTGCCATTTCTAGATATGTTAGGAGCGATTAAGCCACTCGTATTTACAGCAGTTCGCTGTGTGTTGGTACATCCCGCAGAACGAATAGCTAAATCGTAGAAATAGTAGTAGAAGGCTTGGTAGTAATTAGTATTTACCCCGGCAGGGTCTGAAGCGGTATTGCCGGTAATGCTGAACACATCGCCCAATTTAAATGGATAACCACTTACGCCTTGATTATTTCTGAAAATGGAAGCTCCATTTTGGTATTCAATAGAAACTGTATAATCACCAGCTTCTGGTAATTCTAAGTTTAATGGATATACTTGCCCTATTGCGCCATTTGGTGTTACATCGAGCGTTACTCTCGATACTTCAGCACCTGTACTAGTTTTGGTGGCAATAAATGTGATTTTTCCAGCAGCACCGATATATAATCTAGCACTTTCGAGTACTACGGGTGCATTGGCTTTCATTAATACAGATGGATTGTTTCCACTTAAATATATAGTGCCACCAACCCCAAATACCGTATTGGTTGCCGGACCTAGTTTACCGCTAAAATTGTTTACACCAGCGTGAAATGTGGTAATATTACTTCCTGCTTCTGTGTAGGTGGCGCTTTGTCCCGGTAAATTAAAGGCTATTGGTAGTGCATCTTCTGCATTTTTATACCAGAAAATAGTGCCGCCGCTACTACCCGATAGGGTGTATAAGCTAGCATTCTCACATTTGGTAACTAGTAAATTGCTTGCTGCTGGCGGTGTGCTGGTCGTAATGGTACTACTTAATATATTGTTGTTCGGATTTAAATCTCCACTTAGGCTTGTTTCGGCATCTATAAGGTAGGTAGTGCTGCTTAGGATGTTAAATCCGGTGGTGGTAGTAATATTTACATCCATTCCTGGGTTTATACTGCCCGAGTAGCTTCCTGTTAAAGTGCCAATTAGACTATTACCTGTGTATACCTTGGCAATAAGCCCAACACCGCTAACAGCACTAGTGCCAAAGTTTTTAACGTTTACGGTAATGGTTTGTCCGCCCTTGGAGCAAGTGCCGCTTAGCGGATCAATAAGTGCGTTTACTCCCACGTCTTTGTTTGGTGCGTTAAACTTAATATTGATATCTAAGGTTTCGCCGTTTGCATAGGAGCCACAGGCGCTAATACTACTTGCATTACTTACTTCAGATACTACCACCCGTGCTCTGCTAGTATTGCCAATAGTTACGCTAGATGGAATGTTAATCGTTGTGCTAAAGGTAGTATTGCCAGATGAAGCCATAGAAAGGTTTGAACTTGCTGCTAGCTCGGTAGTCTCGTCAAAGAGGCCATCATTATTAAAATCGATGTAAAGTTTTGCTCTTTTATCTTTATTGGCTCCGCAAGTGCCCAAGCCAATAGTGGTTAAGTAGTTAGCCCCTGCTTCAACTTGGATGGTTTGGTTGGTTAAATCGGTATAGCCAGTACAAGCACTTGCTGTTTCGGTATAGTTGATATTGGCTAAGCTAAAGCTAGAAATTTTAGAATCGGCTGTGCTAGTAGGTGCCGATGCACAATAGTTGCTACCTCCCACTCCTGATAAGATTAAAGAATAGGCTTGCTTGCCACTACTTAAATTTCCCTTATGGCCAATGGTTAAGGTGTAGGTTTTTCCGGGTATGGCGTTTGCAATGATAATTTGTTCTACGTTATCTCTAAAATTGTCGCCCGTAGTGGCGGCACTAGCTGGTTGGTCTGGATCGAGTATCCATGGACGATATGTTTGTATTCCGTCGTTGAGGCGGAGATCTAAATCATTTACCAATTTAGGTGTACGATCGTCGTTGCTATTGCCGGGAGTACCAGCTGGGTCGGTCCAACAAATAGTAGCAATTAATGGCCCCGAGCCAGAACTAATTAAGCTTATTGTTTTGGTAGTTCCTTGGCTTAACTCGTCTTGAATGATGCGGTGTGTGGTTCCATCTCCCAGGATTACTTTAGCTGCTTTTTCGGCGTTTGCCAGTCCCCATCCATAAATATAATCTGGTCCTATAGTTCCACCATCATCGGCGGTATGAATTACCAGTCCTTTTAAGGTGGCCGATCGCATGATAGTGCTTGCATTTTTTTGGGCATAGGCTTCCTGTAATAATACTAAAGTACCTGTTACGTTAGGTGCCGCCATAGAGGTTCCACTTAAAGTTCCATACGCCGTTGGGCCTGTTGGAATAGTGGACGTTAGAGAGACGCCCATACCTACTATATCGGGTTTTATACGCCCATCGTCGGTAGGCCCAAAACTGCTAAAAGAAGAAATTTGGATAGTGCTGGCGTTAAAAGGTCCGTTTGGTATACCGCTGATAGCCCCTACGGTTAAAATGTTTTTAGCATTTCCAGATAAAGAAATGCAATCATAAGAGTCGTTGCTATAAATATCTCCAGCTTGTCGAGTAAATTGTGTCCAAGTGCCCCCAACTTCTTTATAATAAGTTTGGCCTACTGCAGGGCCGGTTTCACCTCGGTTATTACCTGCCGATTTTACGGGTAGGTAGAAAGGAGCCTGATAGCAAATGTTATCATAACTTTGAGCACTACTATCATATAACCCAAATTTATAATCTTTGTAGGCGCCATCATTGCCGTACCATTCCCAACGGGCAGAGCCTCCGCCACTTGGCGAAGAGTTGTAATACCAGCCGGCAATGTAGCCGTAAGAGTGGTTAGATAGGAGCATCCCATTTGCAGCTTCTGCAGCCATTTCAGGCGCATCTCCATTAAAGTCGTAGCTTACTAAACGTTGCAAACCAAAAGCCATACCTTTTGAATTTGGATTTATCCCCGCCGCCATTATGGTTCCGGCAACGTGTGTGCTGTGCTGACTTACGGCTGTTGCGGGTTGCTTGTTTAGAATACGATCAGTAGCAAATTCTTGATGCGATACGTATACCGAACCACCATCCCATTCGCCAATTTTATCTTTTAAAAAATTACTAGATCCGCTCAAGTTTAGGCCCAACCCGCCATTGGTATACAGTTTGTTTGCTCTAGTGGTAGCTGCTGCGTAAGAATTGTTATCGGTTACTAAATAAAGTGGGTGGCCTGTGGCATCTAAACTTTGCAGCGACATCACCTTCCCATTTTCAAATACTTTGAACGTGGTCCAATGATTTCTTTCGGCCGCTTCATAGGCTTTTTTTCGGCTTTTATCTGCTGTGTTTTTATGAACTCTAGCAATTCGGTTTAACTCTTTGGTATTGGTAGGAATTACCTGTGCAAAAAGTTCACGACAAGGGAGTAGTAAGAGAAAAAATGCAAGTAGTAAGTATTTCTCCAATTTAGGAGAGCCCACAAGTTTTTGGTAAAGAGCATTCATGTATCCTATGTTTTAACCGCGTAAATCACTGTTAAATTACGAAATACTTATCGTATTAAGAGAATATATTAATGCTTTTAAATTATCAAATTACTTTACCGATAGTTCTCCTGCTAATTGCTTGAGTGCTATTTCGGCTTGCTTTGCCTGAAATTGAGCATCGCTGGTACGAGCAGAAGCGCTTAAATAATTTAATTGGGCCTCTCTAAATTCAATAGCACTTAAACTGCCTAAGCGGAATTTATCTAAAGAGATTTCCATGTTTTGTTTAGCTATTTGCTGATTTTGCGTTTCTAAACGTACCAACAATAAGTTGGTAGTATAGGTTTGATAGGCTTGTTGCAATTGCGCTTGAATACGTTGCTGCGTTTGTTTGAATTGAAGCTGAGCGCTGTTTACGCCTATAGTTGCATTTTTTTCGTTTCGGCTTTGTAAAAAACCATTAAATAAAGGCATGCTTGCCGTAATGCCATAGGTAAAGCCCTTTCCTGTTGCTTCACGAGCAAAACCTAGGGCCGAGCTCGAGTTTGAAAATGCGTATCCGGTGTTTACGCTGATTCCTGGATATCGGGTGGCTCTTACTTGAGTAAGAGTAAGTTTAGCTACTTGTTGTTGTACATCGGCTAAGCGAATTTCCGGGTTTTTGTTTTGTACCGCATTTAGCAATTCAGTATAACTGAGGGGCCCCTGTAAAGCGATAGAATCATTTACAGAGAAATCAGTTTCTAATGTTCTGCCTAGCAATAAATTTAGCTGAGTTTTTGCTTGCTGATAGGCATCTTGTTGGCGCACTAAGTTGGTGGTATCGGTATTTAAATCAACTTTAGCGGCCAGTACTTCTAGTTTAGAAGCCTTGCCTATACTGTAACGGGCTTGCGAATTTTTAAGCCGTATTTGAGATACTTCTAGCGCCGATTGGTACGAATTGATGTGTTGTTGTTGGCGCACCAAATCGAAATAGGTATTCATAACTTCGGCTAGGGTATTTTCTACCGTTAACCTAAAGGTGAGTTCGCCACTAGTTTGCAGTTTTTGCAGGCGACTGTAATTGGCAAACATGGCAAAGCCATCGAAAATTTTCCAATTTAAATTGACTCCATAGTTGGTATTGGCATTTCGGGCATTATCTTGCTGTTGTTGGGTGCCATTGGCTAGTGTTTGCTGGCTATTTTGTACCGAGTGATTATTGGTAAAATTACCAGTAATTAGTGGCATAATTCCGGCATTGGCTAAGCTTACATTGTTTTTGGCAACACTTACCTGATTGTTACGCAGCTGAATATCGTAATTGTTCTTTAAGGTGATTTCTACCGCTTGCTGCAAGCTAAGTTTTTCTTGTGCATAACTAGCGGTACCCAGTAAAAAGAATACTAAAACACGGAGACTATTTTTCATTGTTTTTAGATGAGCTAAGTGATTTTAGTGGTTTTGACCATAAGCTGTAAATGGCCGGAATAACATATAAGGTAAGCGCTAGAGAGAATAAGGTTCCTCCAATTATAACAATGCCCATACCCATTCTACTTTTTGCAGCAGCGCCAATGGCTAAAGCAATAGGAAGTGCACCCAAGGCGATGGCTAAGCTCGTCATTAGAATAGGGCGTAATCTGGCCTCGGCGGCTTTGCGAATAGCAGATGCCACAGGCTCTCCTTTCTCTTTTAGTTGGTTGGCAAACTCTACAATTAAAATACCGTTTTTGGTTACTAAGCCAATGAGCATAATGGTGCCAATTTGGCTAAAAATATTCCAAGTTTGCCCAAAAAGCCATAGGGAGAAAAATGCTCCGGCCACTGCCATTGGAACGGTTAAAATGATAATGATGGGGTCTATGAAACTTTCGAACTGGGCAGAAAGTAATAAATAGATGAGTAATAAAGCCAAGCCGAAGGCGAACAAAGTATTCGAAGAACTTTCTTTAAAATCTCGAGATTCGCCACCTAAATCGGTAGAAAAGCTATCGTCTAATATCTTTTTGGATATCTTATCCATCGCATCAATTCCATCGCCAATACTTTTGCCAGGGGCCAAGCCGGCAGAAACAGTTGCCGAAACGAATCGGTTGTTGTGGTACAGTTGCGGTGGCGTGCTTCGTTCTTCTACTTGTACCAAGTTGTCTAACTGAATAAGTTCGCCACGGTTGTTGCGCACAAAAATAGACGTTAGATCAGTTGGGTCGTTGCGGTCGGTTTTGTCATATTGGCCTATAACTTGGTACTGTTTGCCGTTCATAATAAAATAGGCAAAACGTTGTCCACTTAAGGCAAATTGTAGGGTTTGTGCAATATCTATTACCGAGACGCCGAGGTTCTTGGCTCGTTCTCTGTCAATAGAGATATTTATTTCGGGCTTATTAAATTTAAGATTGGCATCCGATACGGTGAAGGTAGGATCTTTACTTACCTCATCCATAAAAAGCGGCAGTTTTTCTCTTAACTTTTGAAAATTAGGAGCCTGAATAATGTAGCTGATAGGTAAGCCTCCTCTACGATTTACCGAAATGGTAGGCTGTTGCACAACAAATATTTTTCCTTCCGAAAAGCCTTTGGTAATTTTGCTTAGCTTATCGGTTAGTTCGCTTTGCGTGGCTTTTCGTTGGTCGGGTTCTACTAAACGAATACGCACAAAACCAGTGTTTGCTGCTCCACTACCACTAAAGCCGGGAGCAGTTACGGTAAGGTTAATACGTTTTTCGGGAATAGAATCCTCTACCATTTGTGCCACTTTTAGTACAAAATTGTCGGTGTATTCAAAGGAAGCACCTTCGGGTGCAGAAAGCTGCATATTAATGGCGCTACGATCGTCGTACGGAGCAGTTTCTTTCTGTAACACCACCCAGAACAAGCCGATAAGAGCAATACAACCAATTAAAATAGCAAAGGCTCTTTTAGGTTTTTGTAAAAATCGTTCTAACGATTGTGCGTAGCCAGTGGTTAGGGCTACAAAATAAGGTTCGGTGCGCTCATAAAATTTTGTTTTTTTCTGATGCCCTTTCATTAAAAAGGCATTGAGCATAGGTGTTAGGGTAAGCGACACAAAGGCCGATATAAGCACTGCTGCACCAATTACCACTCCAAATTCTCGGAATAAACGACCCACAAATCCTTCTAAAAAGATAACCGGTAAAAATACGGCGGCCAAAGTAATAGAGATAGAAATTACAGCAAAGAAAATCTCGTTAGATCCTTTAATGGCGGCTTCAACGGGAGAATAACCCTCCTCAATTTTTTTAAAAATATTTTCGGTTACCACAATTCCATCATCAACCACCAAGCCCGTGGCCAATACTATAGCCAACAAGGTAAGTACGTTGATGGAAAAGCCAAACAAGTACATGATAAAGAAGGTGGCAATTAAGGATACCGGAATATCTATTAATGGACGGAAGGCAATGCTCCAATCGCGGAAAAATAGGTAGATAATTAAGATAACCAAGGCAAGGGAAAGGAGTAGGGTTTCGGCTACTTCAGAAACCGAGCGCTTAATAAAAATGGTTTGATCAAGTGCTACATCGAGCTTAAAATCTTTGGGTAAATCTTTTTCGATTTGAGCATAGCGCTTGTAAAATTCATCGGCAATATCTAAATAATTGGCACCGGGTTGAGGTACAATAGCCATTCCAATCATGGTTTTGCCCGATTGGCGTAACATGGTTTCTTCGTTTTCGGGTCCCATTATTGCCGAACCAACATCTTTTAATCGGATGATGTTTATGCCATCGTTTTTAAGAATCAGGTTGTTAAAATCGTCTTCTGAAGATAGATTCCCCATCGTTTTTACCGATAATTCGGTCGCATCTCCGGTAATTTTTCCCGATGGGAGTTCGATATTTTCTTTATCGAGCGCTGTTTTAATATCTAGGGCAGTTAAGCGGTAGGCGGCCATTCGAGATGGGTCTATCCAAATGCGCATAGCCATTCGTTTTTGCCCCCAAATTTGCACGTTACTTACTCCAGGAATAGTTTGTAAACGTTGCGCCAATACATTTTCGGCATAATCACTCAATTCCAATTGATTTCGGGTGTCACTTTCTACCGTCATCGATAAGATTGACTCTGAATTGGCATCTGCTTTGGCTACCACGGGCAATCCGTCTATATCTTTGGGAAGCGAACGAGCTGCTTGCGACACTTTATCGCGAACGTCGTTGGTTGCCTCTTCTAAATCTTTATTTAGATTAAACTCAACGGTAATATTGCTCGACCCTTGATTGCTGGAAGAAGAGATATTACGTACCCCATCAATACTGTTGATGGCTTTTTCTAATGGTTCGGTAATTTGCGATTCAATAACATCGGCATTGGCTCCAGGATATCCGGTACGAACCGACACCACTGGTGGGTCAATAGAGGGGAATTCGCGTACCCCCAAAAAGTGAAAGCCAATAGCTCCAAAAAGAACTAAGCTTAGGTTCATGACAATAGCCAAAACCGGACGTTTAATGCTGGTGCTAGATAAACTCATGCGCTTAGTTTTTCACAGTTACTTTTACCGGGCTCTCGTTTTTAAGCGACATCATACCGGTAGTTAATAAGGTATCGCCTACGGCCAATCCAGAGAGTACTAAAATATTTTTATCGGTTCGCGGTCCGGTTTCAATGAGTACCTCTTTGGCTAAACCATTGCTGCTTATAAATACTTTTTTACCTTTTAATACCGGTACAACGGCTTGTGTTGGAATTAAAATAGCATCGGGTATGCCCGCCAATGGCAGGGTTATTTTTGCAAAAGAGCCTGGAACTAACAAGTTGCCGGTATTTATGGTTTTGGCTTTTAGTTGCAGGGTTCTGGTCTCGGTTTCAATGCCCGGGTCCATGGCGTAAATTTTGGCACTAAATGGTTTGTTATTGCCATCAATAGTAAACTGAATCTCGGTTTGATTTTTAATTTTTCCGGCATATTTTTCCGGAACCGAAAAACTGATTTTTACTGTTTGGCTGTTTACCAGTTTGGCAATGCTGGTGCTAGGGCTTACATATTCACCCGTGGAGATAGAACGCAAGCCAATGCGGCCGCTAAATGGAGCTTTAATAGCTGTTTTGGATAATTGAGCGCTAATAAGTTCTGTTTGGGCTTTTAAGTTGGTTAGTTCGGCATAGGCCACATCGTATTCCTCTTGGCTAATCGCTTCTTTTTTTAGCAATTGTTTTGCTCTCGATTCGGTTTCGGCAGCTAGCTTTTGTTTACTCAGTGCCTGTTTTAGTTGCGCTTGTAATTCGGTATCGTTTATTTTTACTAATAGTTGCCCCCTGCTTACGGTGCTGCCTTCGCTAAAGTAAATACCTTTTACTAAGCCAGAAATTTCAGGTCTAATTTGCACCTCTTCGTCTGCCTCAAGTGCACCGCTTAAGGTAATATTACTCTCAAAAGCCTGGGTACTTATAACTAATCCGTTTACTTTTGTGGGAGGCATAGCGCCCATATTTTTACCACCTTTACTGTCTTTTGCACCCCCGCTTTTTCCGCCTGGGCCGCCCGCACCCTGCTGTGCATTTTTGCTAATACGGTATACAATGGCAGCACCTAAACAAAGGGCTAATAAACTATAGAGAATGCGTTTAGTTTTCATCTAACATGTGTGTAATATGGACCGTAAAAATAAGAGTTTAACCCCATATGTCGCCAAATTGTATCAAGTAAATTACAGCGGCATTTTTATCAAAATTTCTTACTTTAGAATTTAAACCTACTTTTGTTATAAACCTATTCCTCTAAAGCTAATGAATAACTTAAAATCATTTTTTTCGCTCCTATTTATGGCCCTTTTATCTACGCAGGCAGTGGCGCAAAGCCATATTTCTTTTGAAGTATCTTTTGTAGAGCCACAGGCTCATTATGCAGAAGTAAGCATGCTCTTAACAGGTAATCATCAGCCACAAGTAGATGTAAAAATGCCTGTTTGGGCACCAGGGTCTTATTTAGTGAGAGAGTTTGCCAAAAATGTGGAGGGCTTTAAAGCCACCGATGAAAAGGGCAAGGCTCTTGCATTTGATAAAGTAAACAAGAATACCTGGCGTATTCAAAACCCTAAGCGTTCCGATATTCGAATTTCCTATAGAGTGTATGCTTTTGAGATATCGGTGCGTACCAGCTTTGTAGATGCTTCGCATGCATTTTTATCGCCAACCGGTATTTTTATGTATCCGGCAGGGCAATTGGCTAAACCCTCTACGGTTACCATTAAGCCTTTTGGCACCTGGTCTAAAGTATCTACCGGTTTAAGCCCTGTAAAAGAAGGTGCGTTCACCTATACCGCCCCTAATTTTGATATTTTATTTGATTCTCCAATTGAAGTGGGAAACCAAGATGTATTTGAATTCACTGCGGCCGGCGTTCGCCACGAAGTGGCCATGTATGGCGGAGGTAATTACGATGCTGCCAAGCTAAAAGTAGATATGGCCAAAATTGTAGAGCAGGCTACCGCCGTTTTTGGCGAAAACCCGAATAAACATTATGTGTTTATTGTGCACAATTATGCAGCTGCCGGTGGTGGTTTAGAGCACTTAAACTCTACCGTATTGGGTCACCCCAGAGAGCAATATGCTACCGAAAGCGGCTATAAAAGTTTCTTGAGTTTAGTAGCTCATGAGTATTTTCACCTTTGGAACGTAAAACGCTTACGCCCAATTGCACTTGGTCCATTTAATTACGATACTGAAAATTACACTAGCAACTTATGGATAGCCGAAGGCTTTACAGCTTATTACGATAATTTATTTGTGCGTAGAGCTGGCTTTTATACCCCAGAAGAATATTTAGGAGTATTGGCATCGGGGTTGAGCTTGGTAGCCAATCAGCCAGGTAGCTTGGAGCAATCGGCACACGATGCTAGTTTCGATGCTTGGATAAAGCAATATCGTCCGAATGAGAATTCACGTAATAGTACCATTTCTTATTATGATAAAGGTACCATTATTGCTATGCTGATGGATTTAGATATTTTGCAAGCAACGGGTGGTCAGAAAAAACTAGACGATGTAATGAACACCATGTACTACCAATACTATTATAAGCTAGCTCGTGGTTATACCGATGCAGAGTTTAAAGAGATGGTGGGTAAAATTGCGGGTAAATCCGTGGATGCATTTTATAACGAGTATGTTTACGGCACTAAAAAACCAGATTATAACGCTTTTTTAAAAGCAGTAGGCTATCAACTGGTAGATGATAATGCTACTAAAAACGAACCTTATTTGGGTATTGCTGCTAGTGGCAGAACGGGTAAATTCTTAATTACTTCTGTTACTAGAAACAGCCCGGCTTGGAAAGGTGGCCTAAATGTTAACGACGAGCTTTTAACCATAAACGATGCAAAAGTAAGTGGAACGATGGCCGATATAGATAAAGGTATTGCTAGTAAAGCGGTAGGCGAAAAAGTAAAAATTGGCATTATTCGTGATGGGCTACCTCAAACTATTGAACTTAGTTTAGACCGTAACCCTTCGGTGCGTTACCGCTTTGTTTCGGTAGACAAACCAACCAAAGAGCAGTTGGCACTTCGGGCAAAATGGTTAGCCTTATAATTAAAAAAGCCGCTCCAATTGGAGCGGCTTTTTTAATGTTAGAAATGGATTGATTAAAAAGTAAAACGAAGAGATAGTCCAGCTCCTTCTCCGTTTAAACGGGTATTAGGAGAAACTTCTAAGGCCGGTTTCCAATCTAGGGCAATATTAATAGGCGCATCGGGAAATTTAAAGTCTAAGCCCAATATGCCGTCTACGGCTAAGAGTAAATCATTCTCATCGGTAGGTTTGTATTTTCTAGAACCCACAGTGGCGCCAAATCCATAATACCAACGTAATCCGTCTACATCGTTAATGGCAACATGTTTTTCCATTAATCCAGTAAATCTGAAATATGAATAGCTGTTGCTAGATTGGAAATTTGCAATAAACTCCAATGCATTATTTGTATTTACAAAGGTTTTGTAGCTAATGCCATTTGCGGTCCCAAAACGTCCGCCGATAGCGTGTTTATATTGTGCAAAAGTGGGGGTAGAGAACAAGGTCAATACTAAGGCTACGCAAAAAAATAAGTTGTAATTTTTCATGGTTTTTTAGTTAAAAACGGGTAAATGTATACCAACAAATATCTTAAATATTTTTGGCCTAGGGTCAAAAATCGCTCTAAATTTTATTGTTTAGCTAATTTTTACTATATTGGTGGTTATAACGCCAATTAGCTAATCATGTCTGCCTTTACCCGAGTTCACGACTTACTCCCCCGAATAGAAGCCCAATTTAAGGGAGAGGTATTCATTGCAGGGAAACAGCAAGGGCAGTGGATTCATTATTCTAAATCTCAGTTTTTACATCTTGTTAATGAAACCAGCCGAGGATTATTGGCCACTACTATTCAACGCAACGATCGGGTAGCTATTATGTCTACAAACAGACCGGAGTGGAATATGTGCGATTTGGCTATTGTACAAATAGGTGCCGTGTTGGTACCTATGTATCCAACGCTTTCTGAGCAAGACATCCGGTTTATTTTAAAAGATGCCGAGGTAAAATTTGTGTTTGCCGGCAGTAAAGAATTGGTGGAAAAACTTTCGAAAGTTAAAAAAGAAGAAAATTTAGAATTAGAAATTTATTCTTTTAACGAACACGATGGGGTTCCTTTTTGGAAAGAACTATTTACAAAAAGTACGGCTGATGTAGATTTACAGCCACTAAGAGATAGTGTACAGCCAGAAGATTTGGCCACACTCATTTATACATCGGGCACCACAGGTACACCCAAGGGGGTAATGCTTACCCATAGTAATTTGGTTTCTAACCTAGTGGCTACGGCAGGTATTTATCCTCCTAATTTAAAAAGAGCCTTGAGTTTCTTGCCGCTTTCGCACATTTTTGAGCGCATGGTCTCGTACATGAATATGTATATGGGCGTGAGCATTTACTATGCCGAAAGCTTAGAAACGGTAATGGCCGATATACAGGAAATTAAGCCAAATGGTTTTACCACGGTTCCTCGAATGCTGGAGAAAATCTACGATAAAATTGTAGAAAAAGGATCGCAACTAAAGGGTATTAAACGGAAACTATTCTACTGGTCTTTAGATTTAGGGCTACGCTATGAATTGTATGGCCAAAATGGCTGGTGGTATCATTTTCAGTTAGCCATTGCCAATATGCTCGTGTTTAATAAATGGCGTGCCGCTTTAGGTGGTGAAGTAAAAACCCTTATGTCTGGCGGAGCAGCCTTGCAACCTCGGTTGGCTCGAGTGTTTTGGGCAGCTAGAATTCCTGTATTGGAAGGCTATGGCCTTACCGAAACCTCCCCGGTAATTTCGGTAAATGGCTTGGGCAAACATCAAGCACAATTTGGTACGGTTGGTAAGGTAATTGCCGATGTAGCAGTGGAAATTGCTGAAGACGGCGAAATTTTATGTAAGGGCCCCAATATTATGAAAGGCTATTACAATCGCCCCGATTTAACTGCCGAAGTAATAGATGCCGAAGGCTGGTTTCATACTGGCGATATTGGTGAAATGACTTCGGATGGCTTTTTGCGCATAACCGATAGAAAGAAAGAAATATTTAAAACCGCTGGTGGTAAGTACATTGCGCCACAACTTATTGAAAATAAATTTAAAGAATCAACCCTAATAGAACAGGTAATGGTAGTGGGCGAAAACCGAAAGTTCCCATCCGCCTTAATTGTTCCAAACTTCGCCACCTTGCAGTCCTGGTGTGCAATTAAGGGTATTCCATATAGCTCTAAAGAAGAGGCCATTAAATTACCCGAAGTGTTAGAAAAATTTCAGCGGGAGATAGCTAAACTTAACGTTGATTTTGGCAAGTGGGAGCAAATTAAAAAATTCACACTATTGCCTAAAGAGTGGAGCATTGACGGAGGAGAACTTACTCCTAAACTTTCCCTAAAACGCAAAGTGATTTTAGCCAATCATTTGCAAGAAGTGGAAAATATGTATGCCGATTTGGCCAACGGGAAAATCTAGGGCTATTCTTTATTCTTTTTGTTTCTTGCCTCTTCTACTTTTTTAGCTAAAGTATTTTCGGCATTTTTTACCCAAGTCATTAAAGTCTCAATCCAAGAAGCCACGTTTTTTGCGGTAACTCCTCGGGCCAATTGTTGACTCACAATGGCCACCAATCCTTTTATTACGAGGCTCGATTTTTTGAAAATAACCGAGTTTAGCAGAATAGGTAACCCCAATTGCGCCAAAGAGCTAATTAAATCCGATTTACCAGATTCGTCGTGGCTGAAAAGATCTTTTATGAAATGCACCCACCGTACGGGGGTTTCTACTATAGATTGAAGGTGGCTTAACTGATCTTCAAAATCGGCTTCACGTACAGCTACCTCCCAGCGAAGTTTTTGTTTTTCGGCCTTTAGTTCGGCTAAATTTCGGATAGGTTTATTAAACATACTCCTCCTCCTCTCTGCTGTCACCCAGCACCTGATTAATGGTTTTATCTATTAAAGGACGTTCTATAAGTGGTTTCTTTAGCATAAAGAGAAGGGCGGCTAAAGCCAAATAAATTCCCATTACGGCTAAAAACCCACCCTCTACACTTTCCAATACATCGCCTAAATAAAAAGCCAAGGCTAAACTTCCAAACAAGAAAGCTAGTGCCAAACAAAGTAATACTAATAATTTACTTACCAAGCTGGCATAAAATTGAGCCAATTTTTCGGTGGCAATAAGTACCGACAGTCTGGTGCGAACCTGTATATAGGCTTTTACCTTTTCAAAAAAATTCTCTTTTGTGCTATTTTCCATCAGATGTTGGGCTAATTGGGTTTACCCTCCAATTTACGTTTTTTTATTTAGTTCTGTTTTTAGAGAGCCTTTTAATTGCTGGAGGTGTTCGGCCTCTTCTTCTGAAAAGTCTTTTAACTTCCCGCCCAAATCGTTCAGTAAATCTCTAAGCTTACTACGGGTTTCTGCACCTTTGTCGGGTGCCAGCAATATCCCCACCACGGCACCAATTGCTACTCCTGCAAGCAGTGCCACTCCTATTTTAGATACATCGTTCATGATTGTGTTTTTTTAACTAGATATTACACGCACAATCATTCTGAATTATTGCTTATGTATGGTATTTTTCCGATATATCTTAAGTGTTAAGATAAAATACGAAAGCAATAAGGGCCCAAATACTAAGCCCAGAATGCCAAATGTGGGTATTCCAATAATTACCCCGATTACAGTAATTATAGGATGTGTATTGGCAATTTTTTTGGCCAATGCAAAGCGAATAACATTATCAATATTGGTGATAATGATTAATCCCCACAATAATAAGCCCCAACCTGCCGTAGTGTGCCCGTAAGCCAACTGAATAAGTGCCGCCGGAATAAATACGAAAGGAGCACCGATAACGGGGAAGAAGGCTAAAACCGTAGACACTACTCCCCAAAAGAAAGCATCGGGAATTCCAAAAATTAAAAAACCTATGCTTACTAAACTTCCTTGCACCACCGCAATGAGCCCTTGACCTAATACATTAGAATAAGTAGTATCGCGTAATTGGGTGCCAAACTCGGTAGCATCTTCTTTGCTAAAAGGGGCGTAGGTTAGCAACCCATTTTCAAAGGACTGGTATTTAGTAAACATGAAATAGAGCAAGAAATACATCACCAAAAGCCCCAAAAATATGTCGGCAGCTCCGCTTACTACGGCGGGGAATAGTCCTGCGGCATATTCGTTCATCTTTGGAATAATTTTTTCTAAAATATGCGGAATGTTAAACGTGTTTCCTACATAGGTTTCAAACTGCTGAATAATTAGCTGTATGTTGGCCGGATGCTGTTGAAATTCGGAGATTTTAGATACCACCATCATGCTGAGTGTAAGAAAGGGCAGCACAATAATGAGCAAAGAGCTAGCCATAATTAATAATGCACTTGGTATTCTTTTCCAATGCCAACGCTCTGTTAAAAAGATGTTTAAAGGTCTAAAAATGGTATAAATGACCAAAGTGCTTAACAAGGCACCGCTGAGTATGCGTAAAGAATACACCAAAAACGATCCTAGGATGAGTAAGATGATTAAAATGATGGTGTTACGTTGTTTAGGAGAGTAGAAATTCATCAATCTTTTTTTACTAAAGGTACAACCCTTTTATAAAAAAATCCTGCCTTTTTAGGGCAGGATTTTAGAGACAAAGGGACTGGTGTTAGAACACATTGAATTCTACACGTCGATTTCTTTGTCGCCCTTCTTCGGTGCTATTGTCGGCAATAGGTTGCGATTCCCCATACCCTCTTGCCTCAATTCTGTTCTTAAGTACCCCTTTTTTCACTAAATATGTTTTTACGGCATTTGCTCTATTGGCCGAGAGTATTTGATTTGTTTTTTCTGAGCCTACATCATCGGTATGGCCACTAATTTTTAAACTGTAATTTCGTTTAGTAATAAGTAAAGTGGCTAGCTTATTTAGCGATTCAAATGAACCCGGTTTAATGGTCCACTTGCCGGTATTAAATTCCAAGTTGTCAAACACATCTTGTAAAATTTTCTGCTCCTCGGCACTTAGCTGTACCGGGGCTTTCACCGGGATAGCCACTTTTTCTACCACTGGGCAACCATTAGTTTCTTTGGTTCCTTTTTGTAGCGGGCATTTGTCTACATAATCGGCTACACCATCTTGGTCTATATCTAATGGGCAGCCATTACCGCTTACCAGTACGCCAGCTGGAGTGTCGGGGCATTTATCGAAAATATCAGCTACGCCATCGCCATCAGAGTCGCATTTCAAATAGTCAATTTCTTTTTCTGTTTTGCTTACCCGTTTTTTAAGTGCTGCCAATTCGGTGGTATCTAAGCGGTTGTATAAGTCGTCGTAGAGCATGGCCGCCGGATTTACCCAATCTAAATTGGGTTTTTTGGCCGGTTTACCTAGCGAAAATTCTACGCCACTATAGGCATAAGAAAAGCGGTCGGTGGACGTTTTGCTTACCACCGTGCCATCGAAATTATCGTTACCCACAAAGTTTATGGTATAGCCTAAATTAAAATTTAAGCGATTAGATATTTTAAATTTTGCCCCCACACCCACCGGAATAAGCTGTTGGTATAGGTAGGTTTTAGTGCCGGAGGCACCATACGTTCCTTTATAGTTGGTTTCTACGCCAAAGCCATCCATCTGTTTGTACGAGAATGCAGAGGTTCCCCAGCCTGCTTTAAGCAAAAAATTAATCCAGTTTTCTTTTCTCAGAAAATCGATGGTGGCCACATTAACCACTCCTTGCAAACTTGCCGACCAAAAACTGGTTTCGAAATTAATGAGACCGTTAGCCACCCCATTGGGTTGGCTGGTATTACTTCCCGACACTTTTCCGCCAGCCATATTGAGTTCTAGGCCAAAGGAATGAGCTAATTGTTTTCGTACAAATACATCATAGCCTAGGTTTACATCCCAATCAGAAAAGTCGTTATTGCCACGGGTAAAGGCTACGGGTGCTAAGCCACCTAAATTTCCTCCTACCGACCAAGTGCGGTAAGGGCTACGACCTTTAAATAAGGTAAAATCTGCTAGTTTTTGTTTTGTACTATCTGGCTTTTGTGCCCAAATAGAGGAAGTGCTGGTACAAATAAGTAGGAGCGAAGAGCAAAGTAGTTTCGAGAAGTTCATAGGCATTCATTTTTAATTGAATACCATACGAAATTAAACGGCGTTTAGTATGCCAGTTACTATTTAATGCTGAAGCTTTTCATTTTATTGTACAGAGTTTTACGATCAATTTTAAGAATTTCGGCCGCTTTACTCTTGTTAAAACTTACTTGTTTTAACACCTGCATAATGGTTTCGTATTCTGCTTCTTGTGCCTTGTTCTTTAAATCGGGGTTTTCCGTTGATGGGCTAGCCAGCTGGGGTACACGGCCTGATATTGCAACAATTTCTAAGGGGAGGGCACTTAAAAGCAGTTGATTGTTCTCACTCAAGAGCACCAAACGTCTAATCACATTTTTTAATTCGCGAATATTTCCTGGCCAAGGGTAGGCCTTAAAGCAAGCTACTATTTCCTTAGGGAAGGCCATAATGTTTTTGTCTAGCTCTTGGTTGGCTTGCGCTAAAAAATGATCAGCAAAGAGTAACAAGTCATCGCCACGCTCTCGTAAGGCCGGCAGTTGAATCATAAACTCGTTAAAGCGGTAGTATAAATCTTCTCTAAAGCGCCCTTCTTTAATAGCTTGTGGTAAATTTTCGTTGGTAGCTACAATAATGCGTACATCGAGGTCTATTTCTTTAGTGCTGCCAATTCGTTTTACTTTGCGTTCTTGTACGGTGCGCAATAAAGCCATTTGACTCTCGTAAGAAAGATTGCCAATTTCATCTAAAAATAGGGTGCCGCCATTGGCCTGTTCAAAATGGCCAATTTTAGTTGCCAAAGCACCGGTAAAAGATCCTTTCTCGTGGCCAAAAAACTCACTGCCGGCCAATTCTTTGGTAAGCGACCCACAATCTAAGGCAATAAAAGGCTGGTCTTTTCGTGTGCTTTTTAAGTGAATACTTTTGGCAACGGCTTCTTTGCCGGTGCCACTTTCGCCATAAATAAGTACACTAAAATTGGTGGGAGCTACCAACTTTATCTGGCGCATAAGCTCTATGGAAACTGCACTTTCGCCCACCACGTAGCCTAATTCTGTAGCGCTTTTTTTTGGTTTTTTAGAACTGGTTTTTTCAGCCTTAGCTAGAGGAAGGGTAGGGAGAAGAATGGCTTCTCGAGTTTCGAGCGCCTTGGTAATGGTATTTAATATTTCGTTCGGATAGAGGGGTTTGCTGATATAATCGTAGGCGCCCAATTTAATAAGTTCCACCGCTAAGCGGATATCAGAATAAGCAGTAATAATAATCACCCCAGTTTCTGGGTAATTCGCTTTAATTTCCTTCAGTATTTCACGCCCATCGGTATCTTTTAGACGGAAATCGCATAGTACTAAATCAAAAGATTGTTTGCTTAATTGCTCTAAGGCACCGAGGCCACTGGTAGCTGTTTCTACTTCAAACCCGTTTCGGCTTAGAAAATTAGAGAGAAGCTGACCAATGGCCACTTCATCATCTATTATTAAGATGTGTTTCATAAAAATCTGTCTCAATTAACTCAAAGAGGGTTACACTCCAGGAGCCTTGGCGTTGAGTTAAATATACAGATTTTTATCTTATTAGTTAATAAATGCTTAGTGGCCTTTAAACTGAGCAGGTCTTTTCTCTAGAAAGGCCGAAACCCCTTCTTTAAAGTCGGCAGTGTCAAAACAACGAGCAAACTGATTAATTTCCTCTTCAAAACCGTTCACCCCATCTGTTAAGGCGGCATTCACTGCGTTAATGGCTGCGCCTACTGCCAGTGGAGCTCTACTTAAAATCTTACTCATTTTTTCTTCCGCCGCCTGCAATAATGTTTCTGGAGAAACTACTTCATTAACCAAGCCAATTTCTAAGGCTTTAGCGGCCGTGACCATATCGGCGGTTAAAATAATGTCTAGTGCACGGCCTCTGCCCACTAATTGGGTAAGGCGCTGCGTACCCCCATAGCCTGGTATTAGGCCTAAAGTTACTTCTGGCAATCCCAAGCGGGCATTTTCGGAAGCAATGCGTATATGGCAGGCCATGGCCAATTCTAATCCACCACCTAAAGCAAAGCCGTTAATGGCGGCAATTATGGGTTTTTCGCTGGCATGAATACTATCGAACACTTTATAATGTCCTTCTTGCGCAAAAATGCGCCCTTCGTCGGCATTTAAGTCGGCAAATTCGCTAATATCTGCACCGGCAACAAAGGCCTTTTGTCCAGCTCCGGTTAGTATAATGCCCCCTACCTCGGGGTTTTTAAAGGCATCGCTTAGGGCAAAATGCAATTCGGCCAGGGTAAATTTATTTAGCGCATTTAATTTGTTTTCGCGATTAATAGTAATGCGTAAAATGCGCTTATTTAGCGATAATAAAATGTTTTCGTACTCCATAATAGATAATTAAAAAGAGCGGTTTTCGGCCACCCAATTTGTAATATAACCAGCAATTTCTTGTGTGCTTGCACCCGGTGCAAATAGTTTACCTACTCCCAATTGTTGGAGGGTGGCAGTATCTACCTCTGGTATAATGCCTCCGCCGGTAAGTAGTACATCTGTTAGGCCCTTGGCCTTCATTAACTCTATAATTTTAGGAAAAACGGTGAGGTGAGCTCCCGATAAAATAGAAACTCCAATGGCATCTACATCTTCTTGTAGGGCAGTATTTACCACCATTTCTGGTGTTTGGCGCAAGCCGGTATAAATCACCTCCATGCCTGCATCACGTAAAGAAGTAGCTATAATTCTGGCTCCTCTATCGTGGCCATCTAAGCCTACTTTGGCCACTAATACACGAATTGGTCTTTTCACTATTTGCTCGTTTTAATGTGTAAAAATAGCAAGAAAATATCAATGTGCTACCAAATAGATAAATCGTGCAATACAGGGTAATTTTATTATTTTTGTTACCCTAGCTAATCAAAACACTAGGTACTATATATGAGTGAAGAGCGGTCTTTACATTTCTTGGAAGAGATTATTGAAGCAGATTTAGATAAGGGCACCCACGGTGGACGAGTACTTACTCGTTTTCCGCCAGAACCGAATGGTTATTTGCACATTGGCCATGCCAAGTCTATTTGCTTAAACTTTGGTTTGGCCCAGCAATATGGTGGTAAAACTAATTTGCGTTTCGATGATACCAATCCGGTAACCGAAGAAACCGAATATGTAGAGAGCATTAAAAAAGATGTGAAATGGTTGGGTTTTGATTGGGCTCAAGAATTATATACCTCCGATTATTTCGAACAGCTATATGAATTTGCCCTAACGCTTATTAAAAAAGACTTAGCGTATGTAGACGATAGCACTGCCGAAGAAATTGCCGCCGGTAAAGGAACTCCAACCGTACCTGGCACCCCTTCGGTTTACCGCAGTCGTAGTGTCGAAGAAAATCTTCAGTTATTTGAAGAAATGAAAGCGGGTAAATATCCTGATGGTGCCAAAGTACTCCGTGCTAAAATAGATTTGGCTGCAGCCAATATGCACCTTCGCGACCCATTGATGTACCGCATTAAACACGCTACCCATCACCGTACCGGCGATACCTGGTGCATTTACCCCATGTACGATTTTGCCCATGGACAAAGCGATGCTATTGAACAAATTACCCACTCTATCTGCACCTTAGAATTTATTCCACACCGTGCATTGTACGATTGGTTTATCGAAAAGCTCGAAATTTTTCCAAGCAAGCAATACGAGTTTGCCCGCCTAAATATTAATTATGCCGTAATGAGCAAGCGTAAATTGCTTCAGCTGGTAAATGAAAAATTTGTAAGTGGCTGGGACGACCCTCGGATGCTTACCATTAGTGGCTTACGCCGCCGTGGGTATACTCCGGCCAGTATCCGTAATTTTTGCGATAAAATTGGGGTGGCTAAACGGGAGAATCTTATAGAAATGAGCCTGTTGGAGTTCTGCATTCGTGAAGATTTAAACAAAACGGCTTGGCGTCGGATGGCGGTACTCGACCCCATTAAATTGGTAATTACCAATTATCCGGAAGGACAAGAAGAACGTTTATACGGAGAAAATAATCCAGAAGTAGAAGGT
This sequence comes from Sphingobacteriaceae bacterium, assembly GCA_046074005.1. Classification (GTDB taxonomy): domain Bacteria; phylum Bacteroidota; class Bacteroidia; order Sphingobacteriales; family Sphingobacteriaceae; genus JAIPAN01. The sequence goes on from JBJTNJ010000057.1 coordinate 25,671, forward strand.
GGCGACGGAGAGAGAGCCTTGCCATTTAGCAAAGAATTGTGGATTGAACGGGAAGACTTTAAGAAAGAAGCCGAAAAGAAATATTTTCGCCTGGCCCCGGGCCTAAGCGTACGCTTAAAACACGCCTATATTGTAACCTGTACCGGCTTTAAAACCGATGATTCGGGTAACGTAACTGAAGTGCATTGCGAATACATTCCAACGTCTAAATCGGGTAGTGATACCAGCGGTTTGCAAGTGAAAGGAACCATTCACTGGGTAAGTGTGACGCATGCTAAAACAGCCGAAATACGTTTGTACGATCGTTTATTTCAATCGGAAGATCCATCTAGTGAAGAAGGCGATTTTAAAGATTACATTAATCCAACTAGTTTGCAAGTACTTTCCAATGCTTTTATAGAGCCAGATTTGGAGAATGCCGAACTAGGGAGAGGATATCAATTTATTCGCAAAGGGTATTTTACTTTGGATAGCGATACCACAGCCGACCATTTGGTGTTTAATAGAACCGTAACGTTAAAAGATGCTTGGGCTAAGAAAGCCTAATCCTATTTATGAAAAATGAACGATTGGCTTGGTTGCAGGCACACATTGGTAAATCTACCAAGAATAGCCCTTCGCCTTTTGCACATTGGCTAGATGGTATTTTGGAAGAAGCCAGCCTTGGCGAAGTAGCCGTTCGTTTTGCCGTTCGATCCGATATGACCAATCCGTTTGGCATGTTGCATGGTGGGGTTATTTCCGGAATGTTAGACGATGTAATAGGTACGGCAGTGGCTAGTCTTAACAAAGAACAAGCTTTTGTATCGCTCAATTTGGTGGTTGATTTTATTAATGCTGCCAAGGTAAGCGATGAAGTAGTAGCGAAAGCCAAAGTAATTCGTAATGGGCGAACAGTGGTATATGTGCAAGCAGAATTGATTCATCATTCCGATAAATTATTAGCGAAGGCTACTAGTAATTTAGTAGCTGTGCCAACTAAAATTAGAGAGTAGTCCTTCAAAAAACAGGAACACGCCTTGTTCTCTAATCCCAATGTCATTTATTCTGTTCACCTACTTTGCGTGCATAATCTATATTCGTGTGTTGCGTTAATAAAGCAGTTCCTTCGGGGATGATGCCTAAAATATTGCATAAGCTATTTGGGTGATTTTTAAACTGCGACCTAAAGTATAAACGAACAAAAAAGTTTTCATGCTTCAGCAATTGCGTGGGTGTAGTCTGTTGTTCGTGGGTAGTCGCAGTACCTATTTCACTCGGGCTAAGTGCCCACGCAATTTTTAGCTTTCTTTTAGTAAAGAATCCGTAGTTACTCCCACTCCTTCTCTATGGATGCTTTCCAAAAGCTAGGATGTACAAAAAAGCTGTATTTTACTTTCAATATTGCGGGTAAGGATTCGAAATTCTTAATAATTTTTCGGCAGTTTTCATTTTTGCAGGCACAGGCCATTTCCCAATAGGGGTCTAGTTCTGTTGAAGAATAATCTAACAGCAGTTCCGTATTGGCCTCCAATGGACTAGCCGCAATTACCTCTAGGTGTTGATTAATAAATACATTGGGTTTGCACGAATGATTTAGAAATAGCACGGGGCTTCCGGTAGATGGAATAATCCACTCGTTTGGGCCAATGCCAATCCAATTGGGTCCCTGTTTAGCAAATTTTGCGGTATAATCATGAAAAATATGATCGCCTTTTAGGCTGAAAATACGCTCTTCGTAAGCTAAAGGGCGCTTACAAAATAAACCCATGCCAGAAATGGCAGAGGGAGCAATGTATAAACTGTTCATGGGCAAATTAATTACATGCTTGATGTAAAACGCCACCCACGAGAAGATATTTTATAAGATCAAAATCAGGATTTTTCTTCCCACAATACAGCTAAGTGTATGAGGGTTTCCACCGCTTTGTTCATGTCTTGTACCGACACCCATTCTAGTTTGCTGTGAAAAGCGTGTTCTCCGGCAAAAATATTGGGACAAGGTAAACCCATAAACGAGAGCCTAGAGCCATCGGTACCGCCTCGAATACTTTGTAATTTTGGTGTAATGCCTGCTCGGCGAATGGCTTCTAAGCCTAAATCGCTTATTTGTGGATACTGGTCTAGCACCTGCTTCATATTGCGGTATTGTTCCGTAATATTGAGGGTATAGCTAGAGTGAGGATAGTTTTTTAAGGTATTTTGAGCTAGCTGGCGAAGATAGTTGGCATGCCCCACTAAGCCTTCATCGGTAAAATCACGTAAAATAAATTCAATAGTGGCTTCTTCTACAGTCCCTTTTATTGCTGTAGGATGAATAAAACCTTGTTTACCTTCGGTGCTTTCGGGGCTACACTCATTTTTGGGCAAGGCAGCTAGTAGTTCGGTTGCAATTTTGATGGCACTTTCCATCTTGCCTTTGGCAAAGCCTGGGTGTGAACTTAGGCCCGAAATAGTTAATACAGCTCCATCTGCAGAAAACGTTTCATTTTCTAAAGAGCCTAGTGTTTCGCCATCTACGGTGTAGGCTATATCGGCCCCTAATTTTTGTAAATCTACTTTGTTTACCCCTCTGCCAATTTCTTCATCGGGGGTAAACAATAGTTTAATGGTACCATGCTTTACTTCGGGATGGTTAATTAGGAAGTGCACACAATCCATAATCTCCGCAAGTCCGGCTTTGTTATCGGCTCCCAACAAGGTGGTGCCACTTGCAGTAATAATATCGTTGCCCAATTGCTCCTTTAAATCGGGGTGTTCCGCTAGGCGTAGCACCTGTTTATGGTCATCGGGTAATACCAAATCTTGCCCTTGGTAATTCTTATGAATAATTGGTTTTACGCCTGCTCCGCTACAATCCGGAGACGTATCCATGTGCGAACAATAGCAAAGCACCGGCACTTGTTTAGTCGTGTTGCTCAGGAGCGTAGCATATACATAGCCATGCTCATCTAAGTGTGCATCCTCTAGGCCCATGGCTAGCAATTCTGCCGCTAATACCTTCCCTAAATCTTTCTGCTTTTCGGTAGAGGGGCAGCTTGGAGAGTAAGGGTCTGATTGTGTATCGATGGTTACATAGTGTAAAAAACGATTGGCGGCCGTAAAGGCATAGTGTTGCAAGAGGTCCATAATTCGCTATTCTTATCGGTTGTAAATTTAAAATAAAACCGTACCTTTTGCTAAGCTTTTTATTCAGATGGATATTGAATCTATTAGACTGTATTGCCTCGAAAAACCACAGGTTACCGAGGGTTTACCTTTTGGCGACACGGTGTTGGTTTTTAAAGTGTTGGGCAAAATGTTTTTGTTATTAGACATTGTGGAAGGAGAAACCATGAACGTAAAATGCGACCCCGAAAGAGCCCAAGAGTTACGAGAAGAATATGAAGAGGTACAGCCCGGTTATCACATGAATAAAACCCATTGGAATACCGTATCGTTGAAGGGGCGTTTAAGCATCCAACAGCTTACCGAAATGATCGATCACTCTTATGAATTAATTACAAGCAGTTTGCCCAAAGCCCAACAAGCACTGTTAAAATCCTAGTAGTATTTTAGATTTAAGATGAAAAAAACCGTTTTACTGCTTTACAGTTTATGTATTTCTTACGCTTCTTTTGCACAATTAGCTCCCTTTGAGCGAAGTGCTAACAAGAACGTGAGCGCCACCCATGCCCAAGCTATTGCCTTTTACCAAGCATTAGACGTGCAATACGATGAACTAAAGCTGCTTACTTGTGGTTTAACAGATAGCGGGAAGCCGCTTCATTTAGCTGTGCTTTCAAAAAATAAAAATTTCGATCCGGTAGTATTACGTAAACAAAATAAACGCATTGTATTAATTAACAACGGCATTCACCCAGGTGAGCCCGAAGGTATTGATGCTTCTATGATGCTAGTACGAGAATTATTGAAAAGTCATTCGGTGCCTGCAGATGTGGTCATTTGTGTAATTCCGCTTTACAATATTGATGGGAGTTTAACCCGTTCCTCTACCTCTCGAGCCAACCAAAATGGTCCGGAAGCCTACGGATTTAGGGGCAATGCCCAGAATCTAGATCTAAATAGGGATTTTATTAAAACAGATTCTAAAAATTCGAGATCATTCCAAGAAATTTTTAGCACTTGGCAACCCGATATCTTTTTTGATAACCATACCAGCAATGGTGCCGATTACCAGTATGTAATGACGCTTATTGATACGCAGCAGGATAAGCTAAGCCCCACCTTGGCCCGCTTTATGACGCAGAAACTTACACCTGAGCTGTTTAAGCGAATGCAAGCAAGTGGCTTTGAAATGACCCCCTATGTAGATCATGTAGGCGAAACCCCCGATTTGGGCATTCAGGCATTTTTAGAAACACCTAGGTTTAGCACCGGTTATGCAGCTTTACACCAAACCATAGGCTACGTGCCCGAAACGCACATGCTTAAGCCTTTTGCTCAACGAGTGCAAGCTACTTATGAGTTAATGAAACACCTATTGGCCTTTACGCAAGAGCATGCCGCCGAAATTGGTAAGGTGCGGGCGCAAGCCTTGGCAGAAGCCGCTCAACAAAAGCAATTTGCATTAACCTGGAAACTCGATGAAAAGCGGGTAGATAGTTTGCGTTTTAAAGGCTTTGAAGCAAGCTATAAACCTAGCGAAATTAGTGGCCAAAATCGCTTGTATTACGATCGGAAAAAACCTTATGAGAAAAGCATTCCTTGGTTTAATCATTACGAAGCAACGGTAAAGGTACAAGCACCTAAAGCCTATATTATTCCACAAGCTTGGCAAAAGGTAATTACCCTATTGCAACTTAATGGGGTACAGCTAGAGCGTTTAAAAAAAGATAGCCTATTTCGCTTAGAAATGTACACCATTGTTGATTACAAAACTGGCTCAAAGCCTTATGAAGGCCATTATTTGCATAGCCAAGTAACGCTAAAAGCACAAGAACAAGCAGTGCAATTTTATGCCGGCGATTATGTGGTTAGGGTGAATCAACCTCAAAACAGATATATTGTAGAAACCCTGGAGCCTCAAGGGGTGGATTCGTTTTTTGCTTGGAATTTTTTCGATAGTGTGTTAGGGCAAAAAGAATATTTTTCAGCCTATGTATTTGAAGATACAGCTGCCGAACTTTTTAAGCGTAACCCCGATCTGCGAAAACAATTAGAAGAAGCAAAAGCGCAAAATGAAGCCCTGGCTAAAAGTGGCTCGGCTCAGTTAGATTGGGTGTATCGTCATTCCGATCATCTAGAAAAAACCGTAAATCGCTATCCCATAGGACGAATTTTAAATTAAGTATCATGCAAGAATATTTAAGTCAAACCCCAGTATCCAGCATCATTTTACTGTTTACGGTACTCACCAGTATATACGCTTTTTCAAACCACCAGTTATACGGAAAATTCATGTTGCACCCCTATAGTGTTAGCCGAGGGCAACGAGTGTATTCGGTTTTTACTAGCGGATTAATTCATAAAGATTGGGGACATTTGCTCGTAAATATGCTCTCCTTTTATTTCTTTGCATTTCCTTTAGAACAAACCTTGGCGTCCTTAAGTAATTTTGGCAATTGACAATTTGCAGGCCTCTATTTGCTGAGTTTAATTGTAAGCG